>CAUJJG010000136.1 GCA_963205445.1 Pseudomonadota bacterium
GGCTGCGATTGCTGGCGGGCGACGTGGGCGGCACCTATGCCCGGCTCGGGGTGCTGGATGTCATCGACGGGCAGATCACCATCCAGATCCATCGGCGCTATGCCTGCGCCAAATTTGAAGGCCTGGCGCCGATCCTGCGCCAATTTCGTGAGGATGCGGCAAAGGAATGCAAGGGGGCGTTTCCGGATACCTGCGTGGTGGCCATCGCGGGTGTGCTGCAGGGGGATGTCCTGCTCAACAGCAACCTGCCGTGGAAAGTCACGCTGTCGACGACCCGGCGCGACGCCGGGATCGGCCAGTTGCATCTGCTCAATGATTTCGAGGCACTGGCGTGGGCGCTGCCCCGGATTCCCCAAGCGGATCTGCAGGTGCTGGGGGCCGGGAATGGCGGTGGATTGGCCCTGCCGGCCCTGCTGCTGGGGCCCGGTACCGGGTTGGGGGCGGCCCTGGTCATCGACCAGGGCGGGCGCCCGGGTGTGCAACCCAGTGAAGCCGGGCATGCGGCGTTGGCCGCCAACACGCCCTTGGAGCTGGATGTGGTGCGCCTGCTGCAGGCGCGTTTCGGGCATGTGGCCAGTGAACGCGTGTTCTCCGGGCCCGGCCTGATGAATCTGTACAACGCGCTGTGCGAACTGCGGGGCGTCCAGCCGCGCTGGCACACGCCTTCCGACCTGGTGGATGCGGCAGATGCGGGCCGTGACCTGCTGGCCTCCGAATGCGCTGCGCTGTTCTGCCGTTGGCTGGGCAGCTTTGCCGGGGATCTGGCCATCACGTTCCGGGCGCGATCGGTCTGCTTGGCGGGCGGGCTCACGGGGCACCTGCAACACTATCTGCGCCAGGGGGGGTTCATGCAGCGCTTCATCGACAAAGGGGTGCTGTCCGACCCCATGCGTGATATCCCGGTGCATACGCTGGAACACGGCTTGCTTGGCCTGATCGGTGCGGCTGCCTGGCATGCGGCCCAGCAGGAGTGAACTGCGCCGCCAGGCGAAGGAGTTTCAAATGACCAATCGACGTCGATTTCTGCAGTCTTCCTTGCTGATGGCCGCGGCGGCGTCGCTGCCCAAGGCGCGGGCAGCATCCGGGCCGGCCCGGGCCAAGGTGGTCTCCACCTGGGATTTTGGTGTGCCGGCCAACCGTGCCGCTTGGGCGGTGCTGGAGTCAGGCGGCAGTGCCTTGGATGCCGTGGAAGCAGGTGCGCGCTGGGCCGAAACCGGACAATGCAACGCCACCGTGGGGCGCTGTGGCTACCCTGACCGCGACGGCTACGTGACGCTGGATGCCAGCATCATGCGTGGCGATGGCGGCTGTGGCGCGGTGGCGGCGCTGGAGGACATTGACCACCCGATCAGCGTGGCGCGCAAAGTGATGGAGCAGACCCCGCACGTGCTGCTGGTGGGCGCCGGTGCGCGCCAGTTTGCGCTGGCGCAGGGCTTCACCCCGCGCAGCCTGCGCACCCCGGAAGCCGAAAAGGCATGGCGCGAGTGGCTGAAAACCTCGGCGTACAAGCCAGAGATCAACATCGAGCGGCGCGCCCTTCCCGGCAACAAGGAGAACCACGACACCATCGGCATGTTGGCGCTGGGGGCCGACGGCCGCATGGCTGGTGCCTGCACCACCAGCGGCATGGCCTTCAAGCTGCGCGGCCGGGTGGGCGACAGCCCGATCATCGGCGCTGGCCTGTATGTCGATGATGCAGTTGGTGGCGCCACCGCATCAGGTGTGGGCGAGGAAATGCTGCGCAATGCCGCCAGCTTCCTCGTGGTTGAACTGATGCGGCAAGGCCATGCGCCGGCCGAGGCCTGCCGGATCGCCATCGAACGGGTGGTGGCCAAGCGCCCGGAAGCCAGCAAGACCCTGCAGGTCTGCTTCCTGGCCATGAACCTCCATGGCGAGGTGGGCGCGTTCGCGCTGCATCGAGGCTTCGTGTATGCCGTCTGTGATGCGGACCGGCAGGACGCGCTGCTGGAGTCACCTTCGGTCTACGCCAGCAGCCAGACATGAGCGCACGGCTGCTGCTGGAAATTGCCGCCAATTCGCTGGAATCCGCGCTGGCGGCGCAAACCGGTGGGGCCGACCGCGTCGAGCTGTGCGAAAACCTCGGCGAGGGGGGCTGCACCCCTGCCTACGGCACCCTGACGCTGGCGCGTGAACGCCTCTCGATCCCGCTATACGTGCTGATCCGACCGCGCGGTGGAGATTTCGTGTATTCGCCGCTGGAATGGGAGGCCATGCGGCGCGATGTCGAAACCTGCGTGCGTGTGGGCTGCGATGGCGTGGTGATCGGTGCGCTGACAGCGCAAGGTACGGTGGATGGCGAAGGCTGCCGCAGCCTGGTGGAGGCAGCAGGCCCGCTGGGCGTCACCTTCCACCGCGCCTTCGACTGCGTGGCCAATCGCGCGGAGGCGCTGGAACAGGCAGTGGCCTTGGGCTGTGAGCGGATTTTGACGTCGGGCGGGGCGGATACGGCCCTGCAGGGGGCGCCGGTCATCGCGGCCGACATTCGGCGCGCTGCCGGCCGCCTGCGCCTGCTTGCCGGGGCCGGGTTGACGGCCGACAACATCGCCGCCGCGGTACAGGCCACTGGCGCGTGCGAGTTTCATGCGTCGGCCAAAGCCCTGCAGGCCGGGTGGGGGCCGGCGGGCCCGGCAGGACTGGCGTCGGCCTATTGGCGCACCGACGTGGCCTTGGTGCGGCAACTTCGGCAGCGGTTGGATGCCTGCATGTGTGAGGGATAAGTGAATGCAATCAGCGGCTTGCCTGAAATGCATCGGGCCGGGCCGGGCGCGACGCCGCACTTGCCGCTAGAATATGGGTTTCCAGCGCCGCGCTGCCGACATGACTTCCTCAGAATCCCAGACACCCCTCCTGTTCGTGACCGGAGGCGTGGTGTCTTCGCTTGGCAAGGGCATTGCCGCTGCCTCGCTTGCCGCCATCCTCGAAGCGCGTGGCCTGCGCGTCACTATGATGAAGCTCGACCCCTACCTCAATGTCGATCCGGGCACCATGAGCCCGTTCCAGCACGGCGAGGTCTATGTCACCGACGATGGCGCCGAGACCGATCTTGACCTCGGCCATTACGAGCGCTTCGTCAACACGCGGCTGTCGGGGCTGAACTCCATCACCACCGGCAAGATCTACGAGGCCGTGATCCGCAAGGAGCGCCGCGGTGATTATCTGGGTGGCACCGTGCAGGTGATCCCGCACGTCACCGACCAGATCAAATCCTGCATCGATGCGGCAACCCGTGGTTTTGACGTCGGCATCGTCGAGATCGGCGGCACCGTGGGCGACATCGAATCGCTGCCCTTCCTTGAGGCCATTCGCCAGCTGCGCACCGAGCGCGGCGCCGACAAGGCGATGTTCATGCACCTGACGCTGGTGCCCTACATCGCCGCCGCCGGTGAACTCAAGACCAAGCCCACCCAACATTCGGTGAAGGAACTGCGCAGCATCGGCATTCAGCCCGACGTGCTGATCTGCCGCAGCGAGCAGCCGCTGCCGGACAGCGAGCGACGCAAGATCGCACTGTTTACCAACGTGCCGGAAAAGGCGGTGGTCTCCGCCATCGACCTCGACAACATTCACAAGATTCCGCGCTGGTTCCACGCGCAGGCGCTGGACCAGATCGTGGTCGATCAGCTGCGCCTGCAGGCCGGTACTGCGGATCTGTCGGAATGGGACGCGGTGGTGGAGGCGTCGCAGCACCCGCAGGACGAGGTCACCATTGCCGTCGTCGGCAAATACGTTGACCACAAGGATGCCTACAAGTCGGTGGGCGAGGCCCTCAAGCATGGGGGCATCCGCCAGCGCACCCGCGTCAATTTGAAGTGGCTGGAAGCCGAAGACGTGGAGCGTGACGGCGCGGCCAAGGTGCTGGCCGGCGTGGATGGCGTGCTGGTGCCGGGTGGCTTTGGCGATCGCGGCTTTGAAGGCAAGGTGTTGACTTCGAAGTTCGCGCGCGAAATCGGTCTGCCGTATTTCGGCATCTGCTACGGCATGCAGGCGGCGGTGGTGGACATGGCTCGCCACGAGGCCGGGCTGGCAGGCGCCAACAGCACCGAGAATGACAAGCAGGCCGTGCACCCGGTGATCGGCTTGATCACCGAGTGGCGCACCCAGAGTGGCGACATCGAGCGGCGCGGCGAAGACTCCGACCTTGGCGGCACCATGCGTCTGGGCCTGCAGGAGCAACGCATCAAGCCGGGCACGTTGGCGCATGCGCTGTACGGCAAGGACGTGGTGGGCGAGCGTCATCGTCATCGCTATGAGTTCAACAACCGCTACCGCGTGCAGCTGGAGGAGGCCGGGTTGGTGATCTCCGCCAAGTCGATGGATGACCTGCTGGTGGAGATGGTCGAGCTGCCGCAGGCCGTACACCCGTGGTTCCTGGCCTGCCAGGCACACCCGGAATTCCTGTCCACCCCGCGCAGCGGCCATCCGCTGTTCATCGGGTTCATCAAGGCCGCCCGCGAACGCAAGGCGACCCAGCAGAAGTGAGTGACGCCATGAATCTTTGCGGCTTCGAGGTTGGGCTGGACAAACCGCTGTTCCTGATCGCCGGCCCCTGCGTGATCGAATCCGAGCAGCTGCAGGTGGATGTTGCCGGGCAGCTGAAGGAGATCACCGGCCGGCTCGGGATCAACTTCATCTTCAAGTCCAGTTTTGACAAGGCCAACCGCACCTCGATTTCGAGCTTCCGCGGCCCGGGCATGGAAGAAGGGCTGCGGGTGCTGGCCGAAGTGAAGCGGCAGCTTGGCGTGCCGGTGTTGACCGATGTCCACGAATACACGCCGATGGATGAAGTGGCCAGCGTGGTCGACGTGCTGCAGACACCAGCCTTTCTGGTGCGGCAGACCGACTTCATCACCAAGGTCTGCGCCACCGGCAAGCCGGTCAACATCAAGAAAGGCCAGTTCCTCTCGCCTTGGGACATGAAACCGGTGGTGGAAAAAGCCAAATCCACCGGCAACCACCAGATCATGGTGTGCGAGCGTGGCGCCAGCTTCGGCTACAACAATCTGGTGTCCGACATGCGCAGCCTCAGCGTGATGCGCGAGACTGGCTGCCCGGTGGTGTTCGACGCCACCCATTCGGTGCAGTTGCCGGGCGGGCAGGGCGCCAGTTCCGGCGGCCAGCGCGAGTTCGTGCCGGTGCTGGCGCGTGCCGCCATTGCGGTGGGCGTGGCCGGCATCTTCATGGAAACCCATCCCGACCCCAGCAAGGCCCTTTCCGATGGCCCCAATGCCTGGCCATTGGGCAAGATGGAGGCATTGCTGCATACCTTGCTGGAATTGGATCAGATCACCAAGCGCAGCGGTTTTCTGGAAAACTCCCTTTAATCCCCCCACAAACCAGACACGATGACTACGATCACCCACGTCCACGCCCGCGAAATTCTCGACAGCCGCGGCAACCCCACTCTGGAAGCCGAAGTCGCCTTGGCCGACGGCAGCGTCGGTCGTGCGGCCGTGCCCTCCGGTGCCTCCACCGGCAGCAAGGAAGCGGTGGAGCTGCGCGACGGCGACAAGACCCGCTATCTGGGCAAGGGGGTGCTGAAGGCGGTGGGCAACGTCAACGGCGCCATCGCCGAGACCCTGAAGGGATTCGATGCTGCCGACCAACGGGGTCTGGATCAGCGCCTGATCGATCTTGACGGCACCGAGAACAAAGGTCGCTTGGGCGCCAATGCGCTGCTGGGCGTGTCGCTGGCCGCCGCGCACGCGGTGGCAGCTTCGAGGAAGCAGGCGCTGTGGCAGTACCTGGCCGGCCTGACCGGCGCCACGCCCGCGCTGCCGGTGCCGATGATGAACATCATCAACGGCGGCGCCCATGCCGACAACAATGTCGACCTGCAGGAGTTCATGGTGCTGCCGGTGGGCTTTGATTCCTTCAGCGAAGCCCTGCGCAGCGGTACCGAGATCTTCCACGCGCTCAAGTCCGTGCTCAAGGCGCGTGGCCTGTCCACCGCAGTGGGCGACGAGGGCGGTTTCGCGCCCGATCTGCGCAGCAATGAAGAAGCGCTGGAAACCATCCTCGAAGCCATCGGCAAGGCGGGCTACAAGGCGGGCGAAGACGTGCTGCTGGGGCTGGACGTGGCTTCCACCGAATTCTTCGAAAACGGCAAATACAACCTCACCGGCGAAGGCAAGCGGCTGTCGTCCGAGCAGTTCGTCGATTTCCTCGCCGGCTGGTGCGCGCAGTACCCGATCATCACCATTGAAGACGGCATGGCCGAAGACGACTGGGACGGCTGGAAGCTGCTGACCGACCGTTTGGGTGGCAAGGTGCAGCTGGTGGGCGATGACCTGTTCGTCACC
The DNA here is from genome assembly GCA_963205445.1 of Pseudomonadota bacterium. Classification (GTDB taxonomy): domain Bacteria; phylum Pseudomonadota; class Gammaproteobacteria; order Xanthomonadales; family Xanthomonadaceae; genus Thermomonas. Next base: position 6,321 of record CAUJJG010000136.1, read on the forward strand.
AATCCGCGCATCTTCAAGGACGGCATCAGCCGCGGTGTGGCCAATGCCATCCTGATCAAGGTCAACCAGATCGGCACCCTCAGCGAAACGCTGGAAGCCATCGCGATGGCCGATGCCGCCAAGTACGCGGCGATCGTCTCGCATCGCTCAGGCGAAACCGAGGACACCACGATCGCCGACATTGCCGTCGCCACCACCGCGACCCAGATCAAGACCGGCTCGCTGTGCCGCAGCGACCGCGTGGCCAAGTACAACCAGCTGCTGCGCATCGAACAGCAACTGGGCAGTGCCGCGCGCTACGCCGGGCGTGACGCCTTCGTCTCGCTCAAGCGCTGAGGCGTTCTGCCGCCGTGCCCGCACCGATTCGCGTCTTGGTCGTTCTTGCGGTAGTGCTGCTGGCGGCACTGCAATACAAGTTCTGGCTGGGCAACGGCGGCCAGCAGGAGGTGGCCGCGTTGCAGGCCCAAGTGGAGGCGCAGCAGGCGGAAAACCGCCAGCTGCAAGCGCGCAACGATGCGCTTGCAGCAGAAGTGGCTGACCTCAAGGCGGGGGGCGAGGCGGTGGAAGAGCGTGCCCGCAGTGAGCTGGGCATGGTCAAGCCGGGCGAGACGTTTTATCGGGTCATCGATGGCGCGCAGGTACCCGCGGCCCCGGCACCTGCCGCTGCGGAGCCCGTGGCCAACGGGGACGGTGCGACGCCATGAGCTGGGCGCTGGTCCCGGCGGCAGGGCGTGGCCGTCGGTTTGGCGGCGAGGTGCCCAAGCAATACTTGCATGCCGCCGGAAAGCCGTTGATCGGCCACGCGCTGGAAGCGCTGCTGGCCCATCCGCGCATCGCGGGCGCCGTGGTGGCGCTGGCGGAAAATGATCCGCACTGGCCGGGCTGGACGTCGCTGCACGGCAAGCCGGTACGCACCTGCATCGGTGGTGGTGAGCGCGCCGATTCGGTGCTGGCGGCACTGCGTGCCTTGCCCGACGGCGTGGCCGAGGATGCCTTGCTGCTGGTGCACGATGCCGCGCGCCCGAATCTGCGGGCCGGCGACATCGGCAATTTGCTGGATGCCGCGACGGCCTGTGCGGACGGGGCGATTCTGGCGGCGCCGGTACGCGATACGCTCAAGCGCGCAGCAGCCAACGGGCACATCGCCGCGACCGAGCCGCGCGAGCGCCTTTGGCGTGCGCTGACGCCGCAGGCGTTTCGACGTGACGTGCTGCAGCGTGCACTGGGCGATGCGCAAGCCGCCGGTATCGTGGTGACCGACGAGGCGATGGCGGTGGAGCGTTTGGGCCTGCACCCAGCCCTGGTGGAAGGCCGCGAAGACAATCTGAAAGTCACCACGCAGGCAGACCTGGCGCTGGTGGAATTCCTGCTGACGAGGCACGCATGAACATCCGCATCGGTCAAGGCTTCGACGTGCATGCTTTCGGCGCTGGCGACCACGTATGGCTTGGCGGCGTGCGCATCGCGCATTCGCAGGGCGTGCTGGCGCACAGCGATGGCGACGTTGCGCTGCATGCGCTGTGCGATGCCCTCCTCGGCGCGCTGGCATTGGGTGATATCGGCCAGCATTTCCCGCCGTCGGATGATCGCTGGAAAGGCGCCGACAGTCGCGCTTTCGTACGCCACTGCGAAGGCTTGGCCCGCGCCCGCGGCTGGAAGGTGGGCAATTGCGACATCACCGTGATCTGCGAACGTCCCAAGGTGGGCCCGCACGCGCAGGCGATGCGCGAGGTCATCGCTGCCGATCTCGGCGTCGACGTGGATGCGGTCAGCGTGAAGGCGACCACCAGCGAGCGGCTGGGCTTCACCGGGCGCGGGGAAGGCATCGCTGCGCAGGCGGTGTGCCTGCTGGTGCGGGCGTGATGGTGCCTATCCGCGCGTACGGCGCGCCGGTGCTGCATGCCTGCATCCGCAGCACGGTGGAGGATTTTTTCGTCGAGGAACTGCCAGGCTTCGAAGCCAGCGGGGCGGGCGAACATCTGTTGCTCAGCATCGAAAAGCGCGGCATGAACACCGCGTTTGCAGCGAAGACCATCGCGCAGTGGGCGGGCGTGGACGAGTCTGCGATCGGCTATGCCGGCCTGAAGGACCGTCACGCGGTTACCCGCCAGCGGTTCTCGGTGTGGCTGCCAAGGAAGGTCGCGCCGGATGTCTCCGCCTTGCATAGCGAGGACCTGCGCGTTCTCGACAGCGCTTGGCACGCGCGCAAGCTGCCGCGCGGGGCGCTGGCGGGAAATCGCTTCGTATTGGTGCTGCGCGATCTCGCAGGCGAGCATGCGGAAATCGAGGCGAGGCTGGCGATGTTGGCCGTGCGTGGGGTGCCCAATTATTTCGGTGAGCAGCGTTTTGGCCGCAAGGGCGACAATGTGCAGCAAGCAGTGGCGATGTTCGCCGGGCGCCGGGTCAAGCGCGAGGAGCGCACCCTGCTGCTGTCTGCGGCGCGTTCAGAGCTGTTCAACCGGGTGCTTGCAACGCGGGTCGAAGCGGGAAACTGGGATGCGGCGCTGGACGGTGAAGTGTGGCTGCTGGATGGCAGTCGCAGCGTGTTCGGCCCGGAGCCGTTCAGCCCGGAACTGCAGGCACGGCTGCAGGCATTCGACATTCACCCCAGCGGCCCGCTGTGGGGTGAAGGTGCACTGCGCAGCACGGGTGCCGCGCGCGATATCGAGCTGGCTGCGCTGGCGGGGGATACCGCAGGGCGCCTGTGTCGAGGATTGGAGAAAGCCGGGCTGAAGCAGGAGCGCCGCGCGCTGCGGCTGCGCCCGTCAGGCTTGGCCTGGGAATGGCGCGCCGACGGGGCGCTGACGCTTTGCTTCGCCTTGCCGCCGGGTTGTTATGCCACGACCGTGCTGAGGGAGCTGGGCGAGATCCGCGACACCGCAGGCGCGGGTTAACGCTTCTCCAGCAGCACCAGCACGGCCCCGCTGCCGCCCTGTGCGGCCGGCGGTGAGTGAAAGGCCAGCACATCCGCGCGTTGCCGAAGGACCCGATCCACCAGATTCTTCAGGACCGGCAAGCGCTCTTCGGAGTTGCGGCCCTTGCCGTGCACGATCCGCACGCAGCCCAGGCCATGCGCGCGGCAGTCGCGCAGGAATTCGCGCAGCAGGGCTTCCGCACTGCGCGCGGGCAGGCCGTGCAGGTCCAGCTCCTCCTGTGCGGCGTATTCGCCACGGGCCAGCTTCTTGAGTACCTGCGGGGCGATGTCGTCGCGCCGGTAGGCCAGGTTGTCGCCTGCCTCCAGCGAGGAGATCAGGGCGTGGCGGAATGCCTCCCGGGCAGCAATTTCGTCCTGACGGGCCATCTTTGCCGATGGTTTGGGCTTGGGTGCAGCCGGCGGCGGGGCTGCGGGCGGGAGAGGCCTTACCTGGCCCGCATCGGCGCCAATGGCGGCGCGGAACAGGGTGGCATCGTCGCGGTCGTCGGGTTCGGGCGGAGCCTTGCGCATCCTGCCTAGGGTACCGCGAAGCACTCCCGGCATCCGGTATCATGGACGCATGCAGAATGTTTCGATGCCGTGATGCGGGTCTTGGTCAGCAACGACGATGGCGTTGATGCACCCGGCATCCAGGCGCTGGCCAAGGGCCTGCGCGAAGCCGGCCATGAGGTGGTGGTGGTGGCGCCAGACCGCGATCGCAGCGGTGCCAGCAATTCGCTGACGCTGGATGCGCCGATTCGGGTGGTGCAATGCGACGATCGTTGCTGGAAGGTCTACGGCACGCCTACCGACTGCGTCCATGTGGCGGTGACCGGCATGCTGGAGGCGTTGGGGCTGGAGCCGGACATCGTGGTGTCCGGAATCAACAACGTGGCCAACCTTGGCGATGACGTGATCTATTCCGGGACCGTTGCGGCAGCAATGGAAGGCCGTTTTCTGGGGCTGCCGGCGGTGGCGATGTCGCTGGTGACCGAGGGCCGCACAGGCCGGCATTACGACAGCGCGGCGCGTGCGGCGGTGGAGATCGTCGCGCGGTTGCGTGCAGATCCGTTGCCGGCTTCGACCATCCTCAACGTCAACGTGCCGGATCTGCCGTGGCAGGAGATCCGCGGCTTCGAAACCAGCCGGCTGGGGCACCGTCACCGCGCCGAACCCTGCATTCCACAGGAAGACCCACGCGGGCGTCAGTGGTGGTGGATCGGCGCCGCAGGGGACGAACAGGACGCCGGCCCCGGTACCGATTTCCACGCGGTGCGCAGCGGGCATATCGCGATCACCCCGATCCACGTCGATTTGACCCGCTACCAGGCGCTGGAACAGGTCGCGGGCTGGGTGGGCGGGTTGGCGGCCTCATTGGGGGCGAAGCCATGATCGCGCGGATGCGTCTGCAGGCGGCCGACGTTGGCATGGGCCTGACGGGGCAGCGCGTGCGTGATCGGCTGATCGACGACCTGCGCAAAGGGGGCATCCTTGACGAGCGCGTGTTGAACGCCATCCGCACGGTGCCGCGCCATCAGTTCGTGGATGAGGCGCTGGCCTCGCGTGCCTATGAGAACAATGCCTTGCCGATCGGCCATGGGCAGACCATCTCGCAGCCGTTTGTGGTGGCGAAGATGACCGAAGCGCTGCTGCGTGACGGACCCAAGCGGGTGCTGGAGGTGGGCACCGGCTCCGGTTATCAGGCCGCGGTGTTGGCGGCGCTGGGGCTGGAGGTGTTCACCGTCGAGCGCATCGGCGACCTGTTGCGGACTGCACGCAAGCGCTTCCGCAACCTGGGCCTGCAGGTGCGCAGCAAACATGACGACGGCCGCATCGGCTGGCCGGAGGAAGCCCCATTCGATGCGATCCTCGTCACCGCCGCCGGGCCTGCGCTTGTGGATGCGCTCCTCGCGCAGCTTGCGGCAGGTGGGGTGCTGGTGGCGCCGGTGGGCGCAGCCTCCGGGCAGTCGCTGCTATGCCTGCGCAAACAGGACGATGGCAGCGTGGTTCAGGAAGACTTGGGCGCGGTGGTGTTCGTGCCGCTGCTCTCGGGGATGGTTGACGGATGAAATTGTTTGGACCGATGTATGAGCGCGCCCTGCGCTGGGCGCGCCATCGAAACGCCACGGGCCTGCTGGCCATGCTCAGCTTCATCGAGGCGATCTTTTTCCCGGTGCCGCCCGAAGTGATGCTGGCGCCGATGTGCCTTGCGCAGCCGCGGCGCGGGCTTTTTTTTGCCACGGTCAGCCTTGTCGTGGCCATGCTGGGGGCCTTGGTGGGGTATTACCTCGGCTATTACGCATGGCAGGGCGTACAGCCGCTGCTGGCCACGCTGGGCATGCTGGAGGGCATCGAACACGGGATTGAGGTGGTTCGCCAAAAGAGTCTGGAATCGCCTTGGGCGGTGTTCTGGTTCTTGGTGCTGGCCGGGTTTTCGCCTATCCCGATGAAAGTCTTCACCTGGGCGGGCGGCATCGTGGGGGTGCCGCTGTTGCCCTTCATGGCCAGCATGTTGGTGGGGCGCGGCAAGCGCTTGTATCTGGTGGCGATTGCGATTCGCCTCGGGGGGGAGCGGGCAGAACGCGCCCTGCATCGCTACATCGAGCCGATCGGCTGGTCGGTGATGGCACTGCTGGCCGTTCTGGTCGGTTGGTTCGTGTTGCGGGGACAGCTGGCATGATGCGTCGCATGACCACGCAACAGACCTTGTTGGCTGTTCTGACTGCAGCGGCGCTGGCAAGCTGCAGTCACAGCCGGGTGGTGCGTCCTCCCGCGCAGGAACGCGCTGCCGCAGAGACCGCGGTCCGGGTTTCGCAGCCGAAATACGGTGCCGTCGCGGTGGTTCAGCGGGGGCAGACGGTTTACCGGATCGCCACCGAGAACGGCATCACTGCGCTGGATCTGGCGCTATGGAACGCGATTCCGCCGCCTTACACCATTTATCCCGGGCAGCGGCTGCGTCTTTACCCGGGAGGGGCAAGCACAGGCAGCAACGTGACGGCCGCGCCGGCGCGCCCGGCGGCACCCACTGCCGTGCCGCCTGCGACGTCAAAACCGCCCGCAAGCAGCGTGACGGCGCCCGTCGTCGTCAAGCCTGCCGTCATCGCCTCCACGCTTGCCTGGCAATGGCCGGCGGACGGGAGTGTCGTCGCCACCTTCGTCAGCGGGAATCCCACCCGCCAAGGCGTGGATATCGCAGGCAAGAGTGGCCAGCCCGTGCGTGCCGCAGCCGATGGGGTAGTGGTGTATTCGGGGTCGGGCCTGGTGGGTTACGGCGAGTTGGTCATCGTCAAGCACGATGCGCAGTGGTTGACGGCTTACGGGCACAACCGGGCACGTTTGGTGAACGAAGGCGCTTTGGTCAAGGCCGGGCAGCAAATCGCCGAGATGGGGCGCAGCGGTGCCTCGCGCGACATGTTGCATTTCGAGATCCGGCAAGACGGCAAGCCGGTGGACCCTCAGCTGTTGCTGCCGAAGCGCTGAGCCGCCCCCGAGCAAGCCAGAGCGAGTGCCTGCGGGGCCGGTGCCGGGCGAAAGCGGCCCGTCAGTGCACCGTGCGCAGGGTCAGTTCCAGTTCGTCCTTGCCATCCTTGCGCTGCAGGATGCGGGCGGGAGTGGGCATGCCCTCCACAACCCAGACAATCACCTGCTTGTCGTCACTGTTGCGGACGACCTTGGTGGCCATGCGCTGTTCACCGGCGACGGTGATCGTTTCCTTGCCGAGGTTCTGGTATTGCTGTTCGCGAGCGGTGCCGTTGTCCACCATGCGGTAGTGCAGCGGCTTGCCTGCGGCCACGTCGCGGACGATGGCGAGGTTCAGCAGCATGCCGTCGAGATCACCTTCCCGCAGTTTGACCGGGCCCATGCGGTCCGGCTTGACGTCGCCGCCCCAGCGCGCCTCTTGCTTGCCCCAGTCATAGGTGGCCGTCTTTCGCTGGGTTTTGAACAGCATCTGGGTAACGTCGCTGCCGGAGAGCGGGCGGAACCCGTTGCCCAGTTCCTCGAACTGGGTGGACTGGCGTGCACTGCCCAAGGCGTTATCGATGCTCAGCTCGTAGTTCCAGCGGTTGCCACCGGCGTTGTGGAGGGAGATGCGAGCGGTTGCCTGCACGCTTTTCCAGCTGGCGTCGTAATCGGCCACGAAGGGCTTGATCGCGAAGGCCGGAAAGGCTGCGAGCAGCAGAGACAGCAAGGTGGCAAGACGCATACGGGTCATGGTGGCGGTGCCTGTGTGGCGTTGGTGCAGGGTCAGTGGACGACTGACACTAGCGGGAGAGGGGTGTACAGGCGCTGACCATCCAGCAGGGCGTGGCCGTCTGCCAGGGCGAGGCGGCCCTCTGCGGCCATGCGCAGGGTTTGCAGCAGCAGCGGGTGTTCCTGCGCCAACACCCGGGCGGCCAGCGTCTCGGCATCGTCGCCGGCCTGCACCGGCACGCGGGCTTGGGCGATGACCGCGCCGCCATCCAGCTCGGTGTTGACGAAATGCACGCTGGCGCCGTGCTCGGCATCGCCCTCGTCGAGCGCGCGTTGGTGGGTGTGCAGGCCCTTGTGGCGCGGCAGCAGTGACGGATGGATGTTGAGGATGCGTCCGGGGAAGCGTGCGATGAAGGCCTCGCCCAGGATCCGCATGTAGCCGACGCAGACCACCCAGTCCGGCGTGCAGCCTGCCACCGCGTCGGCCAGTACAGCGTCGAAGGCATCACGGCCACCGCAGGCTTTCGGCGTACGCGCCCAGCGCAGCGGCTCCGGCACGCGCTGCAAGGCTTGTGCATCGGGCTTGTCCGAGAACACGCCGACGATCTGCGCATCCAAGGCGCCTGCGGTGATCGCATCCACAATCGCCTGCAAGTTGCTGCCGCGCCCGGAGGCAAGAATGGCAAGCCGGATCGGCATCAGCGGATGAGCAGGCGGTCGTCGCTGGAATTGGCCGTCACCTGGCCGATCTGCCAGTGCGCCAGGCCCAAGCGATCAAGGTCGGCGCCGACCGCGGCGGCCGCTTCCGGCGCCACCATCAGCACATAGCCGATGCCGCAGTTGAAGGTGCGCCACATTTCTTCGTGCGCCACATTGCCTTCGCGCTGCAGCCAGTCGAACACGGCAGGGCGCGGCCAGCTGCTGGTGTCGATCTCCAAGCCCAGCCCCTTGGGCACCACGCGGATGATCTTTTCCACCAGCGCACCGCCGGTGACGTGGGCCATGGCGTGGATGTCGTGCTTCGCGAGCAATTCCAGCACCGGCTTCACGTAGATGCGGGTGGGCTCCATCAGTGCGTCCGCCAACTTGACGCCGCCCAGATCCAGATCCAATGGGTTGCCGGCACGGGCAAGGATCTTGCGGATCAGCGAATAGCCGTTGGAATGCGGGCCGCTGGAGGCGATGCCGATCAGCACATCACCGGCGCGCAGCTTGCTGGAATCGACCAGCTTCGCCTTTTCCACCGCGCCGACGGTGAAGCCGGCCAGGTCGTATTCGCCCGGCGGGTACATGTCGGGCATTTCCGCGGTTTCGCCGCCGATCAGGGCGCAGCCGGCCAGCTCGCAGCCTTTGGCAATGCCGCCGACCACGTTCACCGTGGTTTCCACGTCGAGCTTGCCGGTGGCGAAGTAGTCGAGGAAGAACAACGGCTCGGCGCCCTGCACCAGCACGTCGTTGACACACATGGCCACCAGGTCTTGGCCGATGGTGTCGTGGCGGTTCAGCTGCTTGGCGAGAATCAGCTTGGTGCCCACGCCGTCGGTACCGGACACCAGCACCGGCTCCTTGTAGCGGCTGGAGAGGTCGAACAGGCCGCCGAACAGGCCCACCCCGCCCAGCACTTCCGGGCGCATCGTGGCGCGCACCAAGGGTTTGATGCGTTCGACCACTTCATTGCCGGCATCGATATCGACGCCGGCGTCGCGGTAGGTCAGGCCGGCAGAGGGGTTGGAGTGGGTAGTCACGGCGGGCTCGGGAAGGCGCGGGAACCGCCAATTTTAGCAGTCGCACAGGCCGGTCATGGACGTGCCGGCCTGCCTGCGGCACCATTTCGGGCCAGGATCCGGGTTTTCCGGCGAGGAATCACGATGCAGGCAAGACAGGACGGCACCAAGCGACGGTGGATGGGATGGCTGTGGGCAGTGCTCCTCGTGTTGCTGGCCAGCACGGCACAGGCTCAGCGGACCGAAGGCGACCGGGCCGCGGCGCGTGGTGCATATGAAGCCGAAGTGCCGGTAAAAAATCAGTCAGATACGGAACGTGCCCGTGCCTTCAGCCGGGCGCTGGCCCAGGTGCTGGGCAATGTCACGGGGGGGCGCGATGCCGCCGGCAAGCCGGGGGTGCGCGAGGAACTGGCCAAAGCCAAGGCCTATGTCGATGGCTATGACTACCGCCAGGACGAAGGCGTCTCTGCAACCGGGGCGCCGACGTTCTCCACGGTGCTGGTGGTGCGCTTCCGTCAGGACGAGGTGGATGGCTTGGTGTCGATGCTGGGCTTGCCCACCTGGCCGCAGCCGCGCCCCAAGCCGGTGCTGTGGTTGGCGATTGATGATGGCAGCGGCCCGCGCTTGGTGGGGCTGGGCCAGGTGAATGCCGCGCGTGCGATTCTGGATCAGGCCAAGCAGCGCGGCTATGCGCTGGGGCTGCCGGCCGGCAGTGCGGCCGAGCAGGCGGCGGTCGGTGCGATCTGGCGCGGCGACACCGCGGCCATCGCTGGCCTCTCCCGGCGTTACAGCCCGCCGATGCAGCTGATCGGCAAGTTGCAGCGCAGCGCCGCCGGCTGGGCGGCGGACTGGACCTTCGTCGATGGCGGCAAGGTGCTGTCGACTTGGCAGACGACCCATGTGGATGCGCGCCGGGCCATGGCCGGCGGTGCCGACGGCGCTGCCGATGCCTTGTTTCGTCGGTATGCCAAGGCCGGCAGCGGCGGCGTGCCGGGGGTGCATCGGGTGAGGATCCTCGGCATCGGCAGCGTGGAGGATTACCTGCGGGTTGCGGCCTACCTCGACGGTCTGTCCATCGTCCGCCGCGTGGTGCCGGTGGCCGTGAGCCCGGAGGCCCTGGAGTTGGATGTGGAGCTGGCGACGGGCTTGGCCAACTTTGCCCGGTATGTTGATCGGGGCGCCACGTTGGCAACGGTCTCGTTGCCTGAAGCCGCAGAAGCGGATGAGGAGCGCAACACGACACAGGTTGCCACCTTCCGGTTGGGCGGGAATTGAGCATGGCGCGCAGCGACGATCTTGCCATCATTGCCGCCTTCTATCGCCGGCTGCAGTGGGCTGCGCTGGGGCTGGGCGTGATTTGGGTCATCTGGCTGTTGTCGCCAATTCTCAGCCCCTTCGTGTTTGCGGCGTTGCTGGGTTGGCTGGGCGATCCCATGGTGGACCGGCTGGAGGCGCGGCGCATGCAGCGCAATACTGCCGTGCTGCTGGTCTTCAGCATGATGACCTTGATCCTGCTGCTGGTGGCCGTGCTGCTGCTGCCGCTGCTGGAACAACAGGTGGTGACCTTGGTGGAATCACTGCCGACCTACCGCGACTGGTTCGTGCAAACGGCCCTGCCTTGGGTTGAGCAGCGCACCGGCGTGCAAATCCTGTCGTGGTTGGACCCGCAGCGCCTGTTTCAGCTGATTCGCGAGCATTGGCAGAGTGCCGGTGGCGTAGCGGCTGCAGTGCTGGGCTATGTCTCGCGTTCGGGGCTGGCCCTGTTGGGGCTGCTGGCCAATGTCGTCCTGCTGCCGGTGTTGGCCTTCTTCTTCCTGCGCGATTGGGACCTGCTGGTGCGGCGCGTGGGGGCCTTGGTGCCGCGCAATCATTACGCCACCGTGCGACGTCTGGCGCTGGAGTCCAACGAGGTGCTGGGGGGCTTTTTGCGCGGCCAGATGACCGTGATGGTGATCCTGGGGGTGCTGTATGCCATCGGGTTGCGGGTGGTGGGTCTGGACTTGGGTGTCTTGATTGGACTGGTCGCGGGGTTGTTGACCTTCGTCCCTTACCTGGGGCCCACGGCAATCGTGGTGTTTGGCGGTGTCGCGGCGTTGGTGCAGTTCGGTGATTGGCAGCATCTGGCGGGCGTGGGCGTGGTGTTCACGGTGGGCCAGATCATCGAGAGCTACTGGTTGACCCCCAAGCTGGTGGGGGATCGCATCGGGCTGCACCCGATGGCGGTGATCTTTGCGGTCATGGCCGGCGGCACTCTGTTCGGGTTCCTGGGCATGTTGCTGGCGCTGCCGGTGGCGGCCGTGGTGAACGTGTTGCTGCGCTTTGCCGAGGAGCGCTATCGCAGCAGTCGCCTGTATGCCGGGGAGGTAGCGCCTGCGCCGCAAGCCGTGCCCGTCACGGTCGAAGCCCCGCCCATCGCCGCAGCTGTTGCCGATGCAACGACGGGGCCCGATGCCGGTGATGACGCCGCTCGCTGAAATGCCTGACCGGATTCCCCAGCTTCCCTTGGCGCTGCGTGCGCCGCCGGACCAGCGCTTGGCGTGCTACATCGGCGCGCCGGCCGGCCTGCTGGAAAGCCTGCAGCGGCTGGCAACCGGCACCCATCCGGGTGGCCTGTACCTGCACGGGGCGGTGTCCACCGGCAAGTCTCACCTGCTGTTGGCCAGCTGTGACGAAGCCGAGGCGGTGGGCCGGAGCACCGCCTATCTCTCGCTGCGCGGCTTGCGCGGGCGGGTAAGGGCCGCCACCGATGGCCTGTCACACGTGGACCTGCTGGCCCTGGATGACTTGGATGCGGTCGCGGGTCACCGCGAGGATGAGGTGGCCGTGTTCGATCTGCACAACCGCCAGCACGATGGCGGTGGAGCGCTGCTGTATGCCGCCCGTGAAGCGCCCGAGGGGCTGGGTTTGGTTTTGCCCGATCTGCGCTCACGCCTGATGCAGTGCGCGGGCTGGGCCCTTCCCGTGCTGGATGACGAGGGGCGCGCGGCGCTGCTTCGCCAGCGTGCTGCTGCGCGGGGGCTGGACTTCGATGCCGCCGCTTTGGACTGGCTGTTGCGCCGCTGCAGCAGGGACCTCGGCAGCCTCACTGCCATCTTCGAGCAGCTCGATCGCGCTTCGCTGGCAGCCCAGCGCCGCCTGACCGTGCCGTTCCTGCGGCAGGTGCTGGGGGCGGATTGAGTGACGAGGTCAGAACGAGAAAGTCGGAGCGGTGAGGCTGGCGCGCGGGGCAAGCCACGTGTCTACGTGCGGAACGTGGCGTCGAGCTGAGCCAGCCGCTGCGGGGTGCCCACGTCCGTCCAGCGGCCGCGATGGTGTTCACCGGTGATGAGGCCTTGCGGCATGTGCGCGCGCAGGATGGGGGCCAGCGGGAACTTTGGTTTGCCGTTGGCAAGCAGCGGCGCGGGGATGACATCGCGCCAGCCGTTCAGCAACTGCGGGCGATAGATGCCGATGCCGGCATAGGTCAGCTTGTGTTCGCCATCGGCGCGCACGCAGCCGTCGGTGTCGAGGGCGAAATCGCCGTGGGTCGCTTGGGGCGGCCGATCCACCATTACCAGATGGGCCAGACCGGCTGGTTCGCGCGGCAGCTTGGCGAAATCGAAGTCGGTCCAGACATCGCCGTTGACCAGCAGAAAGGGGGGGTCGCCCAGCAGCGGCAGCGCGTTCCACATGCCGCCGCCGGTTTCCAGCGGTGTATCGCCTTCATGGACGTAGCGGATGCGCAGGCCCCACTGTGCGCCGTCGCCCAGTGTCGCGGGGAACTGGTCTGCCAGCCACGAGGTGTTGACGACCACATCGCGGATGCCCAGCGCAGCCAGTTTCTCCAAATGCCACGTGATCAGCGGCTTGCCGGCCACCGCCAGCAGCGGCTTGGGGGTGTGGTCGGTCAGCGGGCGCATGCGCTCGCCGAGGCCAGCGGCGAAAATCAACGCCTTCATGCGCTCACCTTGGCGAAGGCCGGTTTGAGGGTGTGCTCCAGCAGGATATGCAGGGGGTCGAGCGCGCGGTATTTCGGCACCACCGCATCCAGATAGGCGAAGAAGCGCGGGGCATCGGCCAGGTAGCGAGGCTTGCTGTCGCGGTGATGCAGACGGGCGAAGATGCCAAGGATTTTCAGGTGCCGCTGCACCCCGCACCAATCCGCATCGCGCAGGAATTTGGCCAGCCCCGGCACCGGCAGCCCGGCCTCCACGGCGGCGGCATGGTAATCCTGCAGCCAGCCCTGCACGCGCGCTTCCGGCCAGCTCAGGAATGCATCGCGCAGCAGGCTTACGGCATCGTAGGCAATCGGCCCCAGCACCATGTCCTGGAAGTCCAGAACCGCCGGGCCTGCGGCCACGGGCATCAGGTTGCGTGGCATGTAATCGCGATGGGTGGGCACCCGCGCCTGCGCCAGCGCATTGTCCATCAGCCGCCGCTGTGCCAGCTGCAGGCGTTCGGCGTCGTCGCAGTCCAGTTCGATGCCAAGGTGCTTGCGGATGAACCACGTCTCAAACAGCCCGGCATCGCGCTGCAGCAGGGTCTCGCCAAAGGTCGGGATGTCATCGGGCAAGGTCAGCGCCTGCAGGCGCACTAGTTGGGCGATGGCTGCGGCCATGTGGGCATCGGCGTTGCTGGCGTCGATCACCTGCGCCAGCGTGGGGCCGCCCAGGTCTTCCAGCAGCAGGAAGCCTTGCGCCACGTCGCGCGCCAGCACCTGCGGCACGCGCACACCGCCGGTATCCAGCAGGTCGCGGATGCGCAGCCACGGGCGCACGTCTTCCAGATCCGGTGGCGAGTCCATCACGATGCGTGAAGGTGTGACGCCATAGGTGCGCCAGTAGCTTCTGAACCCGGCATCGGTGGAGGCGCGCTCCAGCTGTACCTCGGGATCGGCCAGTGCGAGGCGGGCCCATTGCAGGCGTTGGGTGGTGCGAAGGTCGGTTGGGGGGCTGCTCATATGCAAAGGGTAAACTGCCGCCCTACTTCCAGTCAGTCAGGTTTGGTGATGCTGCAGCCCGTGTTGTTGTCCGGTGGTTCCGGTACCCGCCTGTGGCCACTCTCGCGGGAAGCCTATCCCAAGCAATTTTTGCCGCTGGCCGGCAGCGAGACGATGCTGCAGGCCACCTGGCAGCGCGTGCAGGCGCTGGCCGATGCGGCGCCGATCGTGGTGGCCGGGGAAGAGCACCGCTTTCTGGTGGCCGAACAGTTGCGTCAGATCGGCGCCCCCACGCCTGCCATCGTGCTTGAGCCGGCAGGCCGCAATACCGCGCCGGCCATCGCGGCGGCCGCAATGCAGGCAATGGCAGGGGGTGATGATCCGCTGCTGCTGGTATTGCCCTCCGACCATGTGGTGCGTGATGCCGACGCGTTCCGTGCGGCCGTGCAGCGGGCGATGCCGGCGGCGGACGCGGGTGCGCTGGTGACTTTCGGTATCGTGCCCGATGCCCCCGAGACCGGTTTCGGTTACATCCAGGCCGCAGCCGGCGAGGGCGTGCGCAAGGTGCTGCGCTTCGTCGAGAAGCCCGATGCCACCACCGCGCAGGCCTACCTGGAGGCAGGCGGTTATTACTGGAACAGCGGCATGTTTCTGCTGCGCGCGTCGCGCTATTTGCAGGAGTTGACCCGCTTCCAGCCAACGATGGTGGCGGCGGTGCAGGCGGCGATGGAAGCTGCTGCGCGCGATGGGGATTTCATCCGTCTCGACAAGACGGCATTCGCGGCTTGCCCTGCCGATTCCATAGACTACGCCGTGATGGAGAAGACCGATGCCGCGGCGGTGCTGCCGGTGGACATCGGCTGGAACGATGTCGGCTCGTGGTCGGCCTTGTGGGATGTCAGCCCGCAGGATGCCGACGGCAACGCGACCCACGGTGATGTGATCGCGATCGATTCGCGCAACAGCTATGCCTATGCGCGCCGTTTGGTGGCGCTGGTGGGCGTGGATGATCTGGTGGTGGTGGAGACCGATGACGCGGTGCTGGTGGCGCGCAAGGACCGGGTGCAGCAGGTCAAGGACGTGGTGGCCCAGCTGAAGGCGCAGCAACGCACGCAGGCGGCTTTGCACCGCGAAGTGCACCGGCCCTGGGGCAGCTATGACTCCATCGACATGGCCGATGGCTTTCAGGTCAAGCGGATCAAGGTCAAGCCGGGTGCGCGGCTGTCGCTGCAGTCGCACAAGCGACGTGCCGAGCACTGGGTGGTGGTGCGCGGCACCGCGCGGGTCACGCGTGACAACGACGTCTTCGAGCTGTTCGCCAACCAGAGCACCTACATCCCGATCGGGGCCAAGCACCGTCTGGAAAATCCCGGCACCGACATGCTGGAACTGATCGAAGTGCAGTCCGGTGACTACCTGGGTGAGGACGATATCGTTCGCTATGAAGATGCGTACGGGCGGAGCTGAACTTCACGGCCTGCCGAAGGTGGCCGCCTTTGCCGAAGGCAGACCGTGCAGGCGCGTGGTGATGTCTGAAGCCCCCTCCCGTTGCAGGGAGGGGAGTGCAGCCTGGCTCAGCCCAGGCTGGCCAGCCATTCGTCGTCGCTGCCGTCGTTGAGTTCGCCCCACAGCGGCGAGGAAAAATAACGCTCGCCGGTGTCGGGCAGCATCGCCAGCAGCACGCTGCCCTCCGGCGCGGTTTCCGCCAGTTTCAGTGCGGTGGCGGCGGTGGCGCCCGCGGAAATCCCCACGAAAATGCCTTCCTCGGCTGCCAGCCGACGCGAGGTGGCAATGGCGTCTTCATCGGCCACTGTGCGCAGCTCGTCGTAGGCGTTGCGGTTGATCACCGCCGGCACGAAGTCGGGCGTCCAGCCCTGGATCTTGTGCGGCTTCCATTCCTCGCCTTTCAGCAGCGCGGCGCCGGCGGGTTCGGTGCCCACGATGCGGGTGTCCGGCCGTGCGGCCTTCAGCACTTCGCCCACGCCGGTCAGGGTGCCGCCGCTGCCCCAGCCGCTGACGAAATAGTCCAGGCGCTTGCCGGCGAAGTCACGCAGGATCTCGGCGGCCGTGGTCTGCCGGTGGTAAGCCGGGTTGGCGGGGTTGGTGAATTGGCTGGCCCAGAACCAGCCGTGTTTTTCGGCCAGTTCCTTGGCCTTGGCCACCATGCCGGTGCCGCGCGCAGCAGCAGGCGTGAGGATGACCTTGGCGCCGTAGGCGCGCATGGCCTTGCGGCGTTCGATCGAGAAGGTCTCGGTCATCACCGCCACGAACTTGTAGCCGCGTGCGGCGGCGATCATCGCCAGCGCGATGCCGGTGTTGCCGGAGGTGGCTTCCACGATGGTGTCGCCGGGCTTGAGCACGCCGCGACGCTCGGCATCCAGAATGATGCCCAGCGCAAGCCGGTCCTTCACCGAGCCGCCGGGATTGAAGGATTCGGCTTTGACGTAGACGTTGGCATGGCGGGGGGCAAGCCGATTGAGTTTGATGATGGGGGTGTTGCCGACGGCGTCGACGATGCTGTTGTAGATGGTCATGGCATGGGATCCGTGTAGCGGGAGGTGGTCAGGCGGCCCGGGCGAGCGGTGCGCCGGGACAGAGGGTTTCGGTGGGGCCAAGCGGCGCGGCACCAAACCAGTGGAGCTGGGAGGCGAAGGCCGCCACTTCGCCAATGATCAGCAGTGCGGGCGCATGCACGGCATGTGCCCGGGCAAGGTCGGGCAGCTCGGCCAGCGTGCCCACGACAACCCGTTGCTGCGGGCGGCTGCCGTTTTCAATCAGGGCAACGGGCGTGTGCGCGGCGCGCCCGTGTGCGAGGAGCTTGTCGCGCAGCCGGTCCAACCCCTTTACCCCCATGTAGAAGGCCAGCGTCTGCCCAGCGCCGGCAAGCGCGGCCCAATCGTGATCGGCATCGCCTGATTTGGCCTGGGCGGTGAGGATGTGCAGGGACTGTGCGTGCTCGCGATGGGTCAGCGGGATGCCGGCGTAGGCCGCGCAGGCCACGGCGGCGGTGATGCCGGGCACGACTTCAAACGCGATACCTGCCGCATGCAAGGCCTGGAGCTCTTCGCCGCCGCGTCCGAACACGAAGGGGTCGCCCCCTTTCAGTCGCACCACGCGCTTGCCCGCCTTTGCCAAGGCGATCATCAGTGCGTGGATGCGGGCCTGGGTGGCATCGTGGTCGCCGCCCACCTGCTTTCCCACCTCGATGCGTTCGGCATCCCGGCGCGCCAGCGCCAGCACGTCGTCGCTGACCAACCGGTCGTGCAGGATCACGTCGGCCTCGTTGAGCACACGCAGTGCGCGCAGGGTCAACAAGCCCGGATCACCGGGGCCGGCCCCCACCAAGGCCACGTTGCCGGAAGCGATGGGCTGTTCCAAGTGGAGCTCGGCATCCACGGCGTGGCGTGCGGCCGTGGTTTGGCCGCGACGCAACAGGGCGAGAGCCGGGCCGTTCAGGACGCGACTGAAGAAAGCGCGGCGGGCCGACAGGTCGGGCAGGCGGTCTCGGATGCGGACGCGCAGTGCACCCAGCAGGCTGGCCAGCTGGCCCAGCGATTCGTCGAATTGGGCCTCGATCCGCTCGCGAACAAGGCGCGCCAGCATGGGCGAATGGCCACCGCTGGAAATCGCGATCTGCAGGGGGCCGCGCTGCACCCGGGCCGGCAGCTGTGCGCTGGCGAGCTCGGCATCATCCACCACGTTGGCCCAAATCCGGCGCGCATGGGCGGCATCGGCAACCGCACGATTCACCGTGACATCACCGGTGGCGGCAATCACCAACCATGCAGAATCCAGCCAGCCGGGTTGGAAGCGGCCGGCCAGATGCGTGATTCGGCCTTGCAGGCTGAGGCGGATAAGGGCAGGCTCCAATTGCGGGGCCCCCACCACGACGGCCGCGCCCGCGTCCAGCAAGGCCTCGATCTTGCGGGCGGCCACTTTGCCCCCGCCTACGACGAGAACGCGTCGGCCCTTCAGGTCGAGGAAGAGAGGAAACAAGGGCTGCGAGGGCGTGGCGTCCATGCCGTCACGCTAGGCCTGCGGGCCGGGATCTGGAAATGGTGGCCGGGATCTTTCATATTCCAGCAAGGCATAAGCCGCCACTGGAAAGGCTTGCGGAAGTCGATATACTCCATCTCTATATTCGAATGCAGCGATATAAGGCAGCTCACCATGACTCTGACCCAGCTCCGCTACCTCGTTGCCATCGCTGATGCCGGCTGCAACATCACCCAAGCCGCTGAAC
The DNA here is from genome assembly GCA_963205445.1 of Pseudomonadota bacterium. Taxonomy (GTDB): domain Bacteria; phylum Pseudomonadota; class Gammaproteobacteria; order Xanthomonadales; family Xanthomonadaceae; genus Thermomonas. The sequence goes on from CAUJJG010000136.1 coordinate 24,314, forward strand.
GGGTGCATGCCACCCAGCCCGGGCTGTCCAAGCAGCTCAAGCAATTGGAGGACGAGCTGGGCTTCCAGCTGTTCCTGCGCAAGGGGCGCAGCTTGGAGGGCTTAGCCCCGGCCGGCGTCAAGGTGATCGAGCACGCCCGCCGGATCCTGGCCGAGGCGGCCAATATCCGCAGTTATGCCGCCAACGAGCGCGGCGAGTTCCGCGGCCGCCTGCTGCTGGCCACCACCCATACCCAAGCCCGCTATGTATTGCCGAAGGTGATTGCCGAGGTGACCCGGCGCTATCCGCAAATCAGCGTCGATCTGTTTGCCTCCGGTGATGCCGAAGTGTTGGAGAAGCTGGATGAGGCGGATTTCGCATTGGTCAGCAGTGCCGGCAGCATGCCGTCGACCAATGGCGTTGCCATCCCGCTGTTTCGCTGGCAGCGCGTCCTCCTGGTACCCAAAACCCATGCGTTGGCTGGCTTGAGTGAGGCGCCCAGCCTTGCCCAACTCTCACGCTATCCGCTGATTTCCTACGAATCATCCAATCTGCCCGAATCTTCGCTGCAGCGCGCCTTCGCGTCCGCCGGCGTGACCCCGCAGATCGCGATGACGGCCCGGGACGCCAACCTGATCGAAGCCTATGTGCGCGCGGGCCTGGGCGCGGGGCTGTTGGCCGAGATGGCCGTGCGCGGGCGCGTTGATGACGACCTGAAGGTGATCCCGGCACCGCCGGAATTGCCCGAATGCATCACTTGGGCGGTGGTGCCGCGTGGCCGCGTACTCCGGGACTATGCCTTGGCCCTGCTGCATGGGCTGGCCCCGCAGATCGACCCGCGTGACCTGCGCCGCATCCTGGAAGGCAACCAGTCGCCGGATTGGCCCGTGCCGCCGCGCTGGCAGGCAGACTGACCTGCCGGCTGCAGGCCCGCTTAGCGTGCGGCCAGCGCCTGTTGCAGCGCCGTGACGCGCTCCACCAGTTCTTCCGGCCCGTAGGGGCGCGCATTGGCCGCCCCCCACACCGGGCGCGGCCAGGCGATGTCGTGGGTGTAGCGGGCGATGACGTGCACATGCAGCTGCGGCACCAGATTGCCCAGTGCGGCCACGTTGAGTTTGTGTGGCTTGAACAGGGTTTTCAGTGCGCGCGCGGCGGTATCGATCTCGGCCGTGAGCTGGTCACGCTGGGCCGGGCTGAGGTCGATGAGCTCCACCGCATCGGCCACCTTGGGGACCAGCACCAGCCACGGGTGGTTGGCATCGTCCATGAGGCGAACTTCGCAGAGTTTCAGGTCGATGACCGGCGCGGTGTCATCGGCCAGCCGTGCATCCAGATGCCAAGCGTTCATGACAAATGCTCCCCGAAGAAGGCCAGTGTACGCCTCCAGGCCAGGGCTGCGGCATCGGGCTGGAAGGGCGGGTCGGGCTCGCGGTTGAAGCCGTGGTCGGCATCGTCATACACGAATACTTGCGCATTGGGCTGCTTGTGCCGATGTTGGTCGATGATGGCCGGCGGGATGGGCACGTCCAGCGCGCCGAAGTGGAACATCAGCGGCGCCTGCGCGGGCTCATCCAGAAATGGTGGATTGCGGGTGGCGTAATAGCTCACCGCCGGCAGCCTCAGCCGGGTATTGGCCAGCAGAGCCACGGTGCCGCCCCAGGAAAAGCCGACCACGCCAACCTGTTGGCCGCGCGCCTGCAGCCACTGCGCAGCGGTCTCGGTGACGTCCACCGCGCAGTCCAGCCCCAGCCGGTTGACCACCTCGCGGCCGCGATCCGCGCCAGCAGTATCGGTGGGCAAGGTCAGGCCCGGTTCGATCAGGTCGAAATAGGCCGGCGCCAGCGCCACGAAACCGGCCTCGGCCAGCCGTGTGCACAGCCGCTGGTAATGCGGCAGCAGGCCAAAAATTTCGTGCGCGACCACGACTGCGCCGCGCGGGCTGCCTTCGGGCTCGGCCAGCCATGCCTGGACGATGCCGCAGGGGGTGTGAAGGGGTTGCCAGTGGGACATGAGGCTCTCCAAGGTTCAAGGCGCGTTGGCGCCTACCGCCGGGTGATCGCTGCGCCGCTCGAAATGCGGCTACGCGATTCACCCGACGGTCTCGCCAACGGATGCGGCATTGTTGCGCGTGCCGGAAACAG
>CAUJJG010000137.1 GCA_963205445.1 Pseudomonadota bacterium
CGTTTCGGCGTGGACATGGCGCGTTTCCCTGCCATCGCGAGGATCGAGGCCGCGTGCCTGGCCTTGCCCGCCTTTGACGCGGCAAGGCCTGAATGCCAGCCGGATGCGCCCGCCGGCATCTGAGGCTGCGGGCCGACGCGATCAGAACGCGTCGGCGTAGGGGTTGTGTTCGCCGCTGGAGCCTTCCGACAGCCGGAACTTCAGCGCCAACCCGTCGCGGGAGTCGGCGGCTTTCAGGGCCTCCTCCATCTCGATCCGGCCTTCCTTGTAGAGCCGGAACAGGCACTGGTCGAAGCTCTGCATGCCGTCCTGCAATGAGGTTTCCATCGCCATCTTGATTTCATGCACCTGGCCGCGGCGCAGCAGGTCGCGGATCATTGGCGTGTTGATCAGCACTTCGGTGGCCGGCAGGCGTCGCCCATCCACACCGACCACGAGGCGTTGGCCCACCACTGCCTTCAAGTTCAGCGCCAAGTTCATCAGCACGTTCTTGTGCGCGCCTTCCGGGAAGAAATTGAGAATGCGCTCGATGGTTTGGTCGGCGTTGTTGGAGTGCAGGGTGGCCAGACAGATGTGGCCGGTTTCCGCGAAGGCGATGGCAGCCTCCATGGTTTGCTCGTCACGGATTTCGCCGATCAGGATCACGTCGGGCGCTTCGCGCATCGCGTTTTTCAGCGCCGTATGGAAGCTGTGCGTGTCGAGACCGACTTCGCGCTGATTGACCACCGACTTCTTGTGCCGGTGCAGGTATTCGATGGGGTCCTCGATGGTAAGAATGTGGCCGGGACTGGTGGTGTTGCGGTAATCGATCATCGAGGCCAGGGTGGTGGACTTGCCCGAGCCGGTGGAGCCCACCAGCAGCACCAAGCCGCGCGGCGCCATGATGATGTCCTTGAGCACCGTCGGCAGCTGCAGCTCCTCGATGGTGGGGATCACGCTGCGGATGGTACGGATCACCAGACCCACCTCGCCGCGCTGTTGGAACACGTTGACGCGGAAGCGCCCGCAGTTCGGTACCGAGATCGCCATGTTCATCTCTTTCTCGCGCTCGAACTCGGCAATTTGTTCTTCGTCCATCAGCGAATAGGCAATGGACTTGCATTCGCCCGGTGACAGCGGGATGTCGCTCATCGCGGTCAGCACGCCTTCGATCTTGATGTTCACCGGCGCGCCGGTGGAGAGGAACATGTCCGACGCGTCGCGTTCGGACATCAGCTTGAAGTACTGGACGAGATCCATGTGCGGTTCCTGGATTGATGTCGTGCCGTTGCATCGTCGGCATCGGCTTCCCACAATGGCGTCGACCCCCAACCGTCAACGCCCCCATGCGCAAAAGCTTCGCACACTTCCGCCCTGCCCTGTATGCCCCGCTTGCAGCTGGCATGTTGTTGCTCACGGCATGTGCAAGCCTGCCCCCCCCCGTTGCCGAGCTGGATGGGGCGAAACAGGCGCTGGCCAGCGCGGAGGCCGTGGATGCGGAGCAATACGCGCCGGACGCATTGGCCAGCGCCCGCAGCGCCCTGCAGCGCGCACAAGCGGCGATGGCGCAAGGCAAGCAGGCAGATGCCCGCGATGCGGCGCTGTCGGCGGGCGTGGATGCCGCGCAGGCTCGCGTGCGCAGTCAGGCGGCACGCAGCCGCGCCGAGCTTCGGCAACATCAAGCCGAGATCGCTGAGCTGCGCGCACGCCTGCAAATCGAAGCGGCACCCGTCGCGGGCAGCCCACTGGACATGCCCGTCATCGCAGCGTCGGCGGCACAGCGTCTGCAGGCACTGGAGGCGGATATGCGCCTGAACCCGTTCGCCCAGTTCGAGCGGCTGCAGGCGCGCCAAGCCATCGATGAGTTGGCAACGGCGCGTCGGCGCGATCTGCCGACCGCATTGGCACGGGCGGAGAAACGCGTGGACATTGCCGAACAGGCGGCGCGCATCGAGGCGGCCCGGCGCGAGGTAGACCGTCTGGAGCGTGAGCGCAGTGAACTGCTGGTCGAGGCTAGCCGGCGCGATGCCGAGCGCGCACGCGCCGAAGCCGAACAGTTGCGGTTGCAGGCGCAATTGCAAGCGGAGGAGGCGGAGCGCCTGCGGGCCCAGGCCCAGAACGTCGAGGCTGCCCTCGACGATGCGCAGCTTGCCCAACAGGACAAGCTGGCCGCGGCGCGCAAGAAAGAAGCGGCGCTGGCGCGCAAGGAAGCGGAACTGCTGGCGGGCGCGAAACTGCCCCCGCAGCGCAGTGACGCCCGCGGCGAGGTGTTCACGCTGGCTGGCGATGCGTTCGCCTCGGGTCAAGCACAGTTGACCAAGGCGGCGGCTGCCAGCGTCAAGGCACTGGGACTGTATTTGTCCAATGTGCCGGGAGGGGCCGTGAAGGTATTGGGCCACACCGACAGTCAAGGAAGTGCGGCCAGCAATCTGTCGCTGTCCGAACGGCGGGCACAGCAGGTTCGGGCCAGCCTTGTCGCTGCCGGTTTGGCGCGCAGCCGGGTCAGCGCCGAGGGAATGGGGGCGGGGCAGCCGGTAGCCGACAACGGCAGTGCCAGCGGCCGGGCGAAGAACCGCAGGGTGGAGATCGTTGTCGAAGAGTCATTGTGAATCAACGGGTTGCGATCCAGCTTTGGGTGCGCCTTGACGGTTGAGAGGGCGCCGACGACAGGGCTTGCAGGTTTGCCCGCGGAGGCGTAGGGTCAAGTTCCCGGAGGGGTTGGATTTTCCCGACCCCCCCGGCCGGAGGACGGCCGATGCACGACCCGCTCGACAACCCGGAGATCGCCGCCGCAAGCCAGGCACGCGGCGGAGCCGGGTGGGTGCCGCTGGGTTCTGCGCCGTTGTTCAGTGTTTACCGCCATATCCCGATGCCCCGTGTGCAGCCTGCACCCGGGGCATCGTCGTCTCCGGCCCTGGCAAACGGGCCCGCGTTCGGCTGGCCCTCTGGGCCGGCCTGTCTCCCGGCAGCCATGCTGCCATCCCCGCTTCGTGCCGACACAGGTGTCGGTGCGAGGTTTTCTTGATCCAGGAGGTCTCCACATGTTCGAAGGGCAACCGCAGGGTGAACTTGAAGCGCTGATGAAGGTGAACAGCGAGTTCCGGCAGCTGTACTTCCGTCACAAGGAGCTCGACAAGCAGGTGCTGGATGCCGAGCTTGGCGTGCTGCCGATCGACGACATGACGCTGGGCCAGATGAAGCGCGAAAAGCTGGCTGCCAAGCAACGCCTGTTGCAGATGTACGAACGCGCCCATTGAGAGGCGCTTGCCTGCCGGTGCCCGGTCACGGCACCGGCAGGACGGTGCTAACCTGTCGCAGGACAACGACAGGCGTGACCATGAACGAGACTCCCACCCAATTGGATGCTGCCGGCAAGGCGGCGCTGGTGCTGGATGTGCTGGCCGGACGTCTGGATGCTGCAGCGGCAGCGGCGTCCCATGGGCTGCCATTGGCGCGCGTGGAGGCTTGGCTTGCGGCCGCCCAGCGGGCTGTTGAGCGCGCGCTGGCGGAGGAAGCGCCGGCGGTGGCGCAGATCGTCCACGGGGATTTGCGGGACCTGATTCCGCGGCCTTTCGATGCAGACGCCACCGTCACGGTCTCGCCCACGGATAGTCTGAGCCTTGCGTGGCAATGCATGCGCCAGCATGACGTCAGTCAGCTGCCGGTGATGGAGGGGGCACGCATCGTTGGCATGCTGGACGAATCCGACGTACTGCTGCATGTCTATGGCGACGAGGCGCGCTTTGCGGATGCCGTGGCAGTGGCCATGGTCAGCCGGCTGGACAAGGTGGCGGTGCGTGCGCCCGTCGAGGCGCTGCTGCCTGTCTTCGACCGTGGGCATGTGGCCATCGTGATGGAGGGCGACCACTTCCTTGGCCTGATTACCCGGATCGACCTGCTCAATTTCCTGCGTCGGCGTGCCGGCTGAACAGCGCCAGTACGCTGCCGGCGGTGGGCCGGCTCAATCGTCGAAGTCAATGCCGTAACGCAGGCGCAGCGCGCGACGCTCGCGCCGCAACAGCCAGCGCAGCAGGCGCAGCGTGAAGCTGTGGCGAGCGGGGGCGGGCTGCGGGCCAACGAAGACCGGCGCGTAGTCGATCCCTGCGGGCGGCGGCGGTAACGCAAGAAAGCGGCAGACCGCCTGCAGGCAGGTTTCCGGTTGCGTGCGCAGGGCAGTGCTTTTCAGCAGCAGCACTTGGTCTTGCGGGAAGTGCGCATACAGCGCGTCCAACTGCGCCGCGTAGTCGCCGCGGGCGAGGTAACTGTGCCGCCGGTGGTGCGAAGCCTCGGCGAGCGGGTCGTTGTCGGTACGCAGGCGGCTTTTCTCGCGCAGGAGTGCTACCCATAGGGGCAGCTGCTCCCAGCCGCGGCCCCGTTCCATCCGATAGTGCGACAGCGCCCGTTCGGCCGGCTCTCGCAGCAACACGATCCAGCGCATTGCCGGGTTGTAGCGGGCCACGCGCGCGATGACCGCCGGCAGAAACAGGGTGATCGGGGTGGCATCGCCATGCAGGGCTTCCGCTGGCATGGCGTCGAAGTGCGGTGCAAAGCGCGCATTGACGGCGTCGGCATCGGCAGCCTCGTCATAGTCCTGCGCATCGAATACATGCGCCTCCTTGCCGCGCGGCAGACGCACGCCGGGGTGGGCGCCCAGAAAGCGCGCCAATGCACTGGTGCCGCCCTTTTGTACGCCGCCGATCAGGAAACGGATGCGCGGGGCGTGGCGATGCTCAGGCATCGTCGGTCAGCAGCTGGCAGTGCACATCGGCCGGCAGCGGGAAGAGCCCGCTGAAGCGTTCGATAGAGTTGTCGACCACCTCGAAGGACAGGTCGGATTCGAACCGGCACAGCACCCGCTGGTGGTGCTGGTGCAGGGCGGCCGCCTGTACCAAGCGGGCGCGGATGCGGTAGACGCCGTGGGCAAGTTGGGTACGGAAAGCCACCGTCAAGCGCAGGCGGTGCTGATGCGATGCGCGATCCGGAAGACGTACGCGACGGCCGCTCATTGGTACGCCGCGCTCGTCGAGGATGTCGATGATGCAAGCCGCATCCGCAAGTTCCGGGTCCAGCTGCAGCTCGGCGGTGATTTCCAGCGGTGCGTCATAGCCCAGGGCAAGGTGGCGGGCACCTGCCTGCAGCTGCAGGGACAGGACCCCGCCATCCTCGCTGCGGAAGCCTTCCGGCGTCCGGATGGGCTTGGCTTGATCGTCGGCCATCGCCTTGGCGTGGACGCGGAACAGGTATTCCTCGATGACCTCCTGCGGCTCGCCCAGCAGGGCCATGCGCCCGTTTTCCAGCAGGATGGCGCGCTGGCAGAAGGCGCGCACGGCGTTGAGATCGTGACCGACGAAGAGCAGGGTGGTGCCCCTGGCCAGGATCTCCTGAATCCGCGTCATCGCCTTGGCCTGGAAGGCGGCATCGCCCACGGCCAAGGCTTCGTCCACGATCAGGATGTCCGGGTCGACGTGCACCTGCACCGAGAAGGCCAGTCGCACGGCCATGCCCGAGCTGTAGGTCTTTACCGGCTGGTCGATGTAGTCACCGATGTCGGCAAACCGGATGATGTCGTCCAGCAGGGTGTCGATCCGGGCCACAGGCAGGCCCAGAATCGCGCCATTGATGTAGATGTTTTCGCGCCCACTCAGCTCCGGGTTGAAGCCTGAGCCAAGTTCCAGCAAGGCGGCTACCCGGCCGTGGGTGTGCACCCGGCCCGAAGTGGCTGGCAGCACGCCGGCAATGATCTGCAGCAGGGTACTTTTGCCGCTGCCGTTCAGGCCGATGATGCCCAGTGCCTCGCCCCGCCCCAGCGTGAAGCTGATGCCCTGCAACGCCTCATGGACATGCAGGCGCTGGTGCGCCGCCTGCTGCAGGCGTTGGCCCAGTACCGGCACGGCACGGCCAAGCAGGCTGCCGCTGCGATGCAGCAACGGCGCGATCAGGCGCTGCGCGGGCGAAGCCCACGTCCGGAAGGTCTTGCAGACATCCTGCACGACGATGACGGGAGTGGCGGCGTCCGCCGGGTTGTGGCCTGCAGGCATGGGCTTGGTGTTCCTGAGTCAACGGGCATTGTAACGGCCTGTCATCACGCAAAAAAAAAACGGGCGGCCCGAAGGCCGCCCGCTGATACCACTGTGAAGCAAGACCTCGGATTACAGACCCGGGTTGCCGTCGGCACCGGTCTGGCCACCGCTCGGGCCGTCGTTGCCGTTCGGACCGCCCGGCTCGCCGTACGAGTCGCCATTGCCGTGGAAGTCCGGGCTGTACTCCTGGACGAAGTCCGAAGCACGCTGGCCAGGCTGCGACGCCCAGACGCCTTCTTCGAACTCGCGGGCGTACTGCTCGCCACGGGTGTCGCTGTCGGTGATGTTGGTCAGCACGTTCGGCAGCGAGCTGTTCACGAGGCTGGAAGCCACCAGGCCCGGGAATTCGGCGGTGACGACGGCGCGCCACTTGCCAACGCCGGTGCCCCAAGCGCCGATAGCGCCGCCGGTGCCATTTTCCAGATCGGTGGCGTTCAGCTGCACCGAGGCGCCAGCCGGCACCCACACGCGCACCTGCGAGGCACCGCGGTTGCCATCATTGTCGATGCCTTCCAGCGAGACGTAACCGTCGGTGGCGCTGCGGTTGGTCAGGCGGATGAAGCTGCGCTGGGTGGTGTTGCTGCCCGGGTTGATGGTGAAGATTTCCATCGTCGAGCCGTTGTAACGCAGCGGCAGCAGGTCGCACACG
>CAUJJG010000138.1 GCA_963205445.1 Pseudomonadota bacterium
CAACGCTTTGGCGGAGGCAGCACCCAGTGAGGCCTAACCCCTCGCTCAACCGGACCCATTGCGGCATGCGGCCAAAGGCCCGCCATTTCATTCTGGGCCTTTAGCCACATACCGCAACGGTCCGGTTAGCTCAAACGTTAGCCAGCACCAAAACCCCGTTCGCAATCATCTATTTGCTTCGCGTGGCACTGCTTCTTTGTCAATCAAACACTGAGATGCTTTGGCACGTCTGCAAAGTCAGAGTGTCGTTCGCGCTTCGCGCTGCGGCGCATAGCGCAAAGTCAGTTTGTCGTTTCGCCGCGCAGAGCGCGGCGAACAGAGCTTCGCTGGATTCGCTGCCGCTTGGTGAGTGAAAAAACTGCACATCGCGAGTCCGTGCTCCAGGGGGTCAAGGTCCAGTTGGAGTTTCCGTCATTGGCTGCAGGGCTTTTCGTCTTATAAGTGTCAAGTCCCGAGAGCTCATAAACCCGCTTTGAGAACAGCTCGGGCCGTTTGGCCTGCCATTGCTTGAGTGCCTGAACGGGTGATAGGTGGTTGAGCGCGCGCTGGGGAATGCGGTGGTTGTAGGTCGCAAGATAGTTCGTCAGCGTGGTCTCCAACTCTTGAGCCGACTTGAATCGGGTCTGCGCGATGACCTCGCTGACGCGCCCGTTGAAGCGCTCCACCATGCCATTGGTCTGAGGATGACGCGGCGGACACAGTCGGTGCTCGATGCCCAGTTCCACGCAGCGCCGGTCGAAGGCATGTTGACCGCTTGGTGCGCGGGTCTTGCTCGTGAAGCGGTCTGTGAACTGACTGCCGTTGTCGGTCAGCACAGTCTTGATTTTCATCGGCGCGGCTTGGTGCAGACGGCGCAGAAAGTCGATGCTGGCGGCCTCATCTTGGTGTGCGTAGATGCGCAAGTAGACCCAGCGTGTGGCCCGGTCGATGGCCACAAACAGATAGCGCCTGGCCTTCTCGTCGGGCATCTGCGGCAGGTACTTGATGTCCACATGAACAAAGCCCGGCTCGTAGTCTTTGAACGACTTCGGCGGGACCGTCTGGTCGCCCGCCAAGGCGGCCTGTATTTCGCGCAAGCTGCCCACACCGTGACGCTGCAAGCAGCGATCCAGGCCCGAACGGGACACCTGCGCATTGATGAACTCGCGCGTGACAACCAGCAAGTCGTCCAGTGGCAGGAGCAGCATTCGGCGCAATTCGACAACGATCGCCTCTTGGCTCGGCGAGAGCGTGGTGCTCAGCTTGCGTGGCCGGTGCGACAAGTCTTCGGGCGTCTCCCGCGACTTCCATTTGCGAGCCGTCGCCACGGTGATGTTGTAGCGCTCAGCCAGCTCAGTCACCGGCGCTGCAGAGGCCTTGATCTCGGCCCTCGTTCGCGGTGTCGTGCGGGCCTGCGGGTGAACCTGACTCATGCTCTCGCCTCCTGCCGAAGTGATTCAATCACGCCTCGCAGCGTGTCTCTGGCTTTGAACAAAGCCCAGCTGCGCGCCGGAATATGATCACACGGGATCCAACACATAGCCTGAACCCGACCGCGACGCGCACGAACTGAGATCACGGTCCGCCTGTTCGAAGCACTTCTGTCGAGCAGCTGCGTCGCAAGGATTCGCCTTTCTACAAACTGCGTAGACGATGTCATGTGTTTGGCAGCAGCTATCGAGCTTCGTGACCGGCGGCAATGCCGCCTTGCTTTCGGCGACTGAGAGCTTGTCGTAGGACTTCGGGAATCCGCCCGTCCAGTTGGGCCCGCACCAGTTGCCATGCAGTTTGACCAGACCCTCGGGGTCCGTGAAACTCAAAGGAGTGCTCTCAACGTACGCATACGTGTTGATGCCACCTTCCAGCCCGATCGGATCTGACTGCGTATACCTCCCCACCTGCGGGTCGTAGTACCGATTCCAGTTGTAGTGCAAGCCCGACTCGACGTCGAAGTACTGGCCGGGAAAGCGCAGGTGGATGGTGGTGGGTCGGCCATCCTGGTCAGGATCTTCCTCGGGCGCGCTGGAGCCATAGGCATCGCTGATCCACTGCCAGACGAGCACGCCCCGTGCGTCGCTGGCACGGCGCGGTGTGTTCAGGTGGTCGGTGTGCAGGTACACGATGCGTTCGGTGCTGGCGTTCGGGTTGCCGGGCGTCATCGGCGGCCAAACCACCGCCACCGGTACGGCATCCTGCCAGAGGTAACGCACCAGCACCTGCCCGGGCATCACCGACACCCCCGGCGCCTGCACTGCGGCCCCCGCCACTTCCAGGGTCAGAAGGCCCGCCGGGTCATAGCGGTACAGGGTGATGGCCGGCACGCCGACAGGCGGCGTTGCCAGGGTCTTGCGGGTGCGCTGCCTGGCCTCGTTGTAGTGGTAGGTGGCGACCGTCTTGCCATCCAGGCGCACTGTCTTGATCTGGCCGTCCAGTGTCCAGTCGAACTGCCGCTGGACCCAGCGGCCACCCCGCCAGGTGCGGTCTGCGAGCAAGTGGCCGGCCGGACCATGCACCAGCGCCACGCCGTCACGCATGGCCAGACGTTGGCCACCCTGGGCCACGCTGTAGGTCGACCGTCCATCGGCCAGCCGGTTGCCATCGGCATCCAGCAGCAGGCGCTGGTTGCCCGGTGCCGTCTCTTCCTGCAGGCGATCCAACCCGTCGTAGCGGTAGCCGATGACGCGACCCTGCAGGCTGCGCTGCAGCAGGTTGCCGCGTTCGTCGTACAGCAGACGCTCGTTGTAGTCCTGGGCCATGGCGGGGGCTGCAATCAGCAGGCAGCCGGAGATCAGCAGCCCGATGCGTCGAATCAACCGGGCCAATACCCTGGGCTTGGCAGCTTCGAGCTGTGTCGCATGGGTCCTCATGTGTGTCCCTCCCCTGCATCGGATTGCGGCGGGCGGCATGGCCGATCAGCTGTCTCAACGCGGCCATGCCGAGTCGGCCACGCCGGTCATCGCGCCACTGCTGTCGAAGGACCGCCACAAATAGACGTTGTTGCCGAGTTGCTGAAGCTCGGCCTCGCCGCTGGCGCGCAGCGCATGCCGTGCGACCAAGCGGGTGGGGGCACCACCACCCACCGTGGCCTGCACCGTGTGGGGATGACCATCACCATCGCGCAGCAGGACGCTCGCGCCGCCGCCGTCTGACATGGCGATCAGCCGCCCCTCGGCATCCCACTGGAAGGTCTGGCGGTGGGATTGGCCAAGCTCCACAGTCCATTGCTCGCTGAGGTTCCCAAAGGCGTCATAGGCGAAGTGCCGGCTGCCCGCGGCATCGTCGATGCGGCACAGCCGTCCGATGCCGTGGCTGCAGGGCAACGGGCTGCCCGGGTTGTTGTCCCAGACATGGCGGATGTCTTCGCTGCTGCCCGGGTCTTGTGCGCTACGTCGTTCGGTGCGGATGCGTCGGTTGAGCGCATCGTAGGTATGCTGGGTCGTCACGCCCCGCGCGTCCGTCACGCTCAGCAGATTGCCGGCGTTGTCGTACAGGCGATGTGTCTCGCCGCTGTTCGGGTTGGATTCGCGCCTCAACTGCCCGAAGCCATCGGTGTTGAAATCGAACCGCACGCCGGATGGGCTGATGACCGATGTGGGGGTGCCGGCTGCGGAATGGGCCAACACGATCGGTTGCCACGCACCCAACACATTGAACTCGACGCGCGTCAGCCGGCCCAGCGCGTCGTACTGGCGTTGTTCCACTGGCGCCTGCATTTCGGTGCTGCCTGATGCCCAGGGCCGTCGAATGGAACTCAGCCGCCCCATGGCATCGTGCGTCAGATCGATGGCGCGCGGTATGCCTGCCATGTCGATCCATGTTCGCTGGACCCGGCCCAGCGCGTCGTGCTCGTACTGCTGCACAGTGGGCCTGCTGGAGAGATTGCCGCCATGGTGGATGGACCTGGACAGCACCTGCCCGGCTGGATCCAGTTCATAGGACACCCCTTGCCCGCTGTCACTGAACCGGCCGATGAGCCGGTGTGCCCGGTCGTACTCGTACCGCACCCGCTGTTGCTGGAAGTTGCCGCCGACACCCGCCGCGTTGGATGCCACCCAGGCCGGCCGCTCCGTGCTGCGCAAGAGGCCACGCGCATCCCAGGTCTGCAGCGTCTGCCTGCCCCAGGGTGTGCCTGCCGCTTCTTCGATGCGGACCAGCCGCTGTCGCCTGTCATAAGACAGGCGGGTGGCCACGTCGTTGACATCACGGTAGGCCAGCAGAAGGCCGGACGGGCTCCATGCGTCGAAGCGCGTGGCCTGACCGATGCCGTTGCGCACCTCGGCCAGGTCGCCTGCGCGTGCGTTGGCGGTGGTGGTGCCGTGGTAGCGCCAGGTGGTCACGTCGGCCACGTCGGTGCGCGGTCCGTCGTGGCTGAGCGGCTGCCCCTGTGCCGTGTAGGTCCACCGATCTTCCCGGGGTGGCACGGCGGGGTCCAGGGCTGCGGAGAAGCCGCGGCTGCCGTTGGTGTCGGTGGTGGCACGCCGGACCTGCCGGCACAGCGCAGCGGGCTGCACATCGTTGGGAACGTCGCCGCCGTACAGCCAGGGCATGCAACGCGCAGTGGATCCTGCGGCGAACGGGTCTGGCCGGTCGTTGTAGACCCTGGTCTCGATCTGCCCCGCAGAGGCCACCATCTCCGCGATGGGCCAGACGGGATGCCAGCGCGTGCTGATCTTGCGTGCGCCCGGTGGCAGCGGCGCACCCGGGGCGAGCAAGGCTGTGCAGTTGGCAGACCGGTCGAGCCCTTCCACGCGCACGATTTCCAGTTTGCGGGCCGTGTCATACGCATGGCAGGTGCGTGCTCCGGCGAAGTCGTCCTTGACGGTTGGATTGCCGCTGTCGTCGAGAACCATCGCGCTCTGGCTGGCATCGCATCCGGCGCCGGCGGGCTGGCTGCGCCGTTCAAGTTGCAGGCTGCCATGGCGCAGGGCGGTTCCCAGCCCGACAGTCGAACTGTTCGGCAAGGTGACTTCCGCGCCAATTCCCGGTTGCCAGCTGTAGCGTCGCCGTACGACGCGGCCCTCGATGGTGTCGGTCACTGCCACCTGGGGTGGCTTGGCGAACCGCAGGACATGCCAATCGGTGCCGTCTGCCTTCGAGGTCGAGGTCACCAGCCCAGTGGCGGGGTTCCAGGTCCAGCGGCCGTTGGCGACGCCGGCCTCGTCGATGCGTGCGCTCAATGCCCATGGCAGTGCGGCGTCGTAGGTGAACCGCTGCATGGTGCCGTCTGGCCAGCGCACCGCGCTCAATCGCTGCGCGGGGTCGTACTCGAAGACCGTTGGATGGCCTTCGTCATCGGTGACATCGGCGATCAGGTCGGTGGCCTGGCCCAGGGCATTGGCGATGTAGCGCACACGCAGTTGGCGGCCAAAGGCATCGCGGACGGCCAGCAGCCGATCAGGCCCGGCCGCGACAGTGGGCGGGGTGGCGGAGTCACTGTAGGTCAGCCACTGCCGGCCCGTGCCGTCGGCATTCACCACGTGCACCAACATGCCTGTGGCCGAGAAGTAGTGCGTGCGCTTGTGGCGCGGGTCGCGGTGCAGCCAGCTGGCGCCACCGCCGCCCATGAACAGCAGGCGGTCGGCCTGGTCCGGTGGTGGCAGCATCAGGTTGCCGGTGGTTCCGCTACGGAAGCTCAGCCCGCCGCCGCCCGCCATGCGGTGGAGCCTGGCATGTCCAGTCCCCGTCGTGATGCGGGTGTCCAGTCCGTGCGTCCACAACGGGCCGAAAGGCATCGCACCCGCACCGTCTGGAATGCCCAGTCCGATTGGCCCGGCGGTACCCGGCAGGCCAGGAATATTGTTGGCCTTGAATGTGCTGATGCCGAGCTGCCGGGCGAATCTGCCGCTGCGGTAGTGCAGGGTCAGGGGTGGCGCCTGGCTGGACCAGCGCCCCAGCGTCACTTGCTCGTGCTTTTCGCCGGTCAGGCCGTCGATCGGGTTGCCGAATTGGCGGCCCGTGTCAGCGCAGTCGGGCGGGCGCTCGACATCTTGCTCGATGACCACCGGGTAGTAGTAGGCCGTCACGTAGCGGCGCAAGGTGGACGTGCAGTATCCGTACTGGTTGAGTCCGCTGGGGCAGGTGATCTCCCATCCGCCGGACATGTGTGACGGCCCCGGCTCGCCGGAAGCGTCATGGCATGTCGTGCTCTTCAGCATCGCACCGCAGGCCGTCGCAGCTTCTTGCCGGCTGCCGAAGTGACCCTGGTAGGACACACTGCTTTCGGTGT
>CAUJJG010000139.1 GCA_963205445.1 Pseudomonadota bacterium
ATCCGCTGCAGCGCAGACCGTTTCTGCGGCAGTACGGCGAGCACTTCCCGAAGGCTATCGCTGCGTGGCAGGCACGGTGGTCTACACCGCCCACGACGGCGCAATGCGCAACATCACAGCGCGCTCGAACTACTGGTACTGCCCGCCCGGCGGCAAGGGTGAGGATTGCTGGCTACTGACGCCAGCGGCCGTCGGTTGTCGTTGAGGACACCGATCTGTCATCGCGGCAAGCCGCCCATTTCTCAGGCAAACAGCGATGCCTGCTGCGCGGCACTGCTGGCTTCGACGAGGTGGATCAGGCCAACACCCGCGAGTCGATAGCGCGTATCGGCGGGCAACTGGACGCGCTGACGCAACGCCAAGGCGATCGCCAATACTTCAGCGGCGCTGGCGGGTGGGCTGTCGAGGGTTTGGCTGCGGGTGAGAACGCGAAAGTCCGTGGTCTTGAGTTTGAGCACCACGCCGCGCCCCAGTCGTCCGCTGCGCTGGGCGCTGAGCCAGATGCGCTCGGCGAGTGGCGCGAGTTCCGCACCGATGTCCTGCAGACTGAGATCCGTGGCAAAGGTGTCTTCGGCGGAAATCTGCAAGCTGGGGCGCTCGACTTCCACCGGATGCAGATCGATGCCCATCGACAGTTCATGCAGGCGACGTCCCCAGCGACCGAAGCGCGCATCAAGGGCTTCCAGCGGCATCGCGCGCAGTTCACCCACAGTCTGGATGCCCAGAGCGTCGAGCTTGCTCTCCATCACCTTGCCGACGCCAGGCAGGCGCGCTACCGGTAATGGGGTGAGGAAATCCATGGCTTGCTCGGGCCGGATTACGAACAGGCCGTCGGGCTTGCGCCAGTCGCTGGCGATCTTGGCGAGGAATTTGTTGGGGGCGATGCCGGCCGATGCGGTGAGCCTGGTTTCTTCGAAAATCGCGGCACGGATCTCGCTGGCGATCGCGGTGGCGCTGCCGAGATCGCGCTTGGGCCGGGTAACGTCGAGATAGGCCTCGTCCAGCGACAGCGGTTCGATCAGGTCGGTATGCCGCGCGAAGATGGCCCGCACCTGACGCGAGACCGCTTTGTAGCGGGTGAAATCCGGCGGTACGAATACGGCGTCCGGACAGAGCCGTTCCGCCCGGATCGCGGGCATCGCCGAGCGCACCCCGAATCTGCGGGCCTCGTAGCTGGCCGCGCAGACCACTGAACGCGCGCCGCGCCAAGCCACCACCACCGGCTTGCCACGCAGGGCAGGGTCATCGCGCTGCTCCACCGAGGCGTAAAACGCGTCCATGTCGACGTGGATGATCTTGCGTTGCGCGGTACTCACCCTGCCAGTGTATGGACGATCAGCGCCAGAACGGAATGGTGTCGTATTCGGAATGACGCTCGCCCTGGCCGCGCTTGCGCTTGCCCGAAAGCGGGCGGGCGATGCGCAGTTCATGGCGGCCGCGCGGCAGCTCGCGAACGTCGATCATCGCCAGCAAGGCGGGGCGATCCGTACGGGCGTCGCTGGCGACTTCGTAGCGCAGCTTGTGCAGGGGCTTGCCGTCCATCATCACCGTGCGCAGGGCCGCCAGACAAGCCAGTTGCGCCGCACCACGATCTGGTTGTGGCAGGGCCCGGGCATGCGGGCAACGCCGGCGCATCGCCGACTCGTCGTGTTGCGGATTGTAGGGAACGACCAGCTTCAGGTACGCATCCTCGATGACCATCCCCTGCACGTAGGGCACTGCCGCGGTCCGAGCAGGATTGCGTTGGTCGTCATAGTGCGCGGGATCGATGTGCGGTGCCGCTGCTTCCGGGAACTCCGCGTAGCTTCCGAAACGCATTTCGCCGCGTATCACGCCCATGCCGATCATTACCGATAGCGAGGCAGCCACCATGCTGCCCACCACGATGGCCATCATCCGCCGCTCGCCGCCATTGCTGGTGAGCGTGGCGATCACCCTGTTGTTGCGGCTGCCCATGCCGATGCAGGTGTAGAAGCCCAGCATGGATGCCAGCACGCGGCGAAGGCGCGAGTCATTCGGCAGGCGACTTCCAACCATGCGGTCGGCCAGTACGGTGACGGAAAATGGCAGCATGACGCAGGCAAAAACGATGGCGATGATCGTCAGCGGGTCGGCATCAAGTCCCATCAGTTGCGCCAGCAGCATGACCAGCAGGAGCGCGCCGCAGAAGAACACGCACACCAGCAGCAGGATGAATGCCACCGTGACGCCAATGGCGAACACCACGCTTGCCCGGTTGTCGGCGCGATCGATGGCTTCCTCGGCGTTGTCGACGATGCGTTCCTCGACCTCGCGCTGGATCGGTCCCATCCGCATCCGGTCCAGCCTTACGCCATGCGGATAGACCGAATGCATGCCGACCAAGGCAATCCACTGCGCGCGAAGCAGCAGGTGGAGAACGAAGGTCGTTGCCAGCACGATGGCTGCGCTCTTGGCGTACGCGTAGAACAGCAGCGTCACCGTTCGCCAGTTGTCGGTGAGACGCGGTTCGAGTGCGAACATCGCATCGTCCAGCCAGCCAGGCAGTTGCAGCATGGCGAAGATCGCGACGCCGGAAATCAGCAGTTCCACTTCCCAAGTGGGCGTGGTGCGACGGGAGAGGACATGGGGGTCTTCGCGATCAGTCATGCCTTGCATGGTGCGTGGCAGGGCTTGGGTCTGACAAGCCCGTCACGTCCAGCCGAAGGCGTAAAACAGCCCGATCACCACGAAGACGGCCAGCGTCTTGATGCAGGTGACGGCGAAGATGTCCTTGTAAGCTTGGCGATGGGTCAGGCCGGTGACGGCCAGCAGGGTGATCACCGCGCCGTTGTGCGGCAGCGTGTCCATGCCGCCGGAGGCCATCGCGGCAACGCGGTGCAATACCTCCATCGGGATCCCGGCGGCATTGGCATTGGTGATGAAGGTTTCGGCCATCGCCGCCAGTGCAATGCTCATGCCGCCCGAGGCACTGCCGGTGATGCCCGCCAACGCGGTCACCGTGACGGCTTCGTTGACCAGCGGGTTCGGAATCGAACCCAATGCGTTGGCGACCACCAGGAAGCCGGGAAGGGCGGCGATCACCGCGCCGAAGCCATATTCCGAGGCGGTGTTCATGCCGGCCAGCAGCGCGCCGGAAATGGCGGACTTGCTGCCATCGGCAAAACTGGCCTTGACCGGCGTCCACGCAAACAGCAGCACGCAGGCGATGCCGGCCAACAGCGCGCCTTCCACGGCCCAGATCGCTGCGACCTTCGAGACTTCCTGCACCACCGGCGCGGGTGTGCCGATGACGGCGGGCACGAAGCTGGTGCTGTTGCCATAGTGGGCGTGGATGCCAAGCGTCAGCAGCTTGTTGGCCACCCCGACCACCAGCAGGGGCAAGATCGCAACCAGCGGGTTGGCCAGCTTGCCGCCCGCAAATGCGGCTGGTTCGTTGACGAGGCTGGCGATATCGCCATACCCCTCGCCATTGCGGGCCGCCACCCGACGACGCCAGTCGAGGTAGGTCAGCCCGGCCAGCAGGATAAAGACGCCGCCGAGAGTGCCCAGCACGGGTGCGGCCCAGGTATCGGTGCCAAAGAAGGTGGTGGGGATGATGTTCTGGATCTGCGGCGTGCCCGGCAGCGCGTCCATGGTGAAGGTGAAGGCGCCCAATGCAATGGTGCCGGGGATCAGGCGCTTGGGGATGTTGCTCTGGCGGAACAGTTCAGCCGCGAACGGATACACCGCGAACACCACCACGAACAGCGAGACGCCACCATAGGTCAGCAAGGCGCAGACCAGCACGATGGAGAGCATCGCGCGCTGTGCGCCCACCACGCGGATGGTGGCCTGCACGATGGATTTGGAGAAGCCCGACAGCTCAATCACCTTGCCGAAGACCGCCCCCAGCAGGAACACCGGGAAATAGAGCTTCAGAAAGCCGACCATTTTCTCCATGAACAGGCCGGTGAACATCGGGGCCACCAGGGACGGGTCGGTCAGCAGCACCGCGCCCAAGGCAGCCACAGGGGCGAACAGGATCACGCTGTAGCCGCGATAGGCCACCAGCATCAGGAAGCACAGCGCGGCCAACACGATCAGAAACGACATGCCCATCCCCGGTGGCGGATTCAGGGGTGGGAGTGTCGCGGCGTGCAAGCGGCCGGCCCATTGTCCGAACGTCCAATGCCGTGTTGCATCGGGGCGACTTACCGTACCTGCCATTGGTGGCAATCGTGCCGCCCGCAGCACCCGGAGGGGGAGTGATGAAACGGAGCAGTTTGACCTTGGCGATTCATGGCGCGTTGGCCATTTCGCTGCTGATCGGTGCCCCTGCGATGGCGCAGGACGCTGCGCAGGCACAGGAGGGTGAGTCGTCTGCCAAGACGCTGGATACCATCACGGTCACCGCGCGACGTCGTGCGGAATCGATCAAGGATGTGCCGGTAGCCGTTTCTGCCTTTGGTGGCGATGAGTTGAAGGATCTGCAGGCCAGCAATGTGGACGGCCTGCAGGGCGCCGTGCCGAACATGAACATCGTGCAGGGGCGAGGTTCGGCCAACAGCGTGAACGTGTTCATCCGCGGCATCGGCCAGCCGGATGCGTTGCAGACCTTCGACCCCGGTGTCGGGATGTACGTGGATGATGTCTATTACTCGCGCATCAATGGTGCCTTGTTTTCGCTGTTCGACATCAGCCAGGTGGAAGTGCTCCGCGGGCCGCAGGGCACGCTGTACGGCAAAAACTCCACTGGCGGTGCAATCAAGCTGACCACCATGAATCCCTTCGATCATGAGGGTGGCAGCGTCGAAGCCACCTTTGGTGATTATGGGCGTGCCGAGGGGCGCTTCTTTGCGGCTGGGAAGCTCAGTGACACCGTGGCCGGCAGCATTGCAGGTGCATGGCTCACCAATGATGGCTATGTGAAAAACCGCGCGGGCGGCGACAAGTTCAATGACGATGACACACGCGCCGTACGCGCCAAGCTGGCGTTCCGGCCCAGCGACACCTTCCGCGCCACCTTCTCGGTTGACCATCTGAAGCAAAATGCCGCGCTGACGATGGGGCGGCCGATGGCAAGGCTGGTCCAGACCGATCTCGTGCTGGGCGCGGTGGTGCTGCAGCCGGGGGAAACGGGTAACTGGGATCATTCCGCCGAAACTTCATTCGGGGCGGGCAAAGGCCAGAAACTGACCCACAGCGGTGTCTCGCTGTCGATGGAATGGGATCTTTCTGAGGCGTGGCTTCTGAAGAGCATTTCCTCGTATCGGAAACTCAAGACGAATTCCCACATCGACATCGATGCCTCGGAGTACGAGTTGGGTGACGTGCTGGTTGCGCTGAACCAGGACCAGCGGAGCCAGGAGCTGCAGTTGCAGTACGACAATGGCAGCAATCTTCATGCGACCTTTGGCGCCTACTGGATGAAGGAGCATGTGCCCTCCTATCAGGAAGCATACGCAAGCGATCTCTATGCCATTTTTGGCACGCCCGTAGCCTTCCTTCGTACCATCGCCGATGACCTGACCACCACCAGTACGGCCGCATTCGCGCACGTGAACTGGGAGTTCGTCCCCACATGGAAGGTGGCGGCCGGCGTGCGCTGGACTCGCGACAAGAAGGATTACGAGCGTACCACCAGCACCTTCTGGGGCCCGGCGCTGGCCGTGCTGAACCAAACCGTCCCCTTCCCGAAAACCTCCGCCAGCTGGACGGCCGTGACGCCCTCGCTGAGCTTGCAAAAAACCCTCGGCGACAACGCCATGTGGTACGTGTCGGCCAACCGCGGCTTCAAGTCCGGCGGCTTCAACGGACGTGCCAACACCGCCTACGACGTCCTGCACGCCAAATACGATCCCGAATTCGTCTGGACCTACGAGACCGGCTTGAAGCTGGAGTCCAGTGATCATCGCCTGCGCGGTGGCGTGACAGCATTCGTCAGCAACTATGAAGATTTCCAGGCGCGGGTGTCGCAGGACGTGGGCACCTTCCCGGTACTCAACGCGGCAGAGCTGAACATCAAGGGCATCGAGCTTGAAGGGAGCGCCATGCTGGGCCAATCCACGATGCTCAGCGGTCAGTTGAGCTGGCTGGATGCACAGTACGACCGGTTTGAGGATTTCCGGCTCAATCCCGGTTATCCGGGCTTCGACCTGAACGTCAACCATGATCATGTGCCGTTCTCTCCGAAGTTCACGGCACGGGTGGCCCTGAACCACAGCATTCCGCTGAGCGGTGGCAGCACCTTGAGCGTTGGGGGAGATATCTCGCACCGCACGACCACGTGGCTGTCCGTCGACAACCGGGACGTCCTGAAACAACCCACCTACACGCTGGTTGGCTTGTATGGCGTCTGGGATTCTTCGGACTACAGCTGGCAGGTGCGTGCGGGTGTGCGCAATCTGACCGACAAGAGTTACATGATCGACGGTCAGGAATTTGCCAGCGTGGGCAACATCCAGACGGCCTACTACGGGCTGCCAAGGAATTGGTACGTTTCGGTTCGCTACAACTTCTGACGTGCATTCCGCGCCAGGCATCGACACGACGGCGGGCATTCCCGCCGTCGCGTTATGCTCGGGCAGATGGATGCCCATGACGCCACACAATCCGTGTTTCCATGCCTGAAGGCGGCGCCGTGCTGAGCGTGCCTGCGGTCGTGGTGGCCGCATTGCTCTGGCTGGGCCTGCTGTTTGGCGCGGCATTGTTTGCCGAGCGCCATACGGGCCTGTTTGCCCGCCATTGGCGGCATGTGTACGCGCTTTCGCTCGCCGTCCATTGCACCTCGTGGACGTTTTACGGCACGGTGACGCAGGCCGCACGCTACGGCTGGCCTTTGCCTCCCACTTTCATGGGTGCCATCGCTTTTTACGCGCTGGCAATGGCGTTCATGGTGAAGCTGGTGCGCATTGCGCGTGCCAGCAATGCCACCTCGCTCGCCGACCTGATCGCAACACGGTTGGGCAAAAATGCCTGGCTGGCCGCGGTGGTGACGCTGGTGGCGGTGCTCGGGCTGATCCCCTACATCGCCCTGCAACTGCAGGCCATCACGCTCAGCCTGTCGATGGTGACGCGTGGCATCACCACCGGTGCCGACGTGCCTCCGGTGTGGCGTGACGGGGCCTTGTACGTGGCGCTGGCCATGGCCTTGTTCGCCATCCTGTTCGGTACCCGCCGGGTCAGTGCCGCCGAGCACAATCGCGGCCTGGTGCTGGCACTGGCCTTTGAATCCCTGTTCAAGCTGCTGGCGATGCTGGTGCTGGGGGCGTTTGTCTGGCTGGGCTTGCGCAGCCTGCCTGACATTTCAAGCTTGCCCCGAGCGACATCGACCGGGGGCTTCATGCCACTGGTGATGCTGGGTGCCCTAGCCATGTTCATCATGCCGCATCAGTTCCATGTCGGGGTGGTGGAGTGTCGTGACGAGGCCGATGTGCGCACGGCGCGCTGGCAATTTCCGCTATACCTGCTGTTGATCGCGCTTCCCACCTTGCCGTTGGCGCGTGCCGGGGCTGCATTGCTGGGGGATGCGGTACCGGCAGACATGTATGCACTGGCCTTGCCCTTGGCGCAGGACCACACCGGCATCGCGCTGCTGGTTTTTCTTGGTGGCTTGAGCGCCTCCACCGGCATGGTGATCGTGGCCACGCTGACGCTGAGTTTGATGATCGGCAACCACTGGTTCGCACCCGGGCTGCTGCGCAGTGCTTGGTCCGCCGGCGAGGGGGATGACCGACGCGGTGACCTGCTGTTGCTGCGGCGTGCAGGCATCGTCGCGATCATGCTGCTGGGTTGGGCTTACAGCCGCCTCGTCAGCGGCAATGAGGCGCTGGCGGATGTTGGTACCGTCTCTTTCTCCGCGCTTGCTACTCTGGCGCCTGCGCTTGCCTTTGCCATCTGGCGTCCGCAGACGCCGCCATTGGCTGCCACCGTTGGCGTTGCAGCCGGATTCGTGGCGTGGATATGGGTGATGTTGGTGCCGCTGCTGGCAACCACGGCGGGGATGCAAACGGATTGGCTGGTGAAGGGGCCAATGGGGCTGGCTTGGCTTGCGCCCGATGCCATGTTCGGCCTGACGGGCTGGAGCCGAGTGGGGCGGGCACTCGGAGTCAGCCTCTTCGTGGGGAGCATGACGACCGTGCTGCTTGCACTCCTGCGGGCCGCGCCACGCGATGCAGTGCTGGGTGGCGGCAATCTGGAGGACCTTCGCAACGCAGGCAGGCGTTTCCTGCCAGCCGCACGCGTGGACGAACTCTTGCGCCATGTCCCCGACGGTGGGCCGGTGCCGGCCAGCATCGAATCTCGGTTGGAGCACGAATTGGCTGCTGTTCTCGGCAGCGCATCGGCCCGGCTTCTGCTGGACGCCGCGCGACGTGATGCCGTCGACACCGGCCCGCGCGTCGCCGATCTCGACACCGTGGCCGCCATCGTGGGGGAGGCCAGCCAGGACCTGCGGTTCAACCAGCGCGTACTGGAAGCCGCGCTGGAAAACATGAGCCAGGGAATCAGCGTGGTGGATGCACAGTTGCGCCTGGTGGCCTGGAATCGTCGCTACGAGGAGCTGTTTGGCTATCCGGCGGACATGCTCAAGGTAGGGATGCCGATTGCAGAGGCGGCACGCTGGGCCCTGCGCGAGATTGCCGGCATCGACCCACAGGCCGATGTTGAAGCCTTGGAACGCCGCATGGCGCATATGCGTAACGGCACCCCGCACCTGTCCGAACGCGTATTTCAGGATGGCAGCATCGTCGAGATTCGTGGCAATCCGATGCCGGGTGGTGGTTTCGTGGCCACCTTTTCCGATGTCACCGCCTTTCGGCAGGCCGAAGCCGGGCTGATGCAGGTGAACGAGACGCTGGAGCAGCGTGTGGCCGAGCGGACGTCGTTGTTGGAGTCGGCCAAACGCGAGGCCGAACACGCCAACGACGCCAAGAGCCGCTTCCTCGCCGCCATCGGGCACGACTTGATGCAGCCCCTCCACGCAGCGCACCTTTTGACCGGCACCTTGCAACAGCGCGGTGACCAAGAGCAGCGCGAGCTGGCCCGGCAGGTGGGCGGGGCGCTGGACGCCACCACCGACTTGCTTGGCACCCTGCTGGACATGTCACGGCTGGAAGCCGGTGGCTTGGTGCCCGAGCCGCGGGCTTTCCCGCTGGATGAAGTCCTGGTGCCCTTGGTCGATCAATTCCGCGTGCTTGCCCGCGAGCGTGGCCTCCGTCTTCGGTTCGTGCCCACGCGCAGCTGGGTGCATACCGATCCACAGCTGCTGCGCCGGGTCTTGCAGAATTTTCTGGCCAATGCCTTGCGCTACACCGACCATGGCAGCGTGCTGCTCGGGGTACGTCGCAGCGGCGACGCCTTGCGTATCGAAGTGCACGACACCGGTCGCGGCATCGACCCCGCCCAGCGTGAGGCGATTTTTGAGGAATTCCGGCGCGGCGATGATGCCCCGGGGCAAGGCCTCGGCCTTGGTTTGTCCATCAGTCGTCGGATCAGCGGTCTGTTGGGGAGCCAAGTGGAATGGCGCAGCACTCAGGGGCGCGGGAGCAGCTTCGGGATTCGGGTGGCGCGCGCACCGGCGGCGCAGGCACGCCCCCCGCAGGCACGCGGATTGGCGGGGCGCCGCGTGCTGGTAGTGGACAATGAAACGCAGGCACGGGAAGCGCTCGCCACCGTGTTGATTGGCTGGGGCTGCGAGGTGCATGCGGTTTCGGATGGCGAGGCAGCCCGCACCGCCCTGCGGCAGGCATCGTTCGACCTGTGGGTATTCGACTACCACCTCGACGATGGCGACGATGGCGTTTCCCTGCATGCCCGCCTGATGGAACACGCAATGGCCCCTCCCTGCCTGATTCTGAGTGCCGACCAGACCGGTGCAGTCAGAACCGCCGCGCAGGAGGCCGGACTTCCCCTGCTGGTCAAACCCCTGCGTCCTTTGGCACTCAAATCCATTCTGGATCGCATGCTGGCCGCACGTGGCCCTGCAGCGGGTGGGGCGGACTCGGTGCGCAACGGCCTGGAATGAGGCATCGTGCCCGTCATATCAGATTTTTCCGAATCAACGCCGGGTCAAACCCCGCTTGGTGGGTGCGGAAGCGGATGCTAGCGTGACTGCAACACGGCACTGGGGGAACGGGATGCACATCAAGGTTTTCATCGTCGATGATCACGCGCTGGTGCGGACGGGATTTCGCATGATCCTGGGTGCGGAGCCCGACATCGAGGTCGTGGGTGAAGCCGACAGTGCCGAAGCGGCTCTCCCCATGATCCGCAGGATCAAGCCGGATGTGGTGCTTTGTGATTTGCACCTGCCGGGCCTCAGTGGCCTTGAGCTGACCGAGCGCGTGGTGCGGGGGGGCTCAGGCACCCGCGTGATTGCAGTATCGGTGCTGGAAGAAGGGCCAATGCCCAAGCGATTGCTGGAGGCAGGCGCGCATGGCTACGTCGGCAAGGCCTGCGATGCCGCTGAGTTGCTGCAAGCGGTGCGTGATGTCGCCCACGGCAAGCGCTACCTCGCCAGTTCCATCGCCCAAGGCATGGCGCTGGCAGGTCTTCAGGGCGGCTGTGAGTCACCCTTCGACACGTTGACGACGCGCGAGTTGGAAGTGGCCCTGTTGCTGAATCAGGGCCTGCGTCAGGAAGCCATTGCCAAGCAGTTGTGTCTCAGCGCAAAGACGATCAACACGCACAAGACGCGTCTGTTCGAAAAACTGGGCATCCAGGACAGTATTGCCTTGGCAAGGCTGGCCAGTCAGTACGGTTTGGTCGATCCGGCGCAAGGGCTGCACTGAGGTTGGCGGTCGCCGGGGTCGTCCACAGAAACGTGGACGACCCAGCGGCGATGTCGGTGCAGAGGGCGGCTGGCCCGGCGCGGATCAGGAACCCGTCGAATCACTTTCCGATGCAGCCGGAGCAGGTGCGGCCGGAGCAGGTGCAGCTGGCGCTTGGGCAACACGCGGGACAAACGACGACTGGAAGCCGGGTGCACGGGCCGGCTCACGCGCCATGTCGAACAGGCCACGGAGTTGTTCCGCACGCTGCTTGACCTCGGCGTCAGCCAAGGCCTGCGCGGGGTGCGCAGGCGTGGCGGGCGCCTCAGGCTGGGCGGCCGGCGTGACAGCCGGTGACGCTTCGGCAGCTGCCACGGATGCTGGCGCTTCAGCTTGCACCAGTACTTCGACGGATGCCGTTGCCGTGGCCGCATCTGCAGGCGGCAGCGAATCCGCCTGAAGGGCTGTTTCGGCGGTAGGGGCCTCCACCGCGATCTCCAGCGAGGGGGTGTCGGATGCGGCCGTCACCACGATCTCCGACGATTGGGCGGCTTCCACATCTGCGATTGCGACGGTCGTGGCCGGCGCTGTTTCCACGTCCAGCGTTGCCACCACCGGCTTGGTTGCAGCGGGTTCGACAGGCAGAACGACGCTCGTGGTTGCTTCTTCGGCAGGCGCAATTGCCGGCGGCGCGGAAGATTCGACAGCAGTGACGATGTCGTCGAAATCGAACTCGGGCTGGGCGGCGTCGCTCGTCACGACCTCGTTGATCGCATCGTCATGTTCGATGGCCTCTTCGTTGGCTTCAGCCGTATCGGCACCGCCACGGCGGCGGCGGCGGCCACCGCGGCGACCGCGACGACGCTTGCTGCCGGCTTCTCCTGCAACAGTCTCGTCTTCACCGTCGTGTGCGGGGGTCTCACTGACCGAGGCACCCTCGCTGACCACTGTTTCGCTTGCGGGGACGGTCGTTGCAGGAATGCTCTGGGGGGCGGCCAGCGTTTCGACAGCGACTTCGGCAGCCGTTGCGTCAGTCACGGCGGGGGCGCGATCGGGCTTTGCGGGCTGGGGCTGGCGCGGCGTACGTTCCTGCGGCTCCTGCTTCTGCTCCTGCTTGGGCTGCTGGGCCTGGCGTTCCTGCCGCACTTGCGGTTGGCGATCGGCCTGTTCCTGCTTCGGCGGTTGCGCGGGGCGCTCCTGCTTTTGCTGGCGTTCCTGCTTCTGGGGCTGGGGCTTGTCCTGCTTCTGTTGGCCCTGCTGCTTCTGCTGGTTCTGCTGGTTTTGAGGCTTGTCCTGCTTTGGCGGACGCTGCTGTTCGCCGCGTTCGTCCCGTGGGCGCTGCTCGTCGCGGCGACCGTCTTCACGTCGGTTGCCACGCCCGTCACGCCGGTTGCCGCGATCATCACGCCGATTGCCGCCATCACGCGCGGGCTTTTCGGGCGCAGCGGCAGGTGCGGGCGGAGGCGTCGCCGGAACGAACAGCGAGCGGAGCCAGCTGATCACACCCCCCTGCGGAGGCATCGGCTGCGGCGCCGCGACCTGTGCTACCGGTGCCGGTGCCGGCTCTTCGACCGGTGCCGGGCGCGGCTCGCGCAGGGGGGCGGGCTGTGCGGGCTTGACCTTGGTCACCGCCGGGGCCGGAATGTTGAGCTGGGACTTGGTCAGCGCGATGGTGTTCAACCGTCGCGGCGTGCCGCGCTGATAGCTGGGCTTGGCGGTTTCTTCGCCCATCTCGTTGCTGCGGATGCGCGTCACCTCGTAATGCGGGGTGTGCAGCTGTTCGTCGGCCACGATCACGATGGGAGCCTTGTGACGCTGCTCGATCTCGCGCAAGGCATCGCGTTTTTCGTTGAGCAGGAAATTGGCGATTTCCACCGGCGCCTGCACCAATACCTGTCCGGTGTTGTCCTTCATCGCATGTTCTTCGGCCACGCGGATGATGGACAGGCTCAGCGATTCGATGGAACGCATGCGGCCATGGCCTTCGCAGCGCGGGCACACGATCTGACTGGCCTCGCCCAGGCTGTTGCGCAGGCGCTGGCGGCTCATTTCCAGCAGGCCGAAGCGGCTGATGCGGCCAATCTGGACGCGTGCGCGGTCATACTTGAGCGCGTTCTGCAGCTTGTTTTCGACATCACGCTGGTGCTTGCTGGACGACATGTCGATGAAGTCGATCACCACCAGCCCGCCGAGGTCACGCAAGCGCAGCTGGCGCGCCACTTCCTCTGCGGCTTCGAGGTTGGTGTTGAACGCGGTTTCCTCGATGTCGCCGCCCTTGGTGGCGCGCGCCGAGTTGACGTCGATGGCGGTCAGGGCCTCGGTCTGGTCGATCACCAGCGCGCCACCGGAGGGCAGGCGCACGGTGCGCTCATAGGCCGATTCGATCTGCGATTCGATCTGGAAGCGGTTGAACAGCGGGGTGTCGTCGGTGTAATGCTTGAGTTTGCGCTTGTTGTGCGGCATCACCTGCTCGACGAATTCCAGCGCCTCGGCATACATCTCCGGGGTGTCCACCAGGATTTCGCCGACGTCGCTGCGCATGTAGTCGCGCAAAGCGCGCACGATCAGGCGCGACTCCTGGTAAATCAGGAACGGAGAGGGCTTGGACAGTGCCGCTTCGGCGATCGCCCGCCAGATGCTCAGCAGGTAGTCGAGGTCCCACTGCAGCTCTTCGGCGTCGCGACCGACGCCGGCAGTGCGGATGATCACGCCCATGTCATCGGGGATGTTCAGCGCGTCCATGGCGCGTTTGAGTTCGGCGCGGTCGTCGCCCTCGATCCGGCGCGAGACACCGCCGGCGGTGGGCGAGTTCGGCATCAGCACCATGTAGCGGCCAGCCAGCGAGATGAAGGTGGTCAGCGCCGCGCCTTTGTTGCCGCGCTCTTCCTTGTCCACCTGCACCACGACTTCCTGGCCTTCGCGCAGGAGTTCCTTGATGCCGGCCTTGTGCGAATCCACGCCGGCCTGGAAGTAATCCCGCGAGATCTCCTTCAGCGGCAAAAAGCCGTGTCGGTCGGCACCGTATTCGACGAAGGCAGCTTCCAGCGACGGTTCAAGCCGGGTGATGCGGCCTTTGTAAATATTGGATTTCTTGTTGTCGCGGGAGGGCTGTTCGATGTCGATGTCGTACAGGTTCTGGCCATCGACGATGGCCACCCGCAGTTCTTCCGCCTGCGTGGCGTTGATGAGCATTCGCTTCATTGTGCGTTCCTCGTGCGCTCCACGCCCGATCGGGGCATGCACGGAACGCCATGGGGCGTCTTTGCCTCTGGATACCGCAAGCGCGCGGCTGCGCGGGGCGCATGCCGTGCCGCTTCCTCGTTTTCCAGCGCTGCAACACCACGGCGAGCCGCGGGAGCGCTTGTTCCTTCAATGTTTGTGTTGCGGGGCCGGCGACTGCCGCCGATGCCGGATGGCAGGGCGCGTCGCACGGGGCGTTGTCAGCGGTGGCATCACGGCCCGGAGACCGGCAACGGGCGGGTTTGCCGCGCAGCCGTTAACATGTCCACCCCGAGGGTGGTGGCAACGTCACTGCGGCGGGGTTCGTCAGGCAGGCCGGCTTTCGGCCGGAGGGCGCTTCATCGGCCCATCACTCCCTGCGAAATCAAACCTTTGCATCGCCCCCCGAGTGTAACAGATCACCCCTCCGATGACACAGCCCACGCCAACCCCCAGTTCTGGTGCCCGCATCGTCCGTGTTTCCGAGGATCGTGCGGGGCAGCGGCTGGACAATTTCCTGCTGGGCCAGCTCAAGGGCGTACCCCGGAGTCTGGTTTACAAAATCGTGCGCAGCGGCCAAGTGCGGATCAATGGCGGTCGGGCCAAGGCGGAGCGCAAGCTGGAAGCAGGGGATGAGGTCAGAATCCCGCCTGTTCGTGTCGAATCGGCGCAAGATGACGGGCGTTCGCCGCCAAAATCCATGCTGGCGGCGCTTGAGGCGAGCATCGTGTTCGAAGATGCGCGGCTGTTGGCCATCAACAAGCCCTCCGGTGTGGCCAGTCATGGTGGCAGTGGTATTTCCTTCGGTGTCATCGAAACCCTGCGCGCACTGCGCCCGCGCGACGGTTTGGAGCTGGTGCACCGGCTGGATCGCGATACTTCGGGCCTGTTGGTGCTGGCCAAGAAGCGCTCGGCGCTGAGTGAACTTCAGCGATTATTGCGTGAAGATCATGGATCCGGCATCGAAAAGCGCTATTTGGCGCTGTTGGCTGGGCGCATGCCCAGCGGCACGATGAGCGTGGATGCGCCGCTGCACGTCGGCCTGCGTCAGGGCGGTGAGCGGCACGTGCAGGTCAATCCGGCCGGCAAGCCGTCGATGAGCCACTTCAAATTGCTGGAGCGGCGCGGTGGCCAGAGCTACTGCGAGATCCGGATCGACACCGGGCGCACCCACCAGATCCGCGTCCACGCCCAGCATATCGGCCACCCGGTGGCCGGCGACGACAAATACGGGGACGCGGTCGCCAACAAGCGGTTGCGCGAACAGATTGGCCTCAAACGCCTGTTCCTGCACGCCTCGACTCTGGAGTTTGCGCTCGACGACGGCAAGACGCCGTATTCGCTCAATGCGCCGCTGGTGCCGGAGCTGCTTGAGGTGCTGGATCGGCTTGCCTGAAAATCGGCGTGATCGAGGTGGCGGAAGGCCGCTGATCGACTCTCGGCGACATGGATGTCGCCGAGAAGCCTACAAGGATGTATTCACGGCGTGTCGAGCAGTGGCCTTCCGCTGCCTCGGTCGCAGCGAATTGGTTCAACCCGCCAGCAGCTCCGCCTTCGCCGCGCAGATGAAGTCGTTCTCGCTTAATCCGCCCACGTCGTGGGTGGAGAAGTGCACCACGCAGCGGTCGTAGTGCACGGAAAGGTCGGGGTGGTGGTTCTCTGCGTTGGCCACATGCGCCAGCGCATTCACGAAGGACATGGTGCGGTAATAGTCCGGAAACCGAAACGTCTTCTCCAGAACCCGGCCACCCTCGACCACCGCCCAGCCGGGCAGTTGCGGCAACAGCTCGCGGACGCGCGCATCCCCCAGACGATGTTCGTGGCCGTGGCGATTGATGCAGTGCGCCTGTGCAAGCGGGGTGAGGTCGGTCATGGGGTCTCCTTGCGGCGGCTGAATGTGCGATTGCACGCGCTGCGCAGTTGTGCGCGGTGACTGGCTAGAATAGCCGCATGATCCAGATTTCCGAAGCCGCACAGACCCATTTCCGCAAGTTGATCGAGCGTGAGGCCATTGCCGGCCTGGGGGTGCGCCTGTCGGCCCAGCATCCCGGCACCGCGCGTGCGGACGTGCGGCTGGAGTTCGCCGAGCCGGATGAGCTTTCCGGTGACGAATGGGCCATCGACTGCAATGGCTTCACCCTGTGGCTGGATGCCCCCAGCATGCCCTTCCTCGAAGATGCCAGGATCGATTACGAGACGCTGGCAACCGGTGGCCAGCTGCAGATCCGGGCACCCAAGATCAAAGGCGTGGTGCCGGCGGCCGATGCGCCCGTGGCCGAGCGCGTGCAATGGGTCATCGATAACGAGATCAACCCCCAGCTGGCCATGCACAAGGGGCATGTCACCCTGGCAGGGGTCACGCCAGAGGGTTTCGTTTTGCTCAATTTCGGTGGTGGTTGCCACGGCTGCAGCATGGTGGACATCACCCTCAAGCAAGGTGTCGAGCGCACGTTGCTGGAAAAGGTGCCAGGTGTTGTCGGCGTGCGTGACGAAACCGATCACGCCGCGGGCAGCACGCCCTACATGACGGCTGCGGGGGGCACGGCCTCCCCGTATGGCGAGCAGGCCTGACGGGCCCGGCGCGCGTGACGACAGCCGCTGACGTCATCGCTGCACTCAATCAGCGGCGTCTGCTCAAGCGCGGGCAGCACGATGCGCCGGGTGAGTTTCCGCCCGCGTGGTCCCACTGGCTGGATGCGGCTCCCCTGCGGAAACACCAGATTGAACGCGCGCGCGCCCCCGAGTGGGTGGCGCAACTGTCGCAACGTCTTCGATATGCGGGCGCTGGCGCATCTGCACGCGGCGAGCCGTTCTTCCGCATGCGTCAGCAGGCCCGGCCGCATGACCCCCGCGAGGGGCGGGCGTTGCGGATCGGTGTCGGCGTGGTGGATATCGCCATGCACATGTTGCTGGCAGGCTTGCTGCTGTGGCTGATGTACTTGCGTTTCCTTGCCGACGCACAGCGTCAGGAAGAAGAAGCGCAGGGTGAGGTCATCCAGGTGGAATTCATCGGCATCGGCCATCGGGAGGCCGGCGGTGGCGCTTTGGCGAACGCCGGCGCCGCATCTGCAACCGCTGCGGCCGCGTCACGCAAAGCGGTGCCAGCGCCCACATCGACAGCAGCCGATGCACCGTCGGAAGCTGCGGTGCCGGTGCTGGATCAACAGCAGCTGCCGCCGCCCCCCCGGATGGCGGCCAGCAGTGAGACGCCGGCGCCGGTGGTGGTTGCGCCACCGCCTGAGCTCACCGCGGCACAGCCCTTGCAGGTGACCGAGGTGCCGCCGTCGCAACCGGTGGCGCAGTTCCGATTGCCGCCACCGCGCGAGCGCCGCGTGGATGCGCCCGAAGTGCGGTTGCGCGACGTGCCCTTGCAGCAACAGGTGGAGCAGGTCGCCACGCTCAAGGCTAACCCCGTGCGGGCCCTGCAGCCGGTCCAGCGCCAGGCGCAGCTGCACACGCCGGAATTGCGCCAACAGGTGGAGACCCTCGAGACTTTCCATCCGGATGCCACGCTGATGGCTCGCGAGCGCACTGCGCCTGCGGCCATGGCGGCGTCGGCAAGCGTGCGCTCACCGCAATTGCGTGGCGACGTTCGCGAACTGCCTCTAAAGGCGGGGGGCGGCACGCCCAGCCCTGCGTCATCGGGTCATGGCACAGCCGCCCAAGGCCAGTCCGCCACCCCAGGTACGGGCGTGGCCTCGCGCGCCGACGGCGGCGGGCAGGTGGCGGCGGGAAGCGGGCAAGGTGCGAAGGCCGCCGTGCAGGGGGGGCGTGGCGTGGGGCCTGTCGGGCAGGGTGCAGGGCCAGGGTTGAAGCCGGCCCCCGGGGGCTGGCCAGGCGCCGCCAAAAGTGACGACTGGGGGGCTTCCAGCCGCAACGTGGCCGGAACCGGTAACGGCAATGGCCAATCGCCTGGCGGGACGTCCGGCCTGTTCAACTCGGATGGCAGTGCCCGCCTGCCCGATGCCTGGTCCAAGGGTACCAACGTCGATCTCGATCGTGCGGGCACCTGGCTCAAGCGTCCCGGGCTGGAATACCGAGGTACTCGGTTCGAACAGTACTGGATTCCACAGGGCACGCTGCTGCAGGAGTGGGTGCGGCGCGGCATCAAGGAACTGTCGATCCCGATTCCTGGCACCAAGCTGAAACTGAAATGCGTGGTGTCACTGGTGGCAGTCGGAGGCGGCTGCATTCCGGTGAATCCCGATGTCAACGAGCAGAGCTCTACGGGGCGCAAGGCCCCGGATATCCCGTTCAAGCCGCATTTGCAGGAGGACAATGGCAGCATCCGTCCCGCGGAGGCGCCTGCTGCACCCGCAGCTGCCCCTTCTGATTCCGCGGAAACCGTTGAGCCGCCGGTACCTGGCGGCTGATCGCTCAGGCGCGGGCGCCCAAGGCGGACACCATCAAATTGCGCAGGGCGGTGTCGTCCTGTGCCTGTGGCGGTTGCAGCTCGCGCAGCGAAAAGCCGCGCGCCAACGCGTCTTCCTCGTCCAGTCCGTCATATTCCACGAACTCGGCGTCAAGAAGGGCCGCGCGGGCGGTGTCCACGCTGTCATAAGGCAGGGTGGCGCCATCGCTGTCGAAAACCTCGGCGGTGCCGGCTTCCAATTCGCGCAAGCGCGCCCAGACCACCGTGCGGCCCAAACTTGCCAGCCACCAACTGTCGCGTGAAAGCGTGCTCATGAAAGGGTGTTCCCGAGAATCCACAAGATGCCGCCCAGCGCGATGCCCCCGAGGATGACCAGCAGGGAGATGCGCGAGGGCGTGGCGAGGCCGGAGAGGCTGCGGTCCGGCGTGGCGCGATAGCCGCCGCGCAGCAACCACCACAACGCGGTGGGCTTGATGAAGGCGCCTTCGCCAAGCTGCGCTCCGATTTGCGGGTGCCGGTCACGGATGTGCACCAAGGTCAGCGGCCAGAAAATCACGAACGCCGTGGCCCCCGCGATGGCGGCGGCGAACAGGGTCAATGCCAGAAACAGGATCAAGTCGGCGTCCATGGGGGCGGATCAGAACTCCGCGCTGCCGGGTGCGCGCGGGTAGGCAATGGCGTCGCGGATGTTGGCCAGCCCGCAGACGTACACCACCAGCCGCTCGAAGCCCAGCCCGAAACCTGCGTGCGGCACGCTGCCGTAGCGGCGGAAGTCGCGATACCAGCCGTAGTGCGCCGGGTCGAGGCCGAACTGCGCCATGCGCGCATCCAGCACGTCCAGCCGCTCCTCGCGCTGGCTGCCGCCGATGATCTCGCCGATCCCCGGTGCCAGCACGTCCATCGCGGCCACGGTCTTGCCGTCGTCGTTGATGCGCATGTAGAAGGCCTTGATCTGCTCGGGGTAGTTCATCACCACCACCGGGCGGCCGACGTGTTCTTCGGTCAGCCAGCGCTCGTGCTCGGTCTGCAGGTCCAGCCCCCATTCCACCGGGAAGTCGAACTTCTTGCCGGATTTCTGCAGCAGCGCCACGGCCTCGGTGTAGTCGATGCGTTCAAACGGCGCGTTGACGAAGCCTTCCAGCCGGGTGATCGCGTCCTTCTGCACGCGCTCGGAGATGAAGGCCATGTCGTCGGCGCGCTCGTTCAGCACTGCCTTGAACAGGTACTTGAGGAAATCCTCGGCCAGATTGGCATCGTCGTTGAGATCGGCGAACGCGATCTCCGGTTCGATCATCCAGAACTCGGCCAGATGGCGGGTGGTATTGCTGTTCTCGGCGCGGAAGGTCGGGCCGAAGGTGTAAACCTTGCTCAGCGCCAGGCAGTAGGCCTCGACGTTGAGCTGGCCGGACACGGTGAGGAAGGTTTCCTTGCCGAAGAAATCGCGGGAGAAATCCACGTTGCCCTTGCCGTCGCGCGGCAGGTTGGCCATGTCCAGCGTGGAGACACGGAACATCTGGCCAGCGCCTTCGGCATCGCTGGTGGTGATGATCGGGGTGCTGATCCAGTAGAACTCGCGTTCATGGAAGAAGCGGTGCACCGCCTGCGCCAGGCAGTGGCGGATGCGGGTGACGGCACCGAACAGGTTGGTGCGCGGGCGCAGATGGGCGAACTCGCGCAGGTATTCCAGCGAGTGCTGCTTGGGCTGCATCGGGTAGGTCAGCGGATCTTCCACCCAGCCGGTGACGGTGATGCTGGATGCCTGCACCTCGAAGCTCTGGCCCTGGCCTTGCGACTTCACCAGCGTGCCGGTGCACACCACCGAACAGCCGGTGGTCAGGTGTTTCACCTCGTCCTCGTAGTTGGGCAGCGTGTCCGGGGCCACCACCTGGATCGGCGCGAAACAGGAACCGTCGCTGACGTTGACGAAGCTCAGGCCCGCCTTGGAATCGCGGCGAGTCCGCACCCAGCCGCGGACGGTGACCTGGCCACCTTCCGGCACGTGTCCAGCCAATGCCTGGGCCACGGAAATTGTCGTCATCTTGAAATCCTGCATTGCAATCACGAAGTAGTCGGCAAGTTTACAAGAGCTACAATGCACACATGAGCATTTCATTGAGCGATGCGGCCCGCACCCGCGTACAGAGCTTCCTGGAGTTGGACCCGGCCGCGCTGGGGTTGCGCTTTGGCGTGTCCCGCAGTGGCTGCTCGGGCTGGGGCTACAAGGTCGAGGTGGCACACGAGGCGCGTGAGGGTGACGTGATGTTCGAGGACGGCGGGGTGCGCATCTATGTCGATGCCGCTAGCCTGCCGCAGGTCGACGGCACCCGCATCGACTACGCCCAGCAGGGCCTGAATGCCCAGTTCACCTTCGACAATCCCAATGTCACCGGCGGCTGTGGCTGCGGTTCCAGCTTCACCACCGACGCCTTGCCGGCGCTGTGACCGTCGCCGCCGGGCGGCAGGGGATCGGTAAGCCACGGCTTGGATTTGCTGCCAAGCCACGGATGGGCCATAATGTGCGGCTCCCGATTGCGGGAGCACTTGCCCGAACGCGCCTGTTTGCCTGCAAGCAGGTGGCCGAGGGCTGATCGGCCGGCATCCCGCCAGCCGACATCCACAAGGAACCCACCATGCGTCATTACGAAATCGTGTTCCTGGTCCACCCTGACCAGAGCGAACAGGTTCCGGCCATGATCGAACGCTACAAGAGCGCGATCGAAGCCGGCAACGGCAAGATCCATCGTCTGGAAGACTGGGGCCGCCGTCAGCTGGCCTACCCGATCCAGAACCTGGTCAAGGCCCATTACGTGCTGCTCAACATCGAGGCCGAACAAGCCGCGTTGGACGAGCTGGTTGACACCTTCCGCTTCAACGACGCCATCCTGCGCCACTTGGTGATGCGTCGTGACGACGCGGTGACCGAGCAGTCCCTGATCATGAAGAACAAGGACGAAAAGGGCGACAAGCCCGAGCGTGGCGAGCGTCGTCGCCGTGACGACGAGAGCGACAGTGCCGTGGGCACTGGCGATACCGACAACGCCGAAGCTGCCTGAGGAGCCACCCCATGTCCAAGTTCTTCCGTCGCCGCAAGTTCTGCAAGTTCACCGCCGAAGGCGTGACCGAGATCGACTACAAGGATCTCAACACCCTGCGCCAGTACCTGACCGAAACCGGCAAGATCGTGCCCAGCCGCATCACCGGCACCAAGTCGAAGTACCAGCGCCAGCTGCAGGCCGCCGTCAAGCGCGCCCGCTTCCTGGCCCTGATCCCGTATACCGACAACCACAACGTCTGATTCCCGTTCGCGTGGAGTTTTCCCCACGCACCTGAATCTCGTAGGCGTGGGGCTTGCCCCACGCACCTGCCGGGCAAGCCCGGCAGCTACAAACCCGTCCATTCGGACAGCACCCGTTGCAGGCAATGCCTGCTAACGAATACGGAGAAACACCATGCAATTGATCCTTTTGCAGAAGGTCACCAACCTTGGCGGTCTCGGAGACAAGGTCGACGTCAAGCCGGGCTACGGCCGCAACTATCTGGTGCCGCAGGGCAAGGCCGTGCCGGCCACCGCCGCCAATCTGGCCGAGTTCGAAGCTAAGCGCGCCGAATACGAAGCCAAGGCGCAGGCCAATCTGGAAGCCGCCAACGGCCGTCTGGTCAAGCTGGCCGATGCCAGCGTGTCGATTGCCGCCAACGCCTCGCCGGAAGGCAAGCTGTACGGTTCGGTGGGCCCGCGTGAAATCGCCGACGCCCTGACCAAGCAGCTGGGCGTGACGGTCAACAAGTCGGAAGTCGTGATGGGCGAAGGCCCGCTGCGCAACACCGGCGAATTCGAAGTCGTGGTGCACCTGCACGCCGACGTCGAAACCACCGTCAAGGTGGTGGTGGTGCCGGACGCCGCGTAAGCGACGCCCCGCATTCGCTTCAGGGACGGGCGCCGCAGGGCGCCCGTTTCATTTGTGCGGCCCGGGTCGCAAGCGGTGAGATGGGTTATCCACAGGATGTCCCAAGACTTGTCTGCAACACCCTGCAGCCATTGCCGCCTACCATGCAGGTTCAACCAGAGACGCCGGGCCAAACGCAGGGCCCGATGCCAGGAGCATACGCATCGATGAGCGCCAGGTCGGGGTTCCGTTCGGACGCCAGCTTCCAGACTCGCAGTGAGCAGCGGATTGACATGCTGCGTGTCCCCCCGCAGTCGGTGGAAGCCGAACAGGCGGTGCTGGGCGGGCTGATGCTGGACCCGAATGCCTTCGACCGGGTGGCCGATCAGCTGGTGGAGGAAGATTTCTATCGGCGCGATCACCAGTTGATCTACCGCGCCATCCGCGAACTGGTGGAAAAAAGCCGCCCGCGCGATGCGGTGACGGTAGGGGAGTGGTTCGATTCGCAAGGCCTCAGCGAACAGGTTGCCGGTGGTGCGTACCTGGTGGAGCTGGCGGCCAGCACGCCAAGTGCGGCCAACATCAAGGCCTATGCCGAGATCGTGCGCGACAAGGCGATCCAGCGGCGCTTGATCGACGTGGGCACCACCATCGTCAATGACGGCTTCCAGCCGGAAGGGCGTGATTCCACGGAGCTGCTGGCCAAGGCCGAAAAAGAAGTGTTCGCCATCGCCGAGGGGCATGCCCGCGGCAAGCAGGATTTCACCCAGATCAAGACGGCGTTGCGCGAGGCATTCGAAGTGCTGCAGCGACGTGCCGAAAACGGCGGCGGCATCACTGGTCTGCCCACCGGCTACGTCGAATTCGACCAAATGACTGCAGGCCTCCAGCCCACCGACCTGATCGTGCTGGCGGCGCGTCCTGCGATGGGCAAAACCACGTTTGCGCTCAATATCGCCGAATACGGAGCCATCAAGTCGAAGAAGGCAGTGGCGGTGTTCTCGATGGAAATGTCGTCCGAGCAGCTGGCCATGCGCCTGATTTCCTCGTTGGGCCGGGTCAATGCCGGGCGTTTGAAAACCGGCGATCTGGAAGACGAGGACTGGAGCCGCGTGACCGGGGCCATCGCCCAACTCAGCGGCATCAAGATTTTCGTCGACGATACCCCGGGCCTCTCGCCGGAAGTGTTGCGTGCCAAGGCGCGCCGCCTCAAGCGCGAACATGACTTGGGCCTGATCGTCATCGACTACCTGCAGCTGATGCAGGTGCCCGGCAACAACGAGAACCGCGCCACCGAAATCTCGGAAATCAGTCGTTCGCTGAAAGGCTTGGCGAAGGAGCTGAACGTGCCCGTGATTGCCCTGTCGCAGCTCAACCGTTCGCTGGAATCGCGCACCGACAAACGCCCGGTGATGGCCGACCTGCGTGAATCGGGCGCCATCGAGCAGGACGCGGACATGATCGTCTTCATCTACCGCGACGAGTACTACAACAAGGAAAGTTCGCCCGACAAGGGGCTGGCCGAAATCATCATCGGCAAACACAGAAACGGCAGCACTGGCAGCTTCAAGCTCAAGTTCTTCGGGGAATACACGCGCTTCGACAATCTTGCGCACGACCACGTGGGCAGCTTCGAATGAGCGACCTGATGTTCCAGCGGCCCACCCGCATCGTGGTGGATCTGGATGCACTTGGCGGCAATCTGCGGGCGATTCGGCAACACGTCGGCGTGCCGGTGATGGCCATCGTCAAGGCCAATGCCTACGGCCACGGCCTGGTGCCGGTGGCGCATCACCTGCAGGCACTGGGCGTCGAGCAGCTGGGGGTGGCATTCGTGGAGGAGGGCTTGGCGCTGCGTCGTGCCGGCATCACCGCGCCCATCCTGGTGCTGGGTGGCATTCTGGGGCGCCAAGTGGCCCAGCTGCTGCAGCATGATCTGGAGATCACCGTGTCGTCGCTGGACAAGCTGCGCAGGGTGGAAGCTGCTGCGGAACGTTTGGGCCGCAAGGCGGTGATCCACCTGAAGGTCGATACCGGGATGGAGCGCATCGGCGTGCACAGCTATTCCTGTGGCCCGCTGATCGAAGCGGCCACGGCCTCGACCTGGTGCGAGGTCAAGGGTGTGTATTCGCACCTGGCCTGCGCGGATGACCCTGCCTCGCCAATGACCGCGCTGCAGCTGGCGCGCTTCCATGAGGCCTGCGCACATTTCACCCGCATTGGCGCGCCGATGCCGATCCGCCACTTGGCCAATTCCGGCGGCGTGCTGCATTTTCCGGACACGTGGTTGGACATGGTGCGGCCCGGCATCATGTTGTACGGCGTACTCCCGGATCCGGAGGCGCAACGCAACGTGCCCATCCGTCCGGCCTTGAGCCTGGTGTCGCAGGTGGTCTATCTGAAGATCGTGCAGGCGGGCCATTCGGTGGGCTATGGGGCCACCTGGGCCCCGTCGCGGGACACGCGCGTGGTCACCGTGCCGATCGGCTATGGCGATGGCTATCCACGTGCGCTGTCCAACTGTGGCGAGGTTCTGATCCACGGGCAGCGCCGCCCCATCGTCGGCCGCCTGTGCATGGACCAGTTCATGGTGGACCTCGGGCCGGAGGGGCAGGCCCATATCGAAGATGATGTGGTGTTGATTGGCCGACAGGGCGATGAAACCATCACCATCGAGGATGTGGCGGCGCGCGCCGGCACCATCGGCTACGAAATCCTGACCCGCCTCAACGAGCGCGTACCGCGCGAATACGTGGGTGCATCGCAATCGCGTTGACCGTCTGCAATCCGGCGTGATTCACTCTCCCGACGATACGGGAGGGATGCATGAGCACCACGAAGCCACGCCTGAAGCGCACCAGCGAACCGGCACCGCAACGCCTGAAGCGTGAACCGATGTCGCGCGTGGACACGGCCTGGCTGCGCATGGAGCGCCCCACCAATCCGATGATGATCACCGGCGTGCTGATGTTTGCCGAGCCGATGTCGCTGACGCAGCTCAAGCAGGTGATCCGGCAACGGTTCCTTGCCTACGCGCGATTTCGGCAAAAGCCGGTGGAAGGCGCCACGGGCGCGCAATGGGTGGAGGACAAGGATTTCGACCTCGACTGGCATGTGCGCCTGTCCGCTTTGCCGGGGCGGCCCGGCAAGGCTTCGGAGAAGCGTGCGCTGGAGCGGTTCGTCAGCCAACTGGCCTCCAGCCCGCTGGATGCCACCAAGCCGCTCTGGCAGTTTCATCTGATCGAGCGCTATCAGGGCGGCTCGGCGGTGGTGGCGCGCATCCATCACTGCTATGCCGACGGCATCGCGCTGGTGCAGGTGCTGCTCTCGCTGACCGACACCAGCCGCGAATCCTCGTCGGCATCGCGGCTCGATCAAGCCTGGCTGAAGGAGGAAGCGGCGCCGGTGGCGCGCCGGGTGGGCGCCATGGAGCGCTACATGAAGCTGGGCAGCAAGGCGCTGGGGCAGGGCATGGCGATGATGTCAGACCCCAGCCTGGCCACCTTGCTGGCGAAGGAGGGTGGCGACATCGCCAAGGAGCTGGTGTATGCCCTCTCCCTGCCGGATGATCCGCCCTCGTTGCTGCGTGGCCGTTTGGGGGTCAGCAAACGGGTGGCCTGGGCCGAGCCGTTGGATCTCGAGGAAGTGAAAGCCGTCGGGCGCGCCTGCGGCTGCACCGTCAACGACGTGTTGATGGCGGCCGCGGCCGGCGCCTTGCGCAGCTACATGCAAGAGCGCGGTGAGCATCTGGAGGGCATGAGCCTGCGCGCCACCGTACCGGTCAACCTGCGGCCGCTGGAACACGCCCGCAAGCTGGGCAACCACTTCGGGCTGGTGTTTCTGGACCTGCCCGTGGGGGAGTCCAATCCCTTGCGGCGACTGGAGCGCGTCGCCGACTGCATGAACCAGCTCAAGAGCTCGCGCCAGGCCATCGTGGCTTACGGCTTGCTGGCGGCGCTGGGCGTGGCCCCGCAACCCGTGCAAGAGCTGGCGCTGGAGCTTTTCAGTCGCAAGGCCAGTGCCGTTGCAACCAATGTGCCGGGCCCACAGCAGCCGCTGTACATGGCCGGCTGCACCCTGCGCGACATCATGTTCTGGGTACCGCAGACTGGCTCGATCGGGCTGGGCCTGTCGATCCTCAGCTACCGCGGCAAGGTGCATTTTGGCCTGATCACCGACGCCCGCCTGATCCCCGACCCGGATGGCGTGGTACGTCGGTTTGGTGAGGAGTTCGAGAAACTGCTCTATCTCACGATGATGGGCCGCTGGGATGCTCCCATGGACGCTTGGGCAGCGGAGGCGCTGATGCAAGAGGGATGAGCGCAGTGCCGCCATTCATCCGACGGCCATCTTGACCGTGTCAGCCTGCAGTTCTGAACCTGCTGATAGGAGTGAGCATGCGCAAGCCGTCTTTGAAACTGGCTGTCCTTGGGGTGTGTTTGGCCGCGTTCGTGTCCGGCTGCGCCACCTACGACGCACAAGGCAATGTGGATGAACATGCCCGTGCCAAACGCGGCGCCCTGATCGGCGTTGCCATCGGCACAGCGGCGGGCCTGCTCAGCGGCGACAGTGCAGTGGAACGTCGCCAGCACGCCATGGTGGGCGCGGGCATCGGCGCATTGGCCGGGGGAGCCATCGGCAACTACCAAGACCGGCAGGAAGCAGAATTGCGTCGCGAAACCGCCGGCACTGGCGTGGAAATCAGCCGCGATGGTGATGTCATCAAGCTCAACCTGCCAGATGGCGTGACGTTTGACTTCAACCGCACCGACATCAAGCCGCAGTTCTATCCGGCCCTCAGTACCATCGCCGGCACCCTGCGTGACTACCACCAGACCATCGTCGAAGTCAGTGGGCATACCGACAGCATCGGCAGCGATGCGGTCAATCAGCGCATTTCCGAGCAGC
This sequence comes from Pseudomonadota bacterium, assembly GCA_963205445.1. GTDB lineage: Bacteria > Pseudomonadota > Gammaproteobacteria > Xanthomonadales > Xanthomonadaceae > Thermomonas. The sequence continues at coordinate 27,114 of CAUJJG010000139.1, forward strand.
GTGCCACCGCAGTGGCAAGCTATCTCATTGCGCAGGGCGTGCAGTCACAGCGCTTCGAAATCATCGGCATGGGCAAGCGCTTCCCGATTGCCGACAACACCACCGAAAGCGGCCGCAGCCTGAACCGTCGCGTCGAAATCCGCCTGCTGCCGTTGGGCTCCTGAACGAGAGGGCGACCAGCTCTTGTGAATCCCCCCGCCACCCCTATACTGGGGGTGTCGGCGACGACAAGATTCTCCTCGGGGGTGCACTGGCTTCGACGGGGGTTGCGAAATCGCACGGCGCATGCCGAGGGGGTAGCTTTCCTCGCTAATCCAGCTGCAAAACTCATAGTTGCCAACGACGACAACTACGCTCTGGCCGCTTAAGGCCTAGCCCCGAACCCACTTGTGCCTGTGCTCGTGGATGTAGGGTCATTATCACAGGATAGGTTCCGGCGGCGACCCGCCAACCGGCTCCGAAACT
>CAUJJG010000140.1 GCA_963205445.1 Pseudomonadota bacterium
ACCTGCACGCGTGCGCCATCGAGGCCGCGGATGATCGGACGGCTGACGCCGGGGCCGAAATGAGAGGCTTGCACGCCCGGGAGTCCCGCGACCGTTTCGCCCAACGTGCCGGCCTTGGCATCTTCCAGCGTGTTGCCGGCCAGCACCTCCACCGGCGTGGTCAGGCGCTCGGCAGTGTCGGGCAGCGGGGTGGCGTGGACTTCAATGGCATCCAGGTTCTTGGGCTCGCGCTCGTGTCGGGCCTGTTGCGCCGGGTCGCTGGCGCGTACCGTCGGGAACAGCTGCAGGGCGAGTGAGAGGGCAAGTGCGGTGTGTTTGAATCCGGAAACGCGTTGAAGCATGGGCAAGGGATCGTGGGTGCGGAAACGCGAGGAATGTTATAACATAACAAATCAAGCCCGCACTGCCGGAAGTCATGCCCTCAATGAACCACCGCCTGCACAGTTTGCTGGACCGCATCGGTGCCACCGGCTCGCTGGTCTGCGCGATCCACTGCGCGTTGCTGCCCATCCTGATTGCCCTGCTGCCGTCGCTGGGCATTGCGTTGTGGCTGGACGATGGGTTCGAAACCGTGTTCGTGGCGTTTGCCAGCCTGTTCGGACTGGCCGTACTGGTTTGGAGCTACCGACGCCATCGCGCGATGCGGGCCCTGGGAATGCTGGTGCCGGGGCTGGTGGCGCTGTGGGTGGCCGTGTTGTACCCGCCGCTGCACCATTCGGTGGTGCCGCATGCCGTGGTGATGACCTTTGGTGGCACCTTGGTGGGGATGGCGCATTTGGCCAACCTTCGGCTCAATCACAGCCACGTGCACGACGCCGCCTGCGCCCATTCGCATTGACACCTGCACATCCGGCGGGCCGTGCTAGAATGCTCGGTCTCGCGCCCGGCGCGATCCACCGACACAAACCGAATTCCAGGAGCATCACAATGGGCAAGGGCGACCGCAAGACCGCCAAGGGCAAGCGCTACAACGCCAGCTATGGCAATGCGCGACCGAAATCCGTGACCAAGGCTGCCGGCACCGCCGCCGCGCCGGTGGCGAAGAAGGCCGGCAAGGCCGTCGCCAAGAAGGCCGTGAAGAAGGCCGCCGCCTGATCCACGCGCCAGCGTCACGAAGAAAGCCCCGCACTGCGGGGCTTTCTTGTTTGCGTGCAGTACGACGGCCGATCAGTGTGCGCCGGCTTCGACCTGGGCCCACACGCGCAGCAAGTTGCCCCCGAGGAGTTTGCGGATGTCGGCATCCGAATGGCCGCGTTGCTGCAGGCCAGCGACAAGATTGGGGTAGTCGGCCACGGTCTTGAGGCCGTCGGCGAGCTTGCCGCTGACGCCGTCGAAGTCCGAGCCGATGCCGACGTGATCCACGCCGAGCAGCTTCACCCCGTAGTCGATCTGGTCCAGGACCTGTGCCAGCGTGCTGCGGCGCGGTGGGTGGGCGTCGTCCCATGCCTTGTCGAAGGCCTGCAGATCACGTGTTGGCTTTCCCTGTGCCCTGAGCGCGGCGTTCTCGTCCTCGAAGGCCTTGTGCGCCTGGAAATAGGCCTGCATGTCGGCGGCACTGGCGGGATCGATGAAGCCGGTTCCGAAAGGTATCTGCACGACACCGCCTTTGGCGGCCACCGCTTTGGCGATGGTGTCGCTGATGTTGCGTTCGAACCCGGGCGTGAAATGGCGGAACGCGGAGTGGCTGGCAATCACGGGCACGGTGCTGAGCTGGATTGCCTCCAGCGCCGAGGCGTCGCCCAGATGCGAGACATCGACCATCATCCCAAGCCGGTTCATTTCCGCCACCACCTGACGGCCGAACGGGCTCAGGCCGTTCCAGCGCTTTTCCAGCGCGTAGGAGGAATCGGCGATGCGGTTCGGTGCGCTATGGGCGAGGGTGATGTAGCGCACGCCACGGTTGAAGAAAAACTGCACGTTCGCAAGATCGTCCACCAGCGGTGCGCCATTTTCCATGCCCAACGGCAAGAGGATGCGTCCGCCCGCGCGCAGGCGTTCGACATCACGCGGTGAAGACAGCAGTGCGAATTTGTCGGGATGCCGCTGCACCAGTGCTTCCACGGCATCGATCATGGTGTTGGCGGTCTGCCGTGCGCTGCCGTCGGCGTCCTGTTCCGGCGAGGTGTAGATCGACATGAAGGCCACATCCAGCCCGCCGGCGCGTGCCTTCACGTAGTCGAATTCGCGGTCGTTCTGCGCCACATCCAGATCGGCCCAGTGCTCCAGCAGGATGCTGGGGGTGTCGATATGGGTATCGACGATCACCGCATCCTGCGCCAGTGCGCGGGCGGCGGCGGTGGCTTGTGCATGGGCGTTCGTGGACAGCAGCAGACAGGCGGCAAGCAGGCTGAGGCGCATGGGGTCTCCGGAAGGTCAGGGCAGCGGTTGGCCGGCCACATACACGCGCGTGGCCAGATCACCGCCCAGCCAATAGCACAGTTCGGCCGGATGGGTGATGTCCCAAACGACCAGGTCGGCGCGCAACCCGGGTTGCAGCAGGCCGCGATCGGTCAGGCCCAGTGCCTTGGCTGCATGGACGGTGGCGCCGCGCAGGGCTTCCTCCGGGGTCAGGCGGAAGTGGGTGCAGGCCAGCTGCATCGCTTGCCGAAGCGACAGCAGCGGCGCTGTGCCGGGGTTGCAGTCGGTGGCCACGGCCATCGCCACACCGTGTTCGCGCAGCAGTGCGATCGGCGGCAGTTTCGTTTCGCGCAGAACGTGAAAGGCACCGGGCAGCAGCACGGCCACCGTGCCATGTGCGGCCATCATGCGCACGCCGTCTTCGCTGGTGTATTCGATGTGGTCGGCCGATAGACCGTCGAAGCCAGCCACCAGGGCAGCGCCGCCCAGATCACTGAGCTGGTCGGCATGCAGCTTGACCGGAAGGCCCAGGGCGCGTGCCGCTTCGAACAGGCGCCGGGTCTGTGCAGGGCTGAACCCGATGCCTTCGCAGAACGCGTCCACCGCATCCACCAAGCCCTCGGCCTGCAGGGCCGGCAGCCATGCAATCGCGGCGTCGATATAGGCCTCGGCGTCATCGTGATATTCCGGGGGCAGCGCATGTGCGGACAGGCAGGTGGTGTGCACCGTGAGCCCCAGCTGTTGGCCGACGCGGCGTGCAACCCGCAGCATCTTGCGTTCGTTGTCGAGGTCCAGCCCATAGCCGGATTTGATCTCGACGGTGGTGACGCCGTCGCGCAACAGGGCGCGTGCGCGCGGCAGTGATTGCTGCAGCAGCGTGTCCTCGTCCGCTTGCCGCACCGCCATCACGCTGGAGCGGATGCCGCCGCCGGCGCGGGCGATCTCCTCGTAGCTGGCGCCGTTGAGGCGCATGTCGAACTCATGGGCACGGTTGCCGGCAAACACCAGATGGGTATGGCAGTCGATCAGGCCGGGCGTGAGGACGCGCCCGCCCAGGTCTTCACTGTGCAGTGCGGTGGCGTGATCGGGTAGGGCGGTCATCGGCCCCAGCCACGCAATCTTGCCGTCGGCGATGGCCAATGCGCCCGCCTCGATCAGACCGAACGGGGCGCCGTCGGCCAGTGTTGCCAGGCGAGCGTGGGTGAGCAGCAGGTCCCAGCGCTGGGCAGCCATGGGTGTCTCCGGTGGCGGGGCAAACGGGGATTATCGCAAACGGTGCCGCGTGGCCGGTGCGTGGAAATTACAATGGCCGCCTCGCATCGTGAGGTGGAACCAATGACGCAGGCGCTGGAAGGTTGGAGTGGCCGGGTGGACTTGCCGGAATCGGCCCAGACCCGACGCTGGCATCAGTGGGTACGCAGGCCCGAAGCTGGATCGCCGCCCGGCGTTGCCTTGCTGGGTTTTGCCTGCGACGAAGGCGTGCGCCGCAACCATGGCCGGCTGGGCGCGGCCGAGGGGCCGGCGGCGTTGCGCAAGATGCTGTCCAACCTGCCGACGCTGGACGACTCGCCGTTGTACGACGCCGGCACCGTGACCTGTGTCGATGGCGATCTGGAAGCGGCGCAATCGCGCTACGCCGATGCGCTGGCCGCGCTGCTGGACGCGGGGCATTTTGCGGTTGGCCTTGGCGGCGGGCATGAGATCGCCTATGCCAGCTATCAGGGGCTGGCCCGGCATTTGCGCGCACGCCGGCCGCGGGTGGCCATCGTCAATATCGATGCGCATTTCGACCTGCGCCAGCAGGACCAGGGCAGCTCCGGCACACCTTTCCTGCAGGCGATCGAACACGCACGCACTCTGTGCCTGCCTTTGCACTATCTCGCCTACGGCATCAGTGCCGCCGCCAATACGCGGGTGCTGTTTGATACGGCCGATGCGCTTGGCGTGCATTACGTGCGCGATGATGAGCTGGGCCTGTTGCAGCTGTCGGCGCGGCTGGACGAATTGCAGATGAAGCTGGCCGAGGTGGATCTGGTCTATCTGACCATCGACATCGACGGCCTGCCGCATGCCATGGCGCCGGGGGTGAGTGCGCCGGCTGCACGAGGCGTGCCAATGGAGGTGGTGGAGCCCTTGCTGGACGCGGTGGCCGCCAGCGGCAAGTTGGCGCTGATGGATGTGGCCGAGCTGTCGCCGCCGCTGGA
>CAUJJG010000141.1 GCA_963205445.1 Pseudomonadota bacterium
CACGGCCGATGCCGATGGTCCCCACCAGCGCCTCATGGGCGGCCAAACCCAGCGTCTGCTCAAGGAAGGGGCGGTCGTACGTCAGCCAGCCCGTCAGCAGCTGGGCGCCAAACCCTTCGGCCTGGGCGGCCAGCATCAGCATCAGGGCCGCCTGACTGGCCGTCACGCGACGTTCCACTTCCGGAATGGTGTCCTCAGGATCGGTGATCACCACCACGGCCAGAGTCATCGGCGGCAGCAGAAACCGATCCCGCAGTTTGGCGACGACGGCCTCGCTGGAGGCGGGTTCACGCTCAAGCAGGCGCGTTACGGCGGCTTCTGCCAGCCTTGTGCGGGCCTGGCCGGCAATGCGCAGGAACCGGAAGGGCACGCGCTTGCCGTGGTCCGGTACGCGCACCGCTGTCTGCAAGATGCGGAGCAATTGCGCGTCATCAGGCCCGGGAGCCTGCAATTGGCGGGTGGGGGCGGAACGGCGCTGATCGAGATCGGCAAGGGTCAGCATGACGGATCACCATAACGGGCCCTGCATGGTAGCGGCGGCTTTGGGTAGGATGGCTGAACATCGAACCCGGGAGCTTGTGATGGCGGTAGTCGTGGGGGTGTTGCGCGAGACGGCGGAAGGTGAGCGTCGGGTGGCCTTGACGCCGGAGACCTGCAAGAAATTGGTGGCGGCGGGTGCCGTGGTGCGGGTACAGCCGGGGATTGGCAGAGGGGCGTACTTCACCGACGAGGCTTATGCCGGCGCTGGTGCGGAGCTGAAAGAAGACTTGGTGGCCGATGCGGACCTGCTGCTCTGCGTGCAGCCCCCGGGCAACGAGACCATTGCAGGCTTCAAGCAGGGCGCGGTGTTGGTGGGTAGCCTGCAACTTCAGGCGGATGCGGGGCGCGCGGAGGCCCTCAAGGCGCGTGAAATCGTCGCTTTCCCGCTGGAGCGCCTGCCCCGCACGACCCGTGCGCAGGCGATGGACGTGCTCAGCTCGCAGGCAGGCATGGCCGGTTACAAGGCGGTTCTGATCGCCGCTCAATTGGCGCCGCGGTTCTTTCCGATGCTGACCACGGCAGCCGGCACCATCCGCCCGTCCAAGGTGCTGATCATCGGTGCCGGCGTGGCCGGGCTGCAGGCCATCGCCACCGCAAAGCGCCTTGGCGCAGCCGTGGAAGGCTTCGACGTACGCCCGGAAACCCGCGAGCAGATCGAGTCGCTGGGTGGCAAATTCCTCGACCTGGGCGTGAGCGCGGCAGGCGAGGGCGGTTATGCGCGCCAGCTGACCGACGAAGAGCGTGCCTTGCAGCAGCAGCGCTTGGCCGAGCATCTGAAGGGCATCGACGTGGTGGTGTGCACGGCGGCCGTTCCCGGGCGTCCGGCACCCAAAATCGTTACCGCAGCGATGGTGGCAGGCATGAAACCTGGCAGCGTCATCGTGGATTTGGCTGCCGAGACGGGGGGCAATTGTGAGCTGACCCAGCCCGGGGACACCCTCGGCGTTGACGGCATCACCGTCTCCGGCCCCTTGAATCTCGCTTCGATGGGGGCCCAGCACGCCAGTGAGATGTACGCGCGCAACGTCTTCAACTTCGTCAGCCTGTTGCTGAAGGACGGCGCACTGGCGTTTGACTGGGAAGACGAGCTGCTGGCGAAAACGGTCTGGGAGAAGCCCGCGGCCTGATGTCGCCAGCGAACAGTGGCTCCGGCAAGGCAGATCCCCGGGGGTTCCGAGGGTCTGCCGTGGGCTGGCTCAAGGCTGGCTCACGGCCGGCCGGGTGCTGGCGGTGCCGGGTGTGCCTTTATCCAGTCAGCGCGTTGTTGCGGGCTCATCTGCCGCCACTTTTCCATGAAGGCGTGGCGCGTGTTCTTGTCCATGGCGCGGGTGGCGTGGAACAGCGCGCGCGCTTCCTCCCGCTGGGCGGGGGACATCTGCTCCCAGCGTTCCATGCCTTTGCGTGCCCTGTCGCGCTGCGGCTGCGGCATGTCTTTCCAGCGCTTGGCATAGTCCAGATATTGCTGGCGATGACCGGGCTCGCGATTCCAACGGTCGCGGATGGGCGCGATCAGCAGGTCGCGCTGGGCAGGGGTCAGTTGCTCCCAGTCCGGCAAGGGTGCCGCTTGGGCATCCTGCGCTTGCGCGACCGGGGCGAAGAGGAGTGCAGCTGCCAACAGCAGCGGGAAGATCAGGGTGCGCATGCGTTACTCCATGGCCAGCTGGCGGACATCGTTTGAACCCAGCCAAGCGTAGAAATCGGGGTCCTCGGCATATGCGGCGCTGCCGCTGGCACGTTGGCCCTGGGTGTTGGCTGCCGTCTGCAGTGGCGCCTCCGTGAGTGCTGCCGATGCCGTTGCTGGCACATCCGTCGGCGCAAGTTGCAGGCGAAGACCGAATGCCAGAGCGCACAGGGCCGCAAAGCCAGCGACGGCAAACCGCAAGCCCGGTTTCCTCGGGGCATGTCGCCCCCGGATCGCCGCGATGCGGCGCTGGCTGAGCTGGGCGCGAACCTGGGGTGAGAGCTGGCACAGCGCTTCGCTGTGACGGGCGCGCAGCCGGCTGTCGAAATCGTGCGTGTCGGTCCCGTTCATCGGAACTCCTCCAGTTGCTTTTGCAGCGCATCGCGTGCGCGTGACAGATGGGTTTTGACCGAACCTTCGCTGCAGCCCATGACGCGCGCCGTCTCGGCCACGTCCAGCTCTTCCAGGATGCGCAGCGTGAAGGCTTCGCGTTGGCGTGCCGGAAGGCTTCGGAGTGCTTGGCTGATGCGCGCCCAAGCTTCGCGGCTGTCATTGCTGCGGGAAGGGTCCGGGCTGATCTCGTCCGCCCAGTCGATCAGCTCGCCATCGGGATGGCTGCTGCCCGGCAACAGCCAGCGTAGCCGCAGCAGGCTGCGGCGCTGCATGTCGGTCATGCGGTTGCGCAGGATGCTCCAGAACAGCGCGGGCCACTCCGATGGGGCATGGCTGCGGTAGGTCAGCATTTTCAGCATCGCATCCTGCACCGCGTCCAGCGCATCCTCGCGGTGGCGCAAGCCAAGTTCCGCAAATCGGAATGCGCGCCCTTCGATGTCCTGCAGGAACGCCTCAATCGACGCCGCCGGCGGCGGCGAGCTGGGAGTGTGTTGCTGGCAGGCCTCGCTGTCCACGGGGCCAAGCTTAGCGGGGTTGAACAGCAGCATGGGGCCTGGGCCGGTCGTGTCGGAAAGGGGGCCGGCATCTGGCTCAGGGCCGGCTACAGGAAAGGAACGCATGACGTTGAAATGGGTTGACATGGCATGTCACGCCAAGCCGTGTTAATGATGCAGTCAGTCAAATGTCGGGGAGGCGGGCTGTGGGCGACGGGTTCGTGGCGTTGTACATCTTCATGCTGGCGGCCATCGCCGGCCACGTCATCATTTCGCGGGTGCCGGTGATCCTGCATACCCCGCTGATGTCGGGCTCCAACTTCATCCACGGCATCGTGCTGATCGGTGCGATGGTGGTGTTGGGGCATGCCGAAACGCCGCTGGAGCAGGCGCTGGGCTTCGTGGCGGTCTTCCTGGGGGCGGGTAACGCCGCCGGCGGCTATGTGGTGACCGAGCGGATGCTGGAGATGTTCAAGTCCAGCAAGAAGGAGAGTGGCAAGTGAGCATCCTTACCCTCGTCAAGCTGAGTTATTTCATTGCCGCCACGCTGTTCCTGCTGGGCCTGCAACGTATGGCCAGCCCAAAAACCGCACGCAGCGGCATCCAATGGGCGGGTGTGGGCATGCTCATCGCCACCGTCGCCACGTTCTTCCTGCCCGGGCTGCACAACATCGGCCTGATGCTGGTGGCCATCGTGCTGGGTGTCGGCCTGAACTGGGTCTGGGGCAAGAAGGTGGCGCTCACCGACATGCCGCAGATGGTGGCGTTGTTCAACGGCATGGGGGGCGGCAGTGCGGCTGCCATCGGTGCGGTGGAACTTGTGCGTTGGAATGCGCAGTACGGCACGCTGCCGATCATGGAGCACGCCCCCCTGCTGGTGCGGGTGCTGGCAGTGGTGGGGGCCTTGATCGGCGCGGTCTCACTGACGGGCTCAATCATCGCCTGGGCCAAGCTCGATGGTCGCATGGACAAGCGCTACACCTTTCCCGGGCAGCAGTATTTCAATGCGCTGGTGGCGCTTGCCGCCGTTGGCTGCGGGGTGATGGCGCTAAGCACGCTGGGGCTGCCGTGGATCATCGCCTTCTTCGTGCTGGCCCTCGCCCTGGGTGTGCTGATGACCCTGCCCATCGGCGGCGCGGACATGCCGGTGGTGATCTCGCTGTACAACGCTTTCACCGGCCTGGCGGTGGCGTTCGAAGGCTATGTGCTGGGGAATGAGGCCTTGATCATCGCCGGCACCATGGTGGGCGCGGCTGGCATGCTGCTGACCCGCCTGATGGCCAAGGCGATGAACCGCAAGATCAGCAGCGTGCTGTTCTCCAACTTCGGCGGCGGTGGCGCGCAGATGCAGGAGATTGGCGGCTCGATGAAGCCGATCGAAGCGGCCGACGTGGCGGCGATGATGGCCTTCGCCGAGCGCGTGGTCATCGTGCCCGGCTACGGCCTGGCGGTGGCGCAGGCCCAGCACAAGATCTGGGAGCTCAGCCAGCGACTGATCGAACGTGGGGTGAAGGTGAAGTTCGCCATTCATCCGGTCGCGGGCCGCATGCCCGGGCACATGAACGTGCTGCTGGCTGAGGCAGGCGTGCCCTATGATCTGATCGCCGACATGGACGACATCAACCCCGAGTTCGCGCAGACCGATGTGTCGCTGGTGATCGGTGCCAACGACGTGGTGAATCCTGTCGCCAAGACCGACCCGGCCAGCCCGATCTACGGAATGCCGATTCTGGACGTGGTCAATTCGAAGAACACCATCGTCATCAAGCGCGGCAAGGGCACGGGGTTTGCCGGTATCGAAAACGCCCTGTTCTACGCCGACAACACCCGCATGCTGTACGGCGACGGCAGCGAAATGGCCAATGCCCTGGTCAGCGAATTGAAGGCCCTCGACGGCGGTCACTGAGGCCCAGCCAAGCCGCCAGCAGCAGGCTGGCGGCGTACAGCAGCAGGTCGAATCGGGAGTTGGCCAGTCCGGCCAACAGCCACGCATAGCCGGGGCCGATCTGGAGGGCAGACTCCCAAGGGCGGAGCCCGAAACTGCGCCCGATCTGGCCTGCGATGATCAGGAAATTGGCCAGCACAACGACCAAGGCGGTCATCAGCAGGGCCCAGCATGCGCGGCGGATACCGCCGGGCCACCGGCTCAGGCGTTGCAGCAGCACCATATCCAGTGCGGCCAATGGGGCCAGCCAAGCGCACTGGCTGCCCAGCGCCAATGCCAGCAGCAGCCACGCAGCGGAAAACCCGGCAGCGCCCAGGATCAGCAGGGGCAGGGCATACCAATGAGGCGTGGGGAAGGCATCAGGCATCGGGGATGATCGAGGTCAAGGAACCCCCGATGATCCCATCGAGATGGGAGACGGGCAATCTGATTGGGACTAGAATGGTACGGATTCGATTTGAGCCTGCCTTTCAACGCCATGTACTCCCGCAGCAGCGAACCCGTCCGCTTCGAACGTGATTGTGATGCCGTCCTGGTTCCACAAGGGGATGAGGTTGTCCTGCCTGTCGGTACGGTGGGTTACATCACCCAGGCGCTGGGGGGCAGCTGGACCGTGTTCGTGGAAGGCAACCTGATGCGCATCGCCGGCAAGGATGGCGATGCCATCGGCAAGCCGCCGGCCGAGCCCTTGGCGTTGCCCGAGGGTGCTACCGATGCCGATGTGGAACGGGTCGTTTGGGAGCAGTTGCGGACTTGTTTCGATCCTGAGATTCCCGTCAACATCGTGGATCTCGGGCTGGTCTATGTCGCAGAGCTCTTCCATCGCGAGGACGGCGGCCGCGCCGTCAAGGTGCGGATGACGCTGACGGCGCCGGGCTGCGGCATGGGGGATATCCTCGTGGACGACGTGCGCAGCAAGCTGGAACAGATCCCGACGGTGATCGATACCGACATCGAGCTGGTCTTCGACCCGCCGTGGAACCAGACCATGATGTCGGACGTGGCCAGGCTCGAAACCGGGATGTTCTGAGGCAACCGGAAGCGTGGCCTGCATCACACAGGCATGACAAAGGACACAGGCTGACTGCGTCATGAAGTGACGTGAATTGTCAGCGCGCGTGCGTGTTGCACTGCGAAATAAATGTCGATCGCATCGCATTTTTGACACGGATCGGCGTTTGTCAGTGTCGATTTGCTGTGCATAAGCCAATGAAATCATTGGAAAATTCATTTATATATCTAAAAGATATAGGCGTATAACCCATGGTTTGTTGCGTTGGAAACAGCGCAACCTGACCGTTCGCCTGCTTTCGAATCCTGTTCAGGTTCATTCAGGTTTGAAGCGATGCTTTCGCGGCACAGAACACGGCGGGACACGCCGGAAGCCACGACAGGCAGGCCGTAATGATGTTTGCCAATGTCGCCGTACGGCGGCTTCAATCAACAGCCTAGGGGTAATGCCAGTGAATCGTTCCAGCACCAGCCAACTGCTTTCGGCCGCCATTCTGCTGTCCCTTGCCGCCGCAGGCGCGCAGGCGGCCGACAGGTCCGATCTGCATCAGCGCAACATCCAGCAACTGCGCCAGCAATACCAGTCCGTCACCGCCAGCCAAGGTGTTGCCAGCATGGCAAACCGCCGGCACGCCCAGTTCATGCGCGCCGACGCCTCCACCACGCTGTTGATGCAGCGCAAGCGCAGCGACCGCGGTGTTACCAACTACCGCTACCATCAGGCGTGGCGCGGCATCCCGATTTTTGGCCAGGACATCGTGGTCAGCGAGGACAGTGCCGGGAATGTACGCAAGATGTTCGGCAACCAGGTTTCCGGGCTGGAGCGCGACATCGTTTCCACCACGCCCCGTCTGAACCATGGACAAGCGCTGTTGGTCGGCAAGCAGGCAGGGCTTGGCAAGCGCATCGCGGGCATGCTCACCCGCAACGAAAGCAGTGACTTGGTGGTGTTCGTCGATGACGCTGGTCGTGGCCATCTGGCCTACAAGGTGAGCTATTTCGCGGATTCTGCCACCGGTGGCCAGCCAACCCGGCCCATCGTGATGGTGGACGCCCTCACGGGTCGCGTGATCAAGCAGTGGGAAAACCTGCAGCACGCTCTGGTAGGTACCGGCCCTGGTGGCAATGCCAAGACGGGCCAGTACGAATACGGCACCGACTACGGTTACATGGACGTGGCGCAGAGCGGCTCGACCTGCACCATGAGCAGCACCAACGTGAAGACGGTCAACCTCAACAACGCCAGCACCAACAGCAGCAACACCGCTTTTTCCTACAGCTGCCCGCGCAATACGGTGAAGTCGATCAATGGCGCTTACTCGCCGCTGAATGATGCCCACTACTTCGGCAACGTGATCTTCAACATGTACCAGTCCTACATGGGTATGGCGCCGTTGAACTTCCAGCTGACCATGAAGGTGCATTACAAATCCGGCTACGAGAACGCGTTCTGGGACGGCAGTGCCATGACCTTCGGTGACGGCGCCAGCACTTTCTACCCGCTGGTCAGTCTCGATGTCTCCAGTCACGAGGTGTCGCACGGGTTTACCGAGCAGCAGTCCGGGCTGGTGTATTCAGGCATGTCTGGTGGCATGAACGAAGCCTATTCCGACATGGCGGGCGAAGCGGCCGAGTATTTCATGCGCGGCAGCAACGACTGGCTGGTGGGGGGGGACATCTACAAGGGCAATGGCGCTTTGCGCTACATGTGCACCCCGACGCAGGATGGCAGCTCGATTGATCATGCCTCCGATTACACCAGCAGTCTCGACGTGCATCACAGCTCTGGTGTTTACAACAAGGCCTTCTGCACCCTGGCCAAGAAGTCCGGTTGGAACACCAAGACGGCCTTCCAGGTGTTTGCACGTGCGAACCGTGATTACTGGACATCCAGCAGCACCTTCAACCAAGGCGCCTGCGGTGTGGAAACGGCAGCAACCGATCTGGGCTTCAGCAAGGCTGACGTGACGTCTGCTTTCAGTGCGGTTGGCGTGGCCTGTGCCGGCGGCGGTGGCGGTGGTAGCACCGGTGGTCCCTTGACCAAGGGCGTTGCCGTCACGGGCATCAACAAGTCGGCGGGTAGCGATGTCGTGTACACGATGGTCGTCCCATCTGGTGCAAGCAACCTCAGCTTCACCATGTCCGGTGGTACGGGTGATGCCGACATGTACGTGAAGTTCGGCAGCACGCCGACCGACTCGTCCTACGATTGCCGTCCCTACAAGTCCGGCAACGCCGAATCCTGCAGCTTCTCGTCGCCGTCGGCCGGTACTTACTACGTTCGCGTGAAGGCCTACAGCGCTTTCAGTGGCGTCAGCCTGATCGGTGACTACACAGCGGGTGGCGGTGGCGGCGGTGGCACCACCACGGTCAACCTGCCGTCGGTGTCCAAGGGCAAGTGGTCCAGCACGTATACGCTGTCGGTGCCTGCGGGCAAGACCGCAACGATCAGCATCGCCGGCGGTACGGGTGACGCTGACCTGTACGTGCGGTCAGGCAGCGCGCCGACCACCAGCAGCTACACCTGCCGTCCGTACAAGAGCGGCAATGCGGAAACCTGCACTCTGACGCCGTCCAGTGCCACGACGTATTACATTCGCGTGCTTGCCTACTCGTCCTTCTCCGGCGTCACCCTGACCTACGGCACTAACTGATCCTTGGCAGTAGCGTCAAGCGAAAACCCCGGCGTAAGCCGGGGTTTTCTTTTGGGAGTTGAACGGATGGCGTGATGGACAGGGGGGGGCGTTGCGTTCGAAATGCAGTGACGTGCGCGGGTTCAGTCGATGGCTTCGAATCGATTGGCCTCTACATTCTTGCGAACGTGTTCCGGGTCCCAGATGCGCCCGTTCATGGCGATATACACACCTTCCGGCAGCGATTGCACCGCGCCGATCGCGCAGCCGATATTGAACTCTGCGTCCGAGCCGCGGAAGCGTGCAGGACTGAGTGCACCTGTCATGACGATGGTCTTGCCGGGAATGCTTTGCAGTACCTTGCCCGTGGCCACCATCGAATCGGTGCCATGGGTCAGCAGCACATGCCGAGCGGGTTGTGCGGCGATGGTGGCCCGGATCAGCTCACGGTCCGCATCAGTGATGTGCAGGGAGTCCTTGCGCAGGATCGGGATCACGTTGAAGCGAAAGGTGACGCCCAGCTCGCGCAGGATCATGCCGATTTGCGGGTCACCGATCTGGTAGTCCGACTTGTCGTCGAAATAGATCTTGTCGATGGTGCCGCCGGTGGTGACGATAAGGAGATTGTCCATGTGTGCACTGTCCTGAATCGTGGTGAGGCTGGCATCCATTATTTCACGGGGAGACCCAAGGCCACACGCAGCGGGTTCAGCAGCGCGCCGTACTGCTGGGCGCGATGGCGGGATACCTGCAGCGGTTGCCGCACCTGAGCGGCACTGGCAGTGCGTACGCTGCGCAGGTTGTGGTGAAACGCCAGGCAGGCCGGATCAAACAACAAATCGCAGGCTTCCAGCAGTATACGGGTCTGTGCTTCTGGGGCGGCCAGCAGGGCCTCGTAGTGATGCAGGTGGATGTGCCCTGGGTCATGGTTGCGCCAGTGGTCCATGGCCTGCTCGCAGCTTTGCAGGTAGGTGGCGATGTGGGCGAGGTCGTTGGCGAAGTGGGGCTGGCTGTAGAACTGCTGCTTGAAGCAGGACCAGGCGGTTTCCAGTGGGTCGCGACGCGTTTCGATGATGTGAGCGCCTGGCAGCATGGCGCGCAGG
>CAUJJG010000142.1 GCA_963205445.1 Pseudomonadota bacterium
GGAGACCTCGATCAACGCGCGCAGGCCAGCACAGCCCTGCCCCGCACGCAGCCGGCGCAGGCCCGCGCCGACCAGCGCGCGGTTGTTGGCGTCCAGCGGCACCATGTCGGCCACCGTGCCGACCGCAACCAGATCCAGCAGCGAGGCCAGGTCGGCGCTCGCGCCCAGCTGCGCGCGCAGCGCCAGCAGCAGATAGAAGACCACACCGACGCCGGCCAGCGCCTTGCTGGCAAAGCCGCAGCCGGGCTGGTTGGGATTGACGATGGCGTCGGCCACCGGCAGCGTCGGCCCCGGCAGGTGGTGGTCGGTGACCAGCACCTGCCAGCCGCGCGCCTTCGCCGCCTCGATGCCGGCGTGGCAGGCGATGCCGTGATCCACCGTGACCAGCAGGTCGGGTTGCAGCTCGGCGAGTTCGTCCACCAGCCCCGGCGTCAGGCCATAGCCGTGGACGATGCGGTTGGGCACCGCGTGCGAGACGCGCCGCGCGCCGAGCATGCGCAGCCCGCGCACGCCCACCGCACAGGCGGTGGCGCCGTCGCAGTCGAAATCACCAACCACGAGGATGTGAGCGTCATCGGCAATCGCCGTCTGCAGCAGGGCCACCGCCTCGTCCAACCCTTTCAGCTCATCCGGCCGCAGCAGATCTGTCAATCGCGGCATCGCGCTTTGACCATCGCTGCCGCGTGCGGCGTGCACCCGGCGCAGCAGGTCGGGCCAGTGGGCCGGCCAGTCGCCCATGGGTTCGACCGAGGGGCGGCGGATAATGCGGCGGACTGCGCTCATGCGGACAACACGCTCAGCGGCCTGCGCCAGAACCGCCAGCGCTGCTGCGGATGCAGGGTAAACGCCTGACCATCGGCGAAATCGAACACCGCGTCGCGCATTCCTTCGGCTGTCGGCAGCAGCCAGCGCTCCACCAGCGCACGTGCATCGCGCTGGCCGCGAAGATCGACCAGCGCATCGCCTTCGGCATCCCGGAACGCGGGCAGCGGCATGGCTTGCAGCTTGCTCAGGCGCGCCGCGCCGAGCACGGCAGGATCGTCGGAATAGACCGTCGGTGCAAGGCTGGACACGGCATCGGGCAGCACGCCGCCCCCCCAGAACCACAGCGCGTTCACCGGTACCTTGCCGGCGGCCAGCCGCGCCGCGTTGTGCGGATGGTTGTGCAGGGTGATCTGCACCTCGCTTTCCAACGCCCGCCAGCGTCGTGCGTCGTCGCCGCGCGGAATGTGATCGAACACATCGTCACCCAGCGCCTCGTCGGGCGCAGCGAATGCGGGCAGCCTGGCCTCGCGCGGCAGGCGCAAATACCAGCGCTCCGGGTGCGGCGCGTCCAGGAGGAAGCCGGCATCGCCGAAAATCGGCCGCAACGCTGGCAGCAGGGCATCGATATCGGCCTGCTCGATGCCCAGATTACGGCCGATGCCGAGCAGGCGCGCGCCATTGATGTCCGGACGGATGTGCGCGGGATCGGCGCGCAGCCACGCGCCGTGGCGCGCATCGTCCTCGCCCGCGTCCAGCAACCGGGTCAGTGCGGCGGCGGGCCAGCCACGCGGCAGCAGGTCGAAGTGGCGTGCCAGCTGGGCCGATTCGCCGGCGTCCGTCTGGATGCGGTCTGCGCAGCCCAGCACTTTTGCCAGCACAGGCGGCAGCGGGATGCCGGCGAAGCGTGAGGTCGGGGGTAGCAACAGCGTCAACGAAGCCGACATTGAATCCCCATTCCGTAAAGCTCGTTGCACGTATCAGGCCGCATCAGAAACAGGATCGATTCGCCCCGGTCCATCATCCGCCGGTCTTCGACTTGATCCAGTGCTCGAAGAGCACTTCCCCCTTCGGCAGCTGCAGCACCACGCCAGACTGGGTACCCAGCAACCGTCCATCCTTCGAGATCAGCGCATAGAGGGGGTAAGTCTTGACGCCCAATGCGTCGATGAACCGCTTCTCGTCCGCCACCACCTTGGTCTTGAGGTCGTATTTCAAGACGAAGTCCTTCACCAGCGAGGCTTCATCGAAGGTGACGGAGACGAACTGGACTTCCGGGTTGCCTTCGGCCAGCCCGTTGATCTTGGGGATTTCCTTGATGCACGGCACGCACTCGGTGAAGAAGAAGCTCACCAGCGTCGGCTTGTCGGAGTAAACAACCGATGCGCCATCAAGATCAGCGTTTCCGATTTCCGGAACGACATGCCCAGGCACAACGGAGAGTTTGGGTTCTTCGGACAGCGAAACCGTCGTTGCCTCCTGGGCTTTTTCGATCTGGACGATCGCTTCGGATTTCTGCGGATTCTTGATCGTCGAGAAGCTCGCGCCGTTCTTGAGCAGCGAATCGAATTGCTCGAAGGAAACAACGTTCCCCTGCACGTCCCGGAACGAGATGCTCTTGTAGCTGGAAAGCCCCATCTCCTTGATGAAATCATCACGTCCCGCAGCGTCCTGCGCCGAGACCTGACACGTCGAGAACGCGAGGATGGCGGCGACGATGGCTGCTTTCACGATACCCATGCAAGTCCTCCAGAGGAATGAAACCATCCTGCAATATCGGAAGTCCGGAAACGCCGGATGCCCGCCTGCGCTGACACGACGGCATCAACCCTGATACCGCACCGCCACGATCTCGTATTCGTGCGTACCACCCGGCGCTTCGATGGTGATCTCGTCGCCTTCATTCTTGCCGATCATCGCGCGCGCCACCGGCGAGGAAATCGCGATCAAGCCTTGCTTGATGTCGGCTTCGAGGTCGCCGACGATCTGGTAGGTCTTCTCCTCGCCGGAATCACTGTCAGCCAGCACCACGGTGGCACCGAACACCACCTTGTCCCCGGCTGCAAGCTGGGAAACGTCGATGATCTGGGCGTGCGACAGCTCCGCTTCCAGGTGCTTGATGCGGCCTTCGATGAAGCCTTGCTGCTCGCGCGCGGCGTGGTATTCGGCGTTCTCCTTGAGGTCGCCATGGGCGCGCGCCTCGGCGATCGCTTCGATCACTGCCGGGCGTTTGACCGACTTCAGTTCTTCCAGCTCCAGGCGCAAACGCTGTGCACCTTTCGCAGTGATGGGGGCACGGCTCATGCCAGCTCCTTGTGCAGTTCCTGCAGCGAGAGCACCTCACCCTTGCCGCGATGGTCCAATGAATGCAGCAGCGCGTTGGCGCCGGCCACGGTGGTGGAATAGGTGACGCGTGCCTGCAGCGCTTCGCGGCGGATCGAGAACGAATCGGCGATGGCAGCACGACCTTCGGTGGTATTGACGATGTAGCAGATCTCGCCGTTCTTGATCAGGTCGACGATGTGCGGACGACCTTCGGTCACCTTGTTGACGCGCTCGCAGGTCACGCCGTTGGCGCTCAGATAGTCGGCGGTGCCGCTGGTGGCAACGATGGAGAAGCCTCGTTGGATCATGTACTGCGCTACCGGCAGCACCCGCGCCTTGTCGGGGTCACGCACCGAAATGAAGGCCTTGCCCGGCTGCGGGGCCTTGATGTTGGCCGCTTCCTCGGCGCGCGCAAACGCCGCCTCGAAGCTGCGTCCCACGCCCATCACCTCGCCGGTGGAACGCATTTCCGGGCCGAGGATCGGATCCACATTTTGGAACTTGGCAAACGGGAACACCGCTTCCTTGACCGAATAGTAGCCAGGCACGATCTCGTCGGTTGCGCCCTGCTCGGCCAGCGTCATGCCGGCCATGCAGCGGGCCGAGATCTTGGCCAACGGGCGGCCAATGGCCTTGGAGACGAAGGGCACGGTACGGCTGGCGCGCGGGTTCACCTCCAGCAGGTAGATGGTGTCGGCTTCGTCACCTTCGGCCACGCCCACTTGCACCGCAAACTGGGTGTTCATCAGGCCAACCACGTTCAGTGCCTTGGCCAAGGCCACCACCTGGTCGCGCAGTCGCGCCTGGGTCGCTGCCGACAGCGAATACGGCGGCAGCGAGCAGGACGAGTCGCCGGAATGCACGCCGGCTTCCTCGATGTGTTCCATCACCCCGCCGACCAGCACATTGCCATCGCGGTCGGCGATCACGTCGATATCCACTTCCACCGCGGCGTCGAGGAAACGATCCAGCAGCACCGGCGAATCGTTGCTCACCTTCACCGCCTCGCGCATGTAGCGCGAAAGATCGGCATCGGCGTGCACCACTTCCATCGCGCGGCCGCCCAGCACATAACTGGGGCGCACCACCAGCGGGTAGCCGATTTCGCGGGCGTGCAGCAGGGCTTCCTCGGCGCTGCGCGCGGTGCGGTTGGGCGGCTGCTTCAGGCCCAGATCATCCACCAGCTTCTGGAAACGCTCGCGATCTTCAGCCAGATCAATGGAGTCAGGTGAGGTGCCGATGATCGGCACGCCGTTAGCCTCCAGCGCCTTGGCCAGCTTCAACGGCGTCTGGCCACCGTATTGCACGATCACGCCAATGGGTTTTTCCAGCTCGACGATCTCCAGCACGTCCTCAAGCGTCAGCGGCTCGAAATACAGGCGGTCAGAGGTGTCGTAGTCGGTGGACACGGTTTCCGGGTTGCAGTTGACCATGATGGTCTCGTACCCGTCTTCGCGCAGCGCCAGCGCGGCGTGCACGCAGCAATAATCGAATTCGATGCCCTGCCCGATGCGGTTGGGGCCGCCCCCCAGCACCATGATTTTCTTGCGGTTGCTGGGTGCGGCTTCGCACTCATCTTCGTAGGTCGAATACAGATAAGCAGTGGATGTGGCGAATTCGCCGGCACAGGAGTCCACGCGCTTGTAGACCGGCCGCACGCCGAACGCCTTGCGCAGCGCGCGCACCGCGGTCTCGTTGGTACCGGCCAGCGTGGCGATGCGTTGATCCGAGAAACCCAAGCGTTTCAGCGCGCGCAGGCGCTTGGCGTCGAGCCCATCCAAGCCACGGTGCACCACGTCCATTTCGGCGTCGATGAGCTCCTCGACCTGGTCAAGGAACCACGGATCAACAAAAGACAGCGCGTGCACGTCTTCCACGCTCATGCCGGCACGGAAGGCATCGGCGATGTGGAACACGCGCTCGGGGCCGGGCTCTTTCAGCTCGCGCCGCAGCTTGATCAGGTCATCTTCTGATGCCAAGTCCAGTCCGGTCGGGTCCAACCCGGTCTTGCCGGTCTCCAGCCCACGCAGCGCCTTCTGCAGTGATTCCTGGAAGCTGCGACCGATCGCCATCACCTCGCCCACCGATTTCATCTGGGTGGTCAGGCGGGCATCGGCGGCGGGGAATTTCTCGAAAGCGAAGCGCGGAATCTTGGTGACAACGTAGTCGATCGACGGCTCGAAGCTGGCCGGGGTCAGGCCGCCGGTGATCTCGTTCTTCAGCTCATCCAGCGTATAGCCCACCGCCAGCTTGGCGGCGACCTTGGCGATCGGGAAGCCGGTGGCCTTCGAGGCCAGCGCCGACGAACGCGAGACGCGCGGGTTCATCTCGATGACCACCACGCGGCCGTTCTTGGCATTGATGCCGAACTGCACATTGCTGCCGCCGGTATCCACCCCGATCTTGCGCAGCACCGCGATGGAGGCATCACGCAGGCGCTGGTATTCCTTGTCGGTCAGGGTTTGCGCGGGCGCAACGGTAATGCTGTCGCCGGTGTGCACGCCCATCGCGTCGAAGTTCTCGATGCTGCAAACGATGATGCAGTTGTCGGCGGTGTCGCGCACCACCTCCATTTCGAACTCCTTCCAGCCCAGCACGGATTCTTCGATCAGCACTTCGGTGGTTGGCGACAGCTCCAGCCCACGCTTGACGATCTCCTCGAACTCTTCCTTGTTGTAGGCAATACCGCCGCCGCTGCCGCCCAAGGTGAAGCTGGGGCGGATGATGGTGGGGAAACCCACTTCGGCCTGGATTTCCAGCGCGCGCTCAAAAGTCTTGGCCACTTCCGACTTCGGGCTGTCCAGCCCGATCTCGGTCATCGCCCGCTTGAACAGCTCACGGTCCTCGGCCATGCGGATGGCCTCGCGCTTGGCGCCGATCAGCTCGACGCCGTACTTTTCCAGAACACCGTTGTCGGCCAAGTCCAGCGCACAGTTGAGCGCAGTCTGCCCACCCATGGTCGGCAGGATCGCATCGGGCTTTTCCTTGGCGATGATCTTCTCGACCATCTGCCAATTGATCGGCTCGATGTAGACCGCATCGGCCATGTCCGGATCGGTCATGATCGTGGCCGGATTGCTGTTGACCAGCACCACCCGGTAGCCCTCGTCACGCAGCGCCTTGCAGGCTTGCGCGCCCGAGTAGTCGAATTCACAGGCCTGCCCGATGACGATGGGGCCTGCGCCGATGATGAGGATGGTCTTGATGTCTGTGCGCTTTGGCATTGCGGGGTGTCCGAAACTTAAGGGGTCTGCGCCGACGTCTGCTTGCCGCCGATGTGCTTGCCGAAGAAGGCCAGCATCCTGGTGTACAGGTTCACGTTGTTTTCGATGTCACGGAAGCCATGGGCCTCCTTCTTCTCGACCACGGTGTCCTCGGGCTGCTTGCCGACGGCCGCCATGCGATCGACCAACGCGTGCATGTGCTTGATCGGCACGCGCTCATCCTTGGCGCCATGCACCAGCATCACTGCGGCCTTGATGCGCGAGACACCCTGCACCGGCGACTGGGCATTGCGCTCGGCGAGCGAATCCGGGAACACCATGGAAAGATAGGAACGGCCGTACTCGGACTGCGCGGTGTCGCTGTCACGACGCTGCACTTCCAGATCGTAAACGCCCACGTAACCCACCGAGCATTTGTAGAGATCCGGCTCGCGGACGGCACTCATCAGTGCCGCATAGCCACCATAGGAGGCGCCATAGATGCAGACGCGATTCGGGTCGACGATGCCCTGGGACACGGCCCAGCGAACCGAGTCGGTGAGATCGTCCTGCATGGCCGTGCCCCATTTGCGGTAACCGGCACCCATGTAGCGGTCGCCATAGCCGCCGGAACCGCGGTAATTCATCTGCAGCACCGCATAACCACGGTTGGCCAACAGCTGCACTTCTGGGTTGAAGCCCCAGCTGTCGCGCGGGCCGTGCGGCCCACCATGTGGGTTGACGATCAGCGGCAAGTTCTTGCCATCGCTGCCAGCCGGCAGCGTGAGGTAGCCATGCAGCACCATGCCATCGCGGGCCTTGACCTGCACCGGCTTCATGGCCGCCATCTCGGCTGGCTTGATCCATTCCATCGAGCCGATCAGGAAGGTGGCGGACCCTGCCTTGCGATCGAAGAGAAACACCTGTCCCGGGTCGCGGTCGCTGTACACACGCATCAGCACGCGATTGCCGTCACTGGAAATGCCACGGAAATCCACGGCCTTGTCCGGGAACGACTTGACCAAACCCGCGAACAATGCGGTTTCCGGATGGTTGGGGGCGATGAAATCCCAGTACGGGATACCGTCTTCATATCGCACAGCCAACAGTGTCTTGTGATCGCTGCTCCACAGCTGGTCGTCAACGTCCACCGTGCCATTGCTTGACAGCTGCTCGCCATTGCCGCTGGCCGGATCGATCATCCACAGGGCATCGGGGGCTCCATCCTGCCGCTTGAACACATAGGCCTTGCTGTCGTCGGCATTGAAACCAGCCGGCACCATGCTGCCACCCACGAAAGGCTCGGTACGATCCAGCAGGGTCCAGGCATCCCCATCACGGCGATAGAGGACGCTGGAACCGTCGCCCATCCCGCCAACGGCATAGCGTGGCCGCCCGGCGTGATCCACCACGAAGCTGCCGAAATCCATCGGGCTGGTGGCCACCGTGTTGAACTTGCCGGTGTAAACGTTCAGCTTGAACAGAAAAGCACTTTCAATGGACCGGGTCACCAGCACGTTGTTGCGGTCATCCGGCAGATCATCCACCAGCTGGTAGAAATTGCCGTGCGGGATCACCAACCGCTTGCTGCCGTCGATGTTGGAGGCATACATGTCCCGGATACCGACCTGGTAGTCGAAACGCCCGGTCTTGAAGCTGGTGGTGTACAGCAACCGTTCTTCATTGACCCAGACCACCTGGCGGAAATAGTAGTTCTCGCCGTGGTCCCAGCTGCCAATGACCTTCTTGGTGTCCGAATCCAGCACCACCAGCAGACTGCGGTCATTGCGCTGTACGGTCAGGGCTACGTGCTTGCCGTCGGGTGACAGCGAGAGCTGGCTGAATTCAGCATCCTTGAACAGGTCGCGAATCGGAATTTCCCGAGCAGCCACGTTGCCGGACAGGACACCGAGACACAGAAACAGGGGCAGAAGCAGGCGCATGCACATCATCCTTGTGATTGCCAAAGGGGGGGTCAACGGGTGTGGGACTGCATCATGTGAATGAAGCGGTCGAAGAGTGGCGAAACATCCTGCGGGCCCGGGCTGGCTTCCGGGTGGCCCTGGAAGCTGAAGGCCGGCGCATCGGTAAGCGCGATGCCCTGATTGGTGCCGTCGAACAACGAGCGATGGGTGACGCGTGCATTCGCCGGCAGACTGGACTCATCAATGCAGAAACCATGGTTCTGCGAAGTGATCAGCACCCGGCCGCTGTCGAGGTCCTGCACCGGATGGTTGGCACCATGGTGGCCATGCGGCATTTTCACGGTCTTGGCACCGATGGCGAGCGCCAACAGCTGGTGGCCCAAGCAGATGCCGTACAGCGGAATCTTTGCCGCCACGAATTCACGAATGGCGGCAATGGCGTAATCGCACGGTGCTGGATCGCCGGGGCCGTTGGACAGGAACACGCCATCCGGCTGCATGGCCAACACGTCAGCGGCTGGCGTTTGCGCCGGCACCACGTGCACGTCGCAGCCACGTTCGGCCAGCATCCGCAGGATGTTGCGCTTGGCGCCAAAGTCATAGGCCACGACCTTGAACTTCGGCTCGGCACGCACCCAGTCACCGGCATTCAGGTCCAGCTGCCCTTCATTCCATCGATACGGCACATCGGTGGTGACCACCTTGGCCAGATCCATGCCGTTGAGCCCGGGGAATTTGCGGGCCGCCTCGATGGCATGGTCGACGTCCAGCACGCTTGCGTGATCTTCTCCGGCAAGCAGCGCTGCATTCTGGGAGCCGCGTTCACGCAGAATCCGGGTCAGCTTGCGCGTGTCGATGCCGGCAATCGCCACGATGCCTCGGGCGCGCAGCCACTCGGGCAGGGAAACCTGGCTGCGCCAGTTGCTTGGGCGGCGCGGCACGTCACGCACGATCAGGCCAGCGGCCCAGGCCTTGGCAGCCTCATCGTCCTGGTCGGTGCAGCCGGTATTGCCGATATGCGGATACGTCAGGGTGACCAGCTGGCGGGCATAAGACGGGTCGGTCAGGATTTCCTGGTAACCGGTCATTGCGGTATTGAAAACCGCTTCGCCCACCGACAAGCCGGGGGCACCCACGGAGATACCCTCGAAGACCGTACCGTCTTCAAGCGCGAGAATGGCGGGATTGTTCAAGTGCGTCGCCTTGCGTCAGGTTGCAAAAAAGCGCCGAAGCGGCGAAACCGGTTCGGAGCTGGGGGATTTGGCGAGCGGGAATTGTACCGATGCGAAACCCGCTCCGCCAGTATTGACAGAAGGTGCGCGCCTTTACAGCAGATCGGAGACCCGATACCGGCCCGCCCGACGCCCATGCAGGCGCACCGCCGCATGCAGCGCGCCACGCGCAAAAATGTCGCGATTGGTGGCCCGATGGACCAACTCGATGCGCTCGCCTGCGGCGGCAAATTGCACGAGGTGCTCGCCGACGATGTCACCCGCACGAATCGAAGCGTAGTGCGGCTCGGTACCACCGCCCCGAGCCGCCTCACCCAGGGTCAAGGCGGTACCGGACGGGGCATCCAGTTTGCGCGTGTGATGCGCCTCGATGATGTCGCAGTCCCAACCTGGCAAAAGGGCTGCGGCGCGAGCCACCAGATCGTGCAGTACGGCTACCCCCAGGCTGAAATTGCTGGCCCAGACAAAAGGAATGCGTTCACTCGCCGCATTCAAGGCCCCCTGCTGCGCGTCCGTCAAGCCGGTGGTCCCGGACACCAGCGGCACCCCGCGCGCAAGACAGAACGCGAGAACAGCATCGAACCCCTCCGGGAGGCTGAAATCCACGGCGACGTCAAATGGCGGTACGCCCGCCAGCTCTGCCGTCGTGAAATGGGGAATGCCATCGAGGGCACGCCCCTCCACCCGGCGCGCCACGGCTGCGACGACCTCGCAGCCCAAGCCCTCATCCCGGCAAAGGCGCAACAGCGCCTGCCCCATTCGCCCGGTGGCACCGTGCACCAACAATCGAACATTCGTCGTCATCGCGGCAGGCTAGCGGTTGCCATGCGCGCCAGCAAGCTGGCGCACCCATGCCGCTTCACGCACTGCGGCTGGCGTTCTGCAAACGACCGGCCATCTGCATCATCGCGTCATCGAATGCGTTGTCACCTTCACGCAACGACAGCTTGCCCAGCATGGCCATGGCCGCCATTTCTTCCACCGAGGCCACCAGCACGCGAATTCCTCGCTTGTTGACCAACAGCAACCGCGAAGAAATCGGGCTGATCCATGACACCTTGGCTGGGGCAAACACGCCGTCACTTGATGCAAGCTGCAACCAGTCGCCCACCTTCAACTTGCGCATGCGCTCCAGGGTGCCGCCATCGAATTCAAGCCGGTCGGAGCCAGCCACCACTTCGAGCTGCGGCTGGGGTTCCGGCGGCAGGGGGGCCGGATCGGGCAATTTCGCCAGCTCAGGCAGCGGCACATCGCACTCTTTCGCCGACTCGCCGCCTGCAATCCTGCCGATGGCGCTGCACATGGCGGCGAATGCAGCGTGGGCCGCCTCGTCGGTGCAGCCTGCGCTGGCAAGAATCGACAGGAGTTCATCCTCGGGCAACGGAATCGAATCCTCCGGGCGGATCCCGACACTGGCACGATCGAATGCCGCCATCAGGGCGTCCACGGTCGTCAGCGTACTGTCGTAGCGCGGGGTGCCTTGCCCATCGCGCAGTGAAATCTGCACCAAGTGATGGGTGACATGCTTGGCCAGAAATTCGGCGATCGCCGCTGGCAGCTCGCGTTCACCACGATGCCAGTTGATGTCTGCCGCCACCGCCGTACGCGCATGCTCAAGCCGCTCCCGTCCACGCTGAGACTCGGTGGCACGTTTTTCGGCCAGATCGAAACGGCGTCGATGCTGCGCCATGTAGGCGCGCAGCTCCTGCTCGAGGGTCTCGAAAATCGCGACATCTTCGTTGAATTCCGCCACCAGCCGATCAATGGTGTTATCGACGTGGTACAGCAGCTCGCGCTCCTGCGGCGCCTCGCCACGATTGCCCTCGCAGGCCTCGGCGACGGTGTTCAACAGGCGCCGAGCCGGGTGCTCCTTGAACAGAAACATCCGGCGATCCTTGACCGCCACCTTGACGAAGGGCACCAGCATGCGGCCGATTTTCTGTCGGATCTGGGAATCGTACTGCGGGCCATCCAGCAGGACGTCAAACAGCAATGCCACCAGATCGACCGCGTCGCCGTCCAGCCCGTCCAAGCTCATGTTGTCGCCGGCCACCCCAAGCTTGCGGGCACCTTGCGCCAGATGCTCCCGCAACTGCCCCGCCAACGTGATCTGGTCATCGCCCGAATTGGGCTGCAACGCGAGCGTGTCGCGCTGCAGGAGCGAGAGCACCGAAAGGAGGTCTTGGGTGCCAAGCACCGGGCCCGCCGGAACCCCCATGCCAGGCACCTGTGGCGCCACGCCCACCATGTTGCGCCACCCTTGAAGCTGCCCCAGCATGCTGGCGAACAAGGCTTGGTCGGCAGCACTGATCTGGGCCTGGGCCGCGCCCTGTGACGCTACGGCATGCTGCGAGGCTCCGTGCGGGTCATCGGGTTGACCTTGGTGCGCGGCAGCGCTGCGTGTGGCATGCGGCTGGCGCGGCTTGCTGCTGACACTCCGCAGATCCGGCAGAATGCCGGCAGTAGCAAGCGTCGTGTTGCAGCGCTCGTACAGCTCACCGATTGTCTCGGCGAGGGCGCGTTCGAAATATTTGAAAACGACGATCCGCAGCTCGTCTTCCATCTCCTGATGATCCATGGCTTTGCCGAGCGACGCGGCCAGGAACGCAGGTGACAGCGGGTTTTCCCGCGGCAACAGTTCAGTCTGTCCGGTCACGACGCACAAGCGCTTGCTGACCACCTCAAACGCATCCGCATGCGAGCGCAATACGGCAGCAGCCAGCTGTTCCACCGCCAGTTGCTGCTCCAAGGCTTGGTCAGACAGCAAGCTGAGCCCGGCGTCATCAACCGCGCCAGCCGATTCGGCCCGATGCTCTCGCAATGCCTTGAAGCGTGTCAGCACCGACAGGCGAAACTGCTGGGTCATGTGCCCGCGCACGCGACGCAACTCGCGCAGCGCGATCATGCCCAGCGCTTCCTCACCGGACTGGCTGCGATCAAAGAGATAGTCATCCACGTCCGCGAGCGCGCTGTCCAATGCGGGCGCGACACACTCCAACACGTGCTTTTGCAACGCATCGAGCAACGCACCGTGCGGCGGCTGCGGGGGAAGTCGGTTTTCCGCGGGGGAACGGAATGGCATGGTATGGCCCATCCAATTTGGCCTGTGGATACGTTACCCGAGTTGCACCCCACGGTCGTTGACGGGCGTCATGCTTTGACCCGCCTGCCTGCCGTTGGGCCGGCAACTTCAACCGTTCATCCCGGAAGCACCCTGCCGATGCGCTCCATTTCCAGTGCCAATACGACCGCATCCAGCCGTTCCTGGGGCGTACCACTGTTGAACCCCAGACGGAAATGCACCTCACCCTGCTGCGTCCTGGAAGAATGCAGGGAAGCAATGCTGACGTTGTGACGCTCGAACACATGCAGCAGGGCCCGCAAGGAACCGGGGCGGTCATCGGGCAAATGGATGCTCAGGGTGTGCGTATCCGCCAGATCGGCCAGCAGGTAACCCAGGCGCTCGAAGGTGTAGTTTCCCGCCTCCAACGACGATTTGCCGAAGGCCGTGCGGCCCGCCGCGAGGTATTCCTCCCGAAACGCCCGACGGGCCTCCTCGCCGCCATCCGCGACCAAGGCGGCCATGCGCCCGAGCTGCGACGCGAGCTGTTGCAGGACCTCCGCGCTGTGCGGGTTGCCGAACTGGATGTCCTCGTAGATCGCAGGATTCAGGGACAGAATGCGCGCCGCGATGGCCGTATCCATCTCGAACGACGCCGAACGCAAGGGCATCAGCCCTTCCAGCCCCCCCAGCTGCGGCATTTGCCCGCGCAACACCCCTGCCTGGGCAAGATGGCTGGCGTGCACCATCGACTGCACCAGCGCCATGGCGCGGTCGTGATGGGCCGGCGTCACCCGGACGCAGTCCGCTTCCAGAGACGCCAGAAGTTGGGCCACCCAAGGCCGCCACGCCGACAGCCTGGCCTCGCACACAGCCAGCACGCGGCCACGCAGGCTCGGCGCCTTGGGGGGGGCCGTCATCGGATGCAGGCCCACCACCTCGGCCCGAGAACCCAGCATTGCTTCGATGGGTGCGACCTTCACCGAAGTGACGTCCAGCCACAGGCGCCCCGCTTCCCGCCCGGCCGACCGGGCCACCCAGTGCCTGATCACCGCCGGCGTCTGCCGGATGGGGGCGGAAAACAGCAGCACGTCGCACTGCTCCAGCAGCACATCCTCGTGGCTGGTACTTGGGTCAGCCGGATCGTGCCCCAGCACCTGAAGCCCCATGCGGTCGTTGAGGAATGCACGCAGCCAGCGGCCGTACGCACCGGCGCTGCCGATGATGCCAACAATGGGGGGGGTGTGACTGTTCAACGAAAAACGCCCGGGTAAACCGGGCGCAATTCTAGGCAAGCAAAATGGTTGCTGCCGGAACCGGCTCAGGACACCATCCGGTCGATGAAGCTCTTCACCCCGTCGAAGAAGGTGCTGGACTTGGGGGAATGCCGGCGCGCCCCTTCACCGACGAAGGTAGCCTCGAACTGTTCCAGCAAGGTGCGCTGTTCGGCCGTGAGGTTGACTGGCGTTTCGACCACCACCTTGCAATACAGATCGCCCGGCGCACGGCTGCGCACGGATTTCACACCCCGGTCACGCAAGCGGAACACCTTGCCGCTCTGGGTCTCGGTGGGGATGCGCAATTCAAGCTCCCCACTCAGCGTGGGCACACGGACGGTATCCCCCAGCGCCGCCTGCGAAATTCGGATCGGCACCTCGCAGTGCAGGTCGTCACCATCACGTTCGAAGATGGCATGCGGCCGGACCCGCACCTCGACATACAGGTCGCCCGGCGAAGCCCCGGCGGGCCCCGCCTCCCCCTCGCCTGCCAGACGAATGCGATCCCCGCTGTCCACGCCCGCCGGAATCTTCACGGCCAGCGTCTTTTCTTCCTCGACGCGGCCATTGCCATTGCAGGTCTTGCAGGGGTTGGCGATGGTCTTGCCGGCACCGTCGCAATGCGGACAGGGGGCCTGCATCATGAAGGGGCCGCGCTGCATGCGGACCTGGCCACGCCCTTGGCATGTGGCGCAAGTGTCCACCTTGCCGTCAGCCGAACCACTGCCCTTGCAGGGCGCGCAACTGGCCATGGTGGGGATGTGGATGGTCTTTTCGACGCCAGCCACGGCTTCTTCCAGCTCCAGCTCCATCATGTAGCCGACGTCCGCGCCACGACGTGGCCCTTGCGCCCGGCCACCGCCGCCGAAAATATTGCCGAAAATGTCGCCGAAAATGTCACCCATGTCGGCGCCACCGAAGCCGGGGCCGGCATTGCCGCCGCCCATGCCGTGTTCGAACGCGGCATGGCCGTGTTGGTCGTACAGCCGGCGCTTGCCGCCGTCACTCAGCACTTCATAGGCTTCCTTGGCTTCCTTGAAGGCGGCCTCGGCACCGGCATCGCCCGGGTTGCGGTCCGGGTGCAGCTTCATCGCCAACCGGCGATAGGCTTTTTTCAGCTCTTCGTCACCGGCATTGCGGGCCACGCCCAGGACTTCGTAATAATCGCGCTTGCTCATTGGACCCATCCGTCCCCTTCATGGCAACGGGCAGACCATCGGCCTGCCCGTTGCATTGCCTGCCGGGCCGATCAGGCCTTCTTGTCGTCGTCCTTGACCTCGGTGAACTCGGCGTCCACCACGTCATCGGCGGGCTTCCCCGCAGCGGCGCCGGCCTCACCCGCCTGACCTGCCGCCGCAGCTGCGGCGAACAGGGCCTGGCTGGCTTCTTCCAGCGCCTTGGCCTTGGCCTCGATCTGACCCTTGTCCTCACCCTTGATCGCCACTTCCAGCTCGGCGATGGCGGCTTCGGCGCGGCCGATGGCATCGCCCGGCAGCTTGTCGCCGTTGTCCTTGATGGTGCTGCGGGTGGCGTGGATCAGGCCGTCGGCCTGGTTGCGGGCGGTCACCAGTTCGTGGAACTTCTTGTCTTCCTCGCGATTGGCTTCGGCGTCCTGCACCATGCGCTGGATTTCGTCGTCCGACAGGCCCGAGCCGGCCTTGATTTCAACCTTCTGTTCCTTGCCGGTCTTCTTGTCCTTGGCGGTGACGTGCACGATGCCGTTGGCGTCGATGTCGAAACTCACCTCCACCTGCGGCATGCCGCGCGGCGCGGCATCGATGCCGGTCAGGTCAAAGCGGGCCAGCGACTTGTTGTAGCGGGCCTGCTCGCGCTCACCCTGCAGCACGTGCACGGTCACCGCGCTCTGGTTGTCCTCGGCGGTGGAGAACACCTGCGAGGCCTTGGTGGGGATGGTGGTGTTCTTTTCGATGATCTTGGTGAACACGCCGCCCAAGGTCTCGATGCCCAGGCTCAGCGGGGTGACGTCGAGCAGCAGCACGTCCTTGACATCGCCGGCCAGCACGCCGCCCTGCACCGCCGCACCGATGGCCACGGCCTCGTCGGGGTTCACGTCCTTGCGCGGCTCCTTGCCGAAGAACTCGGCCACCGCCGCCTGCACGCGCGGCATGCGGGTCTGGCCACCGACCAGAATCACCTCGCTGACATCGGAAGCACGCAGACCGGCGTCGTTCAGGGCCACGCGGCAGGGCTCGATGGTGCGCTTGACCAAGTCATCCACCAGCGCTTCGAGTTTGGCGCGGGTCAGCTTGATGTTCAGGTGCTTCGGGCCGCTGGCGTCGGCGGTGACGTACGGCAGGTTGACGTCGGTCTGCTGGTTGGACGACAGCTCGATCTTGGCGCGCTCGGCGGCGTCCTTCAGGCGCTGCAGGGCCAGCGGGTCCTTGCGCAGGTCCACGCCGTCGGTCTTCTGGAACTCTTCCACCAGATAGTCGATGACGCGATTGTCGAAGTCTTCGCCGCCCAGGAAGGTGTCGCCGTTGGTGGCCAGCACTTCGAACTGCTTTTCACCATCCACATTGGCGATTTCGATGATCGACACGTCGAAGGTGCCGCCACCCAGGTCGTACACGGCCACCTTGCGGTCCTTGCCGTCGCCCTTGTCCAGGCCATAGGCCAGGGCCGCCGCGGTGGGCTCGTTGATGATGCGCTTGACGTCGAGACCGGCGATGCGGCCGGCGTCCTTGGTGGCTTGACGCTGGCTGTCGTTGAAGTAGGCCGGCACCGTGATCACGGCTTCGGTGACGGTTTCACCCAGGAAGGCCTCGGCGGTCTTCTTCATCTTCTCCAGCACCTTGGCCGAGACTTCCTGCGGGGCCAGCTTCTTGCCATCGGCCAGCCCCACCCAGGCATCCCCATTGTCGTGCTGGGTGATGGTGTAGGGCACCATGCCCAAATCCTTCTGCACTTCGGCATCGGTGAACTTGCGGCCGATCAGGCGCTTCACGGCGTAGAAGGTGTTCTTCGGATTGGTGACGGCCTGACGCTTGGCGGAGGCACCCACCAGCACTTCACCATCCTTGGTCCAGGCGACGATGGACGGGGTGGTGCGGTCGCCTTCGCTGTTTTCGATGACGCGCGGCTTGCCGCCTTCCATGATGGACACGCAGGAATTGGTGGTGCCCAGGTCGATGCCGATGATCTTGCCCATGACGTTATCCTCTCGAATCTTGGTATTTGGGTGGCGCGCTGCGCCGATGGTCTGTATGTGGGGGTGCTGCGCCGGCCTTCAAGGGCCCCGCGCCGCAGGTCAATCGTGCTTGGCCACGATCACCAGTGCCGGACGCAGCAGGCGCCCGTTGAGCACATAGCCCTTCTGGAACACGGTGATGACATGGCCCGGCGGCACGCCCTCGGATTCACCCTGGCTGATGGCCTGATGGTGCTCGGGGTTGAACGGCTGGCCGGTGGGGTCCAGCACGTCCATGCCGTTTTCGCCCGCCACCTTCAGCAACTGCTTGCAGGTCAGCTCCAACCCTTGCCGCAGCGGGTCTGTTTCGTTGGCCGCGGCCAGCCCGGCATCCAGGCTGTCGAATACGGGCAGCAGATCACCCAACAGTCGCTCGTTGGCGAATTTGCGGGCCATCTCGATGTCACGCGCCAACCGCTTGCGCTGGTTCTCCAGATCGGCACGCTCGATCAAAGACTGTACTTTCAGTTGCTCCACTTCGGCGCGCAGCGCCTCCAGCGCGTCGTGCTGTTCCTGCTCGGGGGTGTCGTTGAGGTCCTGCGTGGGCTCGTTGCTCATGGTCCAAATGGCTGCTGCGCGGCGACATGCCGCCTTCAGCAGTGGCAATGGGGCCTCAACACTCCGGATTCAAGGCAGCCCCCAGGATCTCGGCGGTGGCCTCAACGACGGGGATGACGCGCTCGTAAGCCATCCGGCGCGGACCGATCACCCCCAACACCCCCAGCACCTGCCCGTCCCGGCCATAGGGCGCGGCCACCAATGACAGGCCTTCCAGCGGCGCCAGCCCGGAATCTTCCCCGATGAACACCCGCAAGCCCGGCGCCTTGGCGGTGCGCTCCAGCAATTGCAGCAGTTCGCGCTTTTCGGCAAAGGCCTCGAACAGGCCGCGCAGGCGATCCATGTCGCCCAGTTCCTGCAAACCCAGCAGGCGCGCCTGACCCGCCACCAGCATGTCGTCGTCCTGAGTCGGCGCAAAAGCATGCTCGGCCAGCGCCAGCGAAGTGGCCAGCAGGCGCTCCATCTCGCTGCGGGCATCATGCAACTCACGCAGCAGGGCCGCACGGATCAGCTTCAGTGGCTGTCCGGCGAAATGCGCGTTCAGAAAGTTCGCCGCCTGTTCCAGCTCCGAAGGCGAAAAGGCGCGCCCCACCTGCACGACGCGGTTTTGCACTTCGCCATCTGAAAACACGAGGATGGCCAACACCCGCTGTGGGTCCAGCAAGACGAAATCGATCTGCCGAAAGGTGAAACTCTCCCGTTTCGGCACGCTGACCATGCCAGCGAAATGGGTCATCGCCGCCAGCATTTCGGAGGTGGAGCCCAGCAAGGCCTGGGTGCCCGCACCGGCCGGCAAGCCAGTGCGCAGACGGCCCACTTCCTCGCTGCCCAGCGGTTGCACCTGCAGCAGGGAATCCACGAACAGGCGATACCCCTGCGCGGTGGGAACACGCCCGGCAGAGCTGTGCGGCGCGACCAGCAACCCCGCATCCTCCAGCGAAGCCAGGATGTTGCGAATGGTCGCCGGGCTGATATCCAACCCTGCATGCTGGGCCAGCGTTTGCGAGCCCACCGGTGCCCCGTCGCGGCTGTGGCGGGCCACCAGCGTGCGCAACAGCTGCCGCGCGCGCGGGTCACGGGTGATGTCGCAGGCCTGTCGTTTCGCCATCCCTGTGTTGTATGCCGCAACCGCTACCGCGTGCAAGCCTGCACAGGCACAATGCGCAGCCATGCTGACCCGTCTGTCGATCCGTGACTTCGCCGTCGTCGCCCATGCCGAACTCGACTTCGGCGCGGGGTTGACGGTCATTTCCGGCGAAACCGGCGCCGGCAAATCCCTGCTGGTGGATGCACTGGGCTTTTTGTCGGGCGCCCGCGGCGACGCCGGCGCAGTGCGCCACGGCGCCCAACGCGCGGAACTGGCTGCGGAGTTTGCAGTGCCTGCGGATGCCCCCGCCGCTCGATGGTTGGCCGATTCCGATCTGGACGACGACGGCGCCTGCCAGCTGCGCCGCACCCTGCGCGCCGACGGCGGCAGCAAGGCGTGGATCAATGGCCGCAGCGTAACGTTGACGCAACTGTCGGAACTGGCGGGCCTGCTGGTCGAGATCCACGGCCAGCACGCGCAGCAGGCGCTGCTGGAGCGCCGCCAGCAAACCGAGCTGCTGGATGCCTACGCCCATCACCCGCACTTGCTGGCCCCCGTGCGCAGCCACGCGCAGGCTTGGAAACGGCTGCACGAGGAGCGCAGCGCCCTGCTGTCCCGTGGCGACGTGGGCGAGCGCCAGCTTTGGCTGCAGCACCAGCTGGACGAGCTGGACGCACAGCCGCTGGCCCCGGCAGTATTGGCCGAGCTCGATGCCAGCCACCGTCGCCACGCGCACGCCGCGTCGCTCATCGCCACCTGTGACGGCACGCTGGACGCACTTGCCGGCGACGACGCCCTGACGACGCGCCTGCAGCGCCTGCGTCATGGCCTGCAGCGCGAAGCCCGCCATGAGCCACGCCTGGGCGACGTCGATGCCATGTTCGATGCCGCCGCGATCCAGCTGGATGAAGCCCAGTCGCTGCTGCAGCGCGTGCGCGACGATCTGGAGCTGGACCCCGAGGCACTGGCCGATCTCGAACGCCAACTCACCCGCGTACAGGATCTGGCGCGCAAGCACCGCCTGCCGCCGGAGCAACTGGCCGCCCATCGCGACACGCTGGCGCAGGAGCTCGACATGCTGGCCGATGCCGACACCCGCCTGCAGCGGCTGGATGCCGACATCGCCCGCGCGGCAGCACAGTGGCAGGATGCTGCAGCCGCACTTGCCGCCTCGCGGCGCAAGGCCGGCGATGTGCTGGCGACGGCGGTCAGCGCCATGATCGACACCCTTGGCATGCAGGGCGGCCGTTTCGAGGTCGCGCTGGAAGCCAATGCCAGCGACGCGCCCGATGCCAGCGGCAGCGAACGCGCTGAATTCCTGGTCAGCGCCAACCCCGGTCAGCCGCCGCGCCCGCTGCGCAAAGTGGCTTCCGGCGGTGAGCTTTCGCGCATTTCGCTGGCGGTGGAAGTGGCCACGCAGGCGCAGGATGCGGTGCCAACCATGGTCTTCGACGAAGTGGATGCCGGCATCGGCGGCGCGGTGGCCGCCGCCGTGGGCGCACAACTGCGCGCACTGGGTGCCAGCAAACAAGTGCTGTGCGTGACCCACCAGCCGCAGGTCGCCGCCGCCGGCCATGCCCAGTACCGGGTCAGCAAAGCCGCCAGTGACGGCATCACTCAGTCGTCGGTCAGCGCCCTCGACGCCGCCGGCAGGCAGGACGAAATCGCCCGCATGCTGGGCGGCGCGGATGTCAGCGCCGAGGCCCGCGCGGCGGCGAAGAAGCTGCTGGACCACACCTGACCTGTCGCGGGCAGGGGCTAGAATCGATCCCATGCTCAAAATCGACACCCACGCCCACTATCTGCCGCGCGACTGGCCGGACCTTGCCGCCAAATACGGCGATGCGCGTTTCCCGGTGATTCACCACAGTGAAGACGGCCGCCACCGCATCTACAAGGACGGCAAGTTCTTCCGCGAGATCTGGCCCAAGACCTGGGACCCGCAGATCCGCATCGACGATTACGCAAACTTCGGCGTGCAGGTGCAGGTGCTGAGCACGGTGCCGGTGATGTTCAGCGAATGGGCCAAGCCACATCACGCGCTGGAGTTGCATCGCGCGCTCAACGACCACATGGCGCAGACCTGCCGCGACTATCCGCGCCACTACGCCGGCATCGGCACAGTGCCGCTGCAGTCGCCGCAACTGGCCATCCGCGAGTTGGAACGCTGCATGGACGAGCTGGGCCTGCAGGGCGTGCAGATCGGTTCGCATATCAACGGGCCGAACGACGTGCATTGGAATCTGGATGCGCCGGAGCTGTTCGAGTTCTTCCAGGCCGCCAGCGACCTCGGTGCGGCGATTTTGGTGCACCCCTGGGACATGATGGGCACCGACAGCATGCCCAAGTACTGGCTGCCGTGGCTGGTGGGGATGCCGGCCGAGCAGTCGCGTGCGGCCTGCTGCCTGGTATTCGGCGGCGTGCTGGAACGCTTGCCCAAACTGCGGGTGTGCATGGCCCACGGCGGCGGCAGTTTCCCTTACACCATCGGCCGCATCGAACACGGCTTCAACATGCGCCCGGATCTGGTGGCCACCGACAATTTCCGCAACCCGCGCGAATATCTCAAGCGTCTGTATTTCGATTCGTGGGTCGCCGACGACGCCGCGCTGCGCTATCTGCTGGACGCCTGCGGCAGCGACCGGGTGATGCTGGGCACCGACTATCCGTTCCCGCTGGGTGAGCAAGTGCCGGGCGAAGGTATTGAGCGACTGAATTTGAGCGAAGCCGAGCAAGCTCGGCTCTACCACGGCACCGCGCTGGAATGGCTGGGGCTGCCCGCATCGAGGTTTGCATGACCGATCTGTTCACCGACGCCCACGCACAGGCGCTGGACGCCGCCGACCCGCTGCGCGACTACCGCAACGCCTTCCATCTGCCGCTGCACGACGGCGCACCGATGGCCTACTTCGTCGGCAACTCGCTGGGCCTGCAACCCAAGGGCGCACGCACCCATGTCGAAGAGGTGCTGGACAAATGGGCCACGGAGGCCGTGGAAGGCCATTTCACCGGCAATGCGCAGTGGATGACTTACCACGAACTGGTACGTGACGGCCTGGCACGCACGGTGGGCGCTCAGCCCGCTGAAGTAGTGGCGATGAACACCCTATCCGCCAACTTGCACTTTCTGCTGGTCAGCTTCTATCGGCCCACGCAGGAACGACCCGTCCTGTTGATGGAGGCCGGCGCCTTTCCCTCCGACCGCTATGCGCTGGAGTCGCAGGTGCGGTTCCATGGTTTCGACCCGGCCGAGGCCTTGGTGGAAGTCGAGCCCGATGGCGAGGACGGTACGTTTTCGATGGCTTGCATCGAACGCGCCATTGCCGAACACGGCCCGCGCCTGGCCACCATCGTCTGGCCGGGCGTGCAATACCGCACCGGGCAGGCCTTCGACCTGCAGGCCATCACTCGGCTGGGCCACGCTGCAGGCGCCGTGGTCGGCTTCGATCTGGCCCATGCCGTCGGCAACCTGCCCGTGCAACTGCACGACAGT
Organism: Pseudomonadota bacterium; assembly: GCA_963205445.1. GTDB lineage: Bacteria > Pseudomonadota > Gammaproteobacteria > Xanthomonadales > Xanthomonadaceae > Thermomonas. The sequence continues at coordinate 22,132 of CAUJJG010000142.1, forward strand.
GGCGCGGATTTCGCCGTGTGGTGCCACTACAAATACATGAATTCCGGGCCGGGCGCGGTGGCCGGTGCCTTCGTGCACGCGCGTCATGCGCATACCGACCGACCGCGCTTCGCCGGCTGGTGGGGCAACGATCCGACGGTGCGCTTTCGCATGGGGCCGCAGTTCTCGCCCACGCCCGGTGCGGATGGCTGGCAGCTGAGCAACCCGCCCATTCTGGGGCTGGCCCCTTTGCGCGCCTCGCTGGATCTGTTCGATCGCGCCACGCTGCCGGCACTGCGGGCCAAGTCGGAGGCCCTTACCGGCTATCTGCAGCAGCTGATCGATGCCGATCTTGGCGAGGTGCTGCAGGTCATCACGCCGCGCGAGCCGTTGCAACGCGGCTGCCAATTGTCGATTCGCGTCATCGGTGGGCGGGAGCGTGGCCGCGCCCTGTTCGACTATCTCGCCGCACGCGGCGTACTGGGTGACTGGCGCGAACCGGACGTGATCCGAATTTCACCCGCACCGTTCTACAACACCTTTGTGGACGTGCTGCGCTTTGCCCGCACCGTGCAGGAGTGGCGCAATGGCCGCTGACCGTCATATCACCCTCATCGGCGGCGGCTTGGCCGGTGCCCTGCTGGCCATCCTGCTGGCCCAACGCGGTTGGTCGGTGGATCTGTTCGAACGACGTGGCGACCCCCGCATCGAAGGCTATGCGGGTGGCCGTTCGATCAACCTGGCCCTGGCCGAACGCGGCCTGCACGCATTGCGTCAGGCCGGGGCGGATGCCGAGGTGCTGAAGCAGGCGGTGATGATGCGCGGCCGCTTCGTGCACCCGCTGCAGGGCGCACCGGGCCTGCAACGCTATGGCCGCGACGATTCCGAGGTGATCTGGTCGATCAGCCGCGGCGAGCTGAACATGACCCTGCTCACCCTGGCCGAATCCCATGGTGCCCGGCTGCATTTCGACCATGGGCTGGAGACCGTTGATTTCGTCGCCAACACCGCCACGTTTCGCCATCATGCAAACACCGTGACCCACCCCTTCACCGCACTGGTGGGCGCAGACGGCGCCGGTTCCAGCCTGCGTGCGGAAATGGCCAAGGTGCAGCCGCTGGGCGAGCGTACCGACTGGCTGGATCACGGCTACAAGGAGCTGGAAATCCCGCCGGACGTGCACGGCGATTTTCGAATCGAACCCAATGCCCTGCACATCTGGCCACGCGGCCACTACATGTGCATCGCCCTGCCCAACGACGAGCGCACCTTCACCGTCACCCTGTTCATGCCGCACAAGGGGGACTACCCCAGCTTCGAACAGGTGAGAACCGGCGACGAGGCATGGGCCTTGTTCCAGCAAGACTTCCCCGATGCCCTGCCCTTGATCCCGCAGCTGCGCCAGCATTACGAGGCGCACCCGGTGGGCACCTTGGCCACATTGCGGCTGGAACGTTGGCACCTGCAGGGCCGGGCCGTCCTGCTGGGCGATGCAGCGCACGCGATGGTGCCCTTCCACGGCCAAGGCATGAACTGCGCGTTCGAAGACTGCGTGGCGTTGGCCGAAGCTTTGGAACGTACGCCGTCATTGGCAGCGGCATTCGAGGCATTCGAAGCTGAGCGCAAGCCCAATGCCGAAGCCATCCAGCAGATGGCGCTGGAGAACTACATCGAAATGCGCGACAAGGTGGACGATTCGGCCTACCTGCTGCAGCGTGAACTGGAACTGGCCCTGCAACAACGCCACCCGGGGCGGTTCGTGCCGCATTACGCGATGGTCACCTTCCTGCGCATTCCTTACGCTGAGGCACTGCGTCGCAGCCGCCTCCAGGACGCCATCCTGCATGCCGCCACGCAAGGGCGGCATGCCTTGTCGGAAATGGACTGGCCAGCGGTGGACGCCAAGGTCCTGCAGGTTCTGCAACCGCTGGCATTTGCCTGATCAGGGCGCGATGGCGGCCTTCAACAGCGACACCAGCTTGCCCGCGGCATCACCGCTGGGCGGCAGGCCGCGCGGATCCACTGCGGACACGAAGGCCCCGTCGCCGGCCTTGCTCACCCGCACCAGGAACTTGCTGTCGAGGTAATCGACGTCATACGTGCCCAGAATCTCGGCCTTGCTGGCAATGCGCACGCCTTCGGTGGCAGCCAAAACCTCGCCCACCTTCGCGAATACCGCATCCCGATCACCCGATGCAGTGAAGCCGGTCGATGCCACCACAGGCCTGCTGGCCGAAGCCGTGACGGAGGACGCTGCAGGCGCACCCGGCAATTCCATCGCGTGACTGGTGCCGGGACGATTCAGGTCCGGCGGCACTTCCAGCGGGCGGCTCTCCACGCTCTGCGTATACAGCTCGCTTTTTTTCTTGAACCAATGGCAACCGGAAAGGCTGGTCACCAGCAGAACGGCTGCGAGCGGGGCGATGGCCCGGGAAGCACGGAGGGTGCGATGCATCTGGATCTCCTGTCAGGCCGCGACGACGCGGCTGCGTTGTTCAAGTGAGCGGATGTCCGCAAGCAAGCGTTCGGCCTGCGCGGCATGCGCAGATGATAGCGGTTGCAGCGGCAGACGCAGGCCATCGCCGATTCCGTTCAGCTGCAAGAGGGCCTTGAGCGGGATCGGGTTGGGCTCGACGCCGAGGAAGTGAAACAACCCGGCCAGCGCGGCGTCTTCCACCTGCGCCCCCGCGGCATCCCCCCCGCGGGCAAGATCGCACAGGCGGCGCATCGTTGCCGGCACCACGTTGGACGCCACCGAAATCACACCATCGGCTCCGGCCAGCATCGCCCTGCTGGCGGTGGGGTCATCGCCGCTGAGCACGCAGAAATCCTCCCGGCGCAGTGACAGCAAGGCTTGCATGCGCTCGGCATCTCCACGCGCCTCCTTGATGCCTACGATGCCTGGATGTTGGGCCAACGCGCCCGCCGTCTCAGGCAACAGATCGCAGCCGGTGCGGATGGGTACGTTGTAGAGCACCACCGGCAGGCCACCGCCATCTGCCACCGCACGAAAATGCGCCAGCAGGCCGGCCTGGGTAGGACGCACATAAGGGGGCGTGACGACCAGCGCGGCATCCGCCCCGAGCTCCGCAGCCCGACGGTTGCAGCGGATCGTCTTGGCGGTACTGGACTGCCCGGTCCCGGCAAGCACCGGGATCCGGCCGCGGAAAAAGGCCACCGCGCTGCGCAGCAGCTGGTCGTATTCCTCGTCGAACAATGCGGCGGCCTCGCCGGTCGAACCGGCCACCACCACACCCTGGGTACCCGCATCCAGTTGCGCCTGCAGGAGGCGCTCCCAAGCGGAATGATCGATGTCGCCGGCCGCGGTGAACGGCGTGGCCAGCGCGGTAATGCTGCCGTAAAGTTGCAAAGTAAGGGACTCGAATCGGGCGCCGCGCCGCGCGCAGAGATGGGGGGAGTGTGCAGGCGCAGCCCTGATCTTACTTGCGGCTCGAAACCGCCGGCAAGTATGCTGGCGGTCATGCGGCCATGCTTGGGCGGCATTCCTTCCCGTCCCGGATCCTCGAATTGAGCAAGACCACCCCCCGCCCCGCCCCGAACGAAAACCACCTGCTGATCAACGCCTACACGACGCATCCGCAGTCCCCCTTGCTGGCCGTCACCCGTCGCATTGCCGATTCCGGCTGCAACCTGGTGGACACCCGGCTTGCCACGGTGGGGCGCGATGTCTCGGTTACGGCATTGGTGACGGGGTCTTGGGATGCAGTGGCCAAGCTGGAGACCATGCTGGCCAAGCTGGAGCGCGAGGAAGGCCTGAAATTGGTGTGGTACCGCACCGGCCCCAAGCCGCTGCAGTCCAGCCTGCTGCCTTACATCGTGGAAGTCATCGCCGCCGACAAACCAGGCATCATGTTCCAGCTGGCCGATTTCTTCGACCAGCAGGGCATCACCATCGAGAGCCTGCACTGCTCGCGTTACCGCGCCATGCAGACCGGTGCGGACATGTTTTCTGCGCAACTGACCATCGGTGTGCCATCGGACATGCATATCGCGGTACTGCGCGACGATTTCCTCGAATTTTGCGATCACCTCAATCTTGACGCCATCATGGATCCCATGAAGTATTGAGGCCGATGATCGACCTCGGCGACCGTATCCCCGACCTGCCGCTGGCCCTGTCCAGCGGAATCACTGCAACGTTCGCCGACTGCGCCGGCAAGTGGCTTGTGCTGTACTTCTACCCCAAGGATTCCACCCCCGGCTGCACCACTGAGGGTCTGGACTTCAACGCCCTGCTGCCGAAGTTCCAGCATGCCGGTGCCACTGTACTGGGCGTATCAAAAGACTCCCTGAAGTCACATCAGAATTTTTGCAGCAAGCAAGGCTTTCGTTTCGATCTGGTCAGCGATGCCGATGGTGCGATCTGCGAGGCCTTCGGCGTGATCCAGCCCAAGAAGCTCTATGGCCGAGAATTTCTCGGCATCGTCCGCAGCACGTTTCTGATCGACCCTGCCGGTGTCATCCGCCAGAAATGGCAGCCGGTGAAAGTGGCCGGGCATGCCCAAGCCGTGCTTGACGCATTGAAGGCACATCAAGCCAAGTGATCTTTCCCTGTCCCACATCCCGTCACCGCCCCGCCCCACGGGCCGCGGTGCCTCGCTGTCGTCCCGCTGCAGGAGCACGCCCATGACACACGGCAAGCGCATCTACGTCCTCGACACCAATGTGCTGATGCACGACCCCACCGCGCTGTTCAAATTCGAGGAACACGACGTGTACCTGCCGATGCAGGTCATGGAGGAGCTGGACAATGGCAAGAAAGGCACCAGCGAAGCCAGTCGCAATGCGCGCCAAGTCAGCCGCTTTCTCAACGAGCTGATCGAGGCCAACGGCAGCCCCGACGTGCACAACGGCGTGCCGCTGATGCGGCCGCAAGGCTTGCAGTTGCGCGGGGCGGCCAGTGCCGGCCGCTTGCTGTTCCAGACCGCCGATTTCGATGCCGGCAAGCGTTTTGGCACGGTGATCCCGGACAACAACATCCTCGGCGCGATCCTGGCGTTGAAGGAGTCCGATCCCGGCGCACCGGTGGTGTTCGTGTCGAAGGACATCAACCTCCGGATCAAGGCTTCGATTGCCGGCATCACCAGCGAGGATTACGAGAATGACCGTGCCCTCGATGACTTCAACCTGCTCTACACCGGCGCCACCGTACTGCCCGAGGATTTCTGGCAGCGCCACGGCAAGGAGCTGAAGTCGTGGACCGACAAGGGCCGCACCTTTTACGAGATCGCGCGCGTGGAAGGCGATGACTGGCACCCCAACCAGTTCGTCTTTCTCCCGGGTGACGAGCAATCGGAGATGCGGGTGACCCGCGTCGATGCGGACAAGGTGGTGCTGCAGATCGTTGATGACTTCCGCCACAGCCAGCATTCGGTCTGGGGCATCACCGCGCGCAACCGCGAACAGAATTTCGCGCTCAATGCGCTGATGGACCCGGACATCGACTTCGTCACCCTGCTGGGCACGGCGGGAACCGGCAAGACCTTGCTGGCACTGGCGGCGGGCCTGGCCCAGACCATGGACCAACAGCGCTACCGCGAGATCATCATGACCCGCGCCACGGTCAGCGTGGGTGAGGACATCGGCTTCCTGCCTGGCACCGAAGAAGAAAAAATGACCCCGTGGATGGGGGCCCTGACCGACAACCTCGAAGTGCTGACCCACAACCAGGAGGGCGGTAGCTGGGGACGTGCGGCCACCAATGATCTGCTGGCCTCGCGCATCAAGATCCGCTCGATGAACTTCATGCGCGGCCGCACTTTCCTGTCGCGCTACCTGATCCTGGACGAGGCGCAAAACCTCACGCCCAAACAAATGAAAACGCTGATCACGCGCGCTGGCCCCGGCACCAAGATCGTGTGCTTGGGCAACGTGCAGCAGATCGACACGCCCTACCTGACCGAAACCACCTCGGGCCTGACCTATGCGGTGGATCGTTTCAAGGATTGGGCGCACAGCGCACACGTGATCCTGCGGCGCGGCGAGCGTTCACGGCTGGCCGATTACGCCTCCGACGTGCTGTAAGCGAATGGGGGTCTACCTGCCACGTTGGGTCTGGATCGGCGCAGCGCTGCTGGCCTGCGTCTCGGGCATGGTGAACGTGGTGGGCTATCTCAGCTTCGAGCATCAGGCCGTCAGCAACATGACCGGCGCCACCACCTTGTTGGGGGGCGCGATCGTGCAAGGGGATCGCCACGGCATGCTGCATCTGGCGGGCGTCATGCTGGCCTTCGTGCTGGGCGCGACCGTGAGCGGCATCATCGTGCAGGACAGCACCCTGCGGCTTGGCCGGCGCTACGGGGTGGCGCTGGCAACGGTGTCGCTGCTGCTGTGCGCCGCGATCCCGCTGTTCCAGCGTCAGTCCATGGCCGGCGCCTTGCTGGCGGCCATGGCCTGCGGCCTGCAGAACGCCATGGCGACCACCTTCAGCGGCGCAGTGATCCGCACCAGCCACCTCTCGGGCATGTTCACCGATCTTGGCATCGCCCTCGGGCATGCCCTGCGCGGCATGCCGCTGCAGAAGCGGCGCTTGCTGCTGTGCGGGCTGGTCATCACGGCCTTTTTCTGCGGCGCCGTGCTTGGCGGGCTGCTGTTCTCAGCCCTGGGATATTGGGCGCTGGCCATCCCCGCCAGTGCCACAGGTCTGACAGGGGTGGGCTACATCAGCTGGCAATTCGTGCAGCGGCGTCGGCGCGCAGACTGAAAGCCCGCGCGCCACGCTGACACTCAGACGCGGGCAAACACCAGCGCGGCATTGGTGCCGCCGAAGCCGAAGCTGTTGGACATCACCACGTCGAGCTTGGCATCGCGGCTTTCCCGCACGATCGGGAAGCCTTCCGCACCCGGATCGAGGGTCTCGATGTTGGCGGAACCGGCAATGAAGCCGTCGCGCAGCATCAGCAGGCTGTAGATCGCCTCGTGCACGCTGGCCGCGCCCAGCGAATGGCCGGACAGTGCCTTGGTCGAGGAGATCGGCGGCACCGCATCACCAAACACTTCACGCACCGCCTTCAGCTCGACAATGTCACCCAGCGGGGTCGAGGTGCCGTGGGTATTGAGGTAGTCCACCGGCCGATCAACGCCTGCCAGCGCCATCTGCATGCAGCGCACCGCACCCTCGCCGCTGGGGGCCACCATATCGGCACCGTCGGACGTGACGCCGTAGCCAATCAGCTCGGCGTGGATCTTCGCGCCGCGCGCGACCGCGTGCTCCCAGTCCTCCAGCACCAGCATGCCGCCGCCGCTGCCGATCACGAAACCATCGCGGTTGACGTCGTACGGGCGCGAGGCCTTCTCCGGCGCATCGTTGCAGCCGGACGACAGCGCGCCCATTGCATCGAACATGCAGGTCATGGTCCAGTCGAGGTCTTCACCGCCGCCGGCAAACACGATGTCCTGCGCGCCGTGGCGGATCAGGTCGGCGGCTGCGCCGATGCAGTGCGCCGACGTGGCGCAGGCAGCGCTGATGGAATAGCTCAGGCCACGAATCTTGAACGCGGTGGCCAGATTGGCCGAGACCGTGGAGCACATCGTGCGCGGCACCATGTACGGGCCAACCTTGCGCACGCCACGATCGCGCAAGAGGTCGGCGGTTTCCACCTGCCAGCGGCTGGAGCCGCCGCCGGAACCGGCAATCAACCCGGTACGCGCGCTGCTGACTTGCGCCTCGCTCAGACCTGCATCGGCAATCGCATCGCGCATGGCCACATAGCTGTAGGCCGCGGCATCGCTCATGAAGCGCTTGAGCTTGCGATCGATGACGGCGTCGAGATCAAGCTCAACCGCCCCGCCCACTTGGCTGCGCAAGCCGCGTTCAACCGAATCGGGCAGCGTGCGGATGCCGGAACGGCCTTCGCGCAACGCGCGCGACACGCTGTCCAGATCATTGCCGAGGCAGGACGTGATGCCCATGCCGGTAATCGCGATGCGGCGCATGTCAGAGGTTCTCCGTGGAAGTGAACAGCCCCACCCGCAGGTCCTTGGCGGTGTAGATCTCGCGGCCATCCACCAGCACCCGCGCGTCAGCCTGCGCCATCACCAGCTTGCGGTTGATGACGCGGGTCATGTCGATTTCGTAGCTCACTTTCTTCGCGGTCGGCAGCACCTGACCGGTAAATTTGACCTCGCCGCAGCCCAGCGCGCGGCCGCGCCCGGGTGCACCCAGCCAGGTCAGGAAGAAGCCCACGATCTGCCACATCGCATCCAGGCCGAGGCAACCCGGCATCACCGGGTCACCGAGGAAGTGGCACTGGAAAAACCACAGGTCGGGGTGGATGTCGAGTTCGGCACGAACAAAGCCTTTTCCGAACTTGCCACCGGTCTCGCTGATTTCGAGAATGCGGTCGAACATCAACATCGGATCGTTCGGCAGGCGGGCATCACTGCCGGGGAACAATTCACCACGGGCACTGGCCAGCAATTGCTCGCGGGTAAACGATGAAGCGCGGGTCATGGACTGGCCCAAAGGGAAAAGGTTGATTGTAAACACCATACCTTAGGCATACCTAGGCGTATGGTTGTTTTGGCCGCTTTAGTCATGGATCCCCCCGGGTAAAACCCGGAATGAAATCGTGTGCAGTGCAACATCCGCAGGCAAACCCGTATTAAGCTCGCAGTCACACCCCACCGCTGGATTGACGTCGTGACGCAAGCAACACCCGCCTCGCTGCTGACCATTTTCGGTGCCACCGGCGACCTCGCCCGGCGCATGCTGCTGCCATCCCTTTACAGTCTCGAGGCCGAGAAGCTGCTGCCTGGCGGCATGCGCATCCTCGGCACCGCACGCAGCGACCTGAGCCGCGAGGGTTTCGTGGAATTGGTGACGGCCAGCATCAACGAGCGCATCCCCGCTTCCGAACGCAACGCCGCTGCGCTGCGTGGCCTGATCGAGCGGCTGGATTTTTTTTCGGCCAGCGCTGACAACGATGTCAGCATGCAGTCATTGGCCGCACACATTGGTGAGCTTCGCAACGGCGACGTGCTCTACCACATGAGCACGGCACCAAAATTCTATGGCCCGGCCTGTCAGGCACTGGCTGCACATGGCGCAGCCGGCCCCGGCACCCGGGTGATGCTGGAAAAGCCGATCGGCAAGGATCTGGCCAGCGCGATCGCGATCAATGACGCGGTGGCGCAGGCCTTCGACGAAGAGCGCATCTTCCGCACCGACCACTACCTCGGCAAGGAAGGCGTGCAAAATCTCATTGCGCTGCGCTTCGGCAATTCACTGTTCGAACCCCTGTGGAGCGCGCGGCATATCGAGCAAGTGCAGATCACCGTGGGCGAAACCGTCGGCGTGGAAGGCCGCGGCGATTACTACGACGAGTCCGGGGCGCTGCGCGACATGCTGCAGAACCATCTGCTGCAGCTGCTCTGCCTGGTGGCGATGGAGCCGCCGGCGCGCTTCGACCCGTCGGCGGTGCGCAACGAGAAGATCAAGGTGCTGCGTTCGTTGCGCGCCATCCACGCCGGCAACGTGAGCACAGAATCGGTGATCGGCCAGTACACCGCCGGTGCCAGCGAGGGCCGCATGGTGCCCGGTTATGCCGAGGAGCTTGGTCGCGCCAGCCGCTGCGAAACGTTCGTCGCCCTGCGCGCGCATGTGGACAACTGGCGCTGGTCCGGCGTGCCGTTCTACCTGCGCACCGGCAAACGGTTGCCTTCACGCAGCACCGAGATCTACATCCAGTTCCGCAAGGTGCCGTATTCGATCTTCGGCGGCCCGGCCGCC
>CAUJJG010000143.1 GCA_963205445.1 Pseudomonadota bacterium
CTGGAGGCCGCCCTGCCCGCGATCTGCGCCGACGCCTTCGCCGTCACGCCGCCGCTGGTTGGCTTCGGGAAAGAAGGCGACTATCTGCTGGAGCTGTTCCACGGCCCCACCGCCGCGTTCAAGGACTACGCCGCACGCTTCCTCGCCGGCTGTCTGGCCGCGCTGCCGCAGGGCGAAAAACCGCTGACGATTGTGGTTGCCACCTCGGGTGATACCGGTGCGGCAGTGGCCTCCGCCTTCCACCGCCGCCCTGGCTTCAAGGTCGCCATCCTCTATCCCGATGGCCGCGTCTCGCCACGACAGGCGCACCAGCTCGGCTGCTTTGGCGACAACGTGCAGGCGTACAAGGTGGACGGCAGCTTCGACGACTGCCAGCGGCTGGCCAAGACCGTGTTGGCCGACGCCGATTTCCGCCGCGAGGTGCCGCTGGGCTCGGCCAACAGCATTAGTCTTGGCCGGCTGTTGCCACAGGCCGCCTACTACGCCTTTGCCGCGCTGGAGCACTTTGGCGCCACCGGCCGCGAACTGAATTTCATCGTCCCCAGCGGCAATCTCGGCAACGGTTTGGCCTGCCTGCTGGCCAAGCGCATGGGCCTGCCGATCGGCCAGCTCGTGCTGGCCAGCAATGCCAATACCGTGCTGCCGGATTTCTTCGCCGGCGGCGACTACGCGCCCGGCCCCAGCAAGGCGACGCTGGCGAATGCAATGGACGTCGGCGCACCGAGCAACTTCGAACGCCTGCAGCGCCTCTACCCCGATGCCGACGCGCTGCGCGCCCAGCTGCGCGCAGACAGCGTCAGCGACGATCAAATCCGCGAAGCCATCATCCGCACCCGTGACACCCGCGGTCACACGGTCTGCCCGCATACCGCCTGCGCTGCCGAGCTGCTGGACCGCCTGCGCGCCCGCGGCGAGGACGGCGACTGGGCAGCGGTGGCCACCGCCCACCCGGCCAAGTTCCCCGAAGTGGTGGAGCCGCTGCTGGGCAGCAAAATCCCGGCCCCGGCGGCGCTGGCGGCGATGCTGGCTTGCCCCAGCAGCGCACAGCCGCTCGACAACGCAGTGGACGCTTTGAAAGGACAACTGCGGAACGACTGAACAAATCAGGCATTACGCACAATTCATTCCGTCATTTCGCAACAATTTCCGACGGACTGGCGAAATTCCGAACATTCGCGATAATGGCCGGTCATGGCCCCGTAGCTCAGCTGGATAGAGCATCCCCCTCCTAAGGGGAAGGTCGCCCGTTCGAATCGGGCCGGGGTCGCCAGCTCGCCCGTTCCCCTTTCAGAAGCAGGCAAGCCGAGGCGTGCGAGGTAGGCATCCGTCCATCTTGCTCGTCCTGTTGTCGCAATGACCTGCTCAACGCCAGTACACCGCATCGGAGATTCGCCATGTCCCATCCTGTCCTCACCGCACTTGGCCTTGGTGCCAATGAATCCGGCACCTACCTCGGCAATGGCGAGTGGTCCACCACCGCCGATGCCGGCGTGATCGAACCGATCAACCCCACCACCGGCGAAGTGCTGGGCCGCGTGCAGGCCAGCTCGCAGGCCGACTATGACCTGATCATCGAACGCGCCCAGGCCGCCTACAAGGTCTGGCGCACCACCCCGGCCCCGCGACGCGGCGAAGCCATTCGCCTGTGCGCCGACGCGCTGCGCACCCACAAGGACGCGCTGGGTTCGCTGGTGGCGCTGGAAATGGGCAAGTCCAAGCCGGAAGGCGACGGCGAAGTGCAGGAAATGATCGACATCGGCGAATTCGCCGTCGGCCTGTCGCGCCAGCTCTACGGCCTGACCATGCACAGCGAGCGCCCCGGCCACCGCATGTACGAGCAGTGGCATCCGATTGGGCTGGTCGGGGTGATCTCCGCCTTCAACTTCCCGGTCGCGGTGTGGGCCTGGAACAGCTTCATCGCCGCCATCTGCGGCGACATCACCATCTGGAAGCCCTCGCCGAAGACCCCGCTGTCCGCCATCGCCAGCATGAAGATCTGCAACGAGGCACTGCGCGCCGGCGGCTTCCCGGACATCTTCTTCCTGTTCAACGACGCCGGCAGTGAGCTGGCCCAGCAGTTTGTCGACGACAAGCGCATCCCGCTGATCAGCTTCACCGGAAGCACCCGCGTTGGCCGCATGGTCGGCGAGCGCGTGGCCCGCCGCATGGGCCGTTCGCTGCTGGAGCTGGGCGGCAACAACGCGATCATTCTGGATGAAACCGCCGACCTGAAGCTTGCCATCCCCGGCATCGTGTTCGGCGCGGTCGGCACCGCTGGCCAGCGCTGCACCACCACCCGCCGCCTGATCGTGCATGAATCCATGTACGACGAAGTGCTGGCCAAGCTGGTCATCGCCTACAAGCAGGTTGAAGGCAAGATCGGCGACCCCACCGACCCGGCCAACCTGATGGGTCCGCTCAACAGCAAGGACGCCGTGGACGCCTATCTGGACGCGATCGCCAAGGCCAAGGCCGCTGGCGGCAAGGTCGAGACCGGCGGCGCGGCGATCGACCGCCCCGGCAACTTCGTGCTGCCCGCGATCGTGACCGGCCTGACCAACGACGCCGAGATCGTTCAGCACGAGACCTTCGCGCCGATCCTGTACGTGATGAAGTACAAGGAGCTGGACGAGGCCATCGAGATGCAGAACGCAGTGCCGCAGGGCCTGTCGTCGTCGATCTTCACCACCAACCTCAAGCGCGCCGAAGCCTTCCTG
>CAUJJG010000144.1 GCA_963205445.1 Pseudomonadota bacterium
TGCGCAAGGTGGCCGAGGTGTTTCGTGCGCGCGGCGAACGCATCGACTGGTGCATCACCGGCGAGCCTTCGTCGAAGGAAACACTGGGTGACCTGCTGCGGGTCGGCCGCCGCGGCTCGCTGTCGGCGACGCTGACCGTGCGCGGTGTGCAGGGCCACGTGGCCTATCCGGAGAAAGCGCGCAACCCCATCCATCTGGCCGCGCCGGCGCTGGCGGCGCTGGCCGCGCGACGCTGGGACGATGGGTATGAAAGTTTCCCGCCGACCTCGCTGCAGATCAGCAACCTCAATGCCGGCACCGGTGCCAACAACGTGATCCCCGGCACCCTCACGGCACTGTTCAATCTGCGTTACAACCCGCACTGGAAAGCGGCGCAGCTGGAAGCCGAATGCGAGGCGATCCTGCGCGCGCACGGCCTCGATTTCGAGATCCGCTGGCATCGCAGCGGCGAACCGTTCTACACCCCGGAAGGCCCGCTGCGCGCCGCCGCGCGCGCTGTATTGGCGGAATTTTCCGGTGCAGCGCCGGAGGGAAGCACCGGCGGTGGCACATCGGATGCCCGCTTCATCGCCCCGCTGGGCGCGCAGTGCATCGAGATCGGCCCGGTCAACGCCAGCATCCATCAAGTAGATGAGCATGTGCGCGTGGCCGATCTGGAGGCCTTGCCGGCGCTGTACCACCGGCTCATGGCGCGACTGCTGGGGTAAATGCCCTCAACGCGACGCGGGTTGCAGGGTCAGCGTATGACGGGGGGTTCCAGGCAGGAACGGCGAGGGCTTACCTTCCACCCAATCGTCATGTCCCGCCCCCCAGAACGGGGATAGCGGGTGCCCGCTCTGGCCGCCGGGCATGTGGAGGATGCCATCGGCTTCGTGACCGGGTGAGACCACCATGCGCTCGGATGCACCGAAAGCCGGGCCGGCGACGCGCGGCATGTCGCCATCACCAGCCAGCGGCTGCGCCGGCATGCACAGCAGGCGCTTGCCCAGCCAGGGGATGGCGCTTGCCAACGGATGGCAGATCGCGGACATGTTGCGTTCGCCCCAGGTGCGCTGTGCCAACGGGCCTTGCTGCTCAAGATCGTGACGGACTTCAGCGGCAGCATCCTCGAACAGGGCTTCCCAGCTGGCAAATCGGCGCGGCAGCAGGTGGGTAGGGCGCTGGCTGACCAAGGGCCAGGCCACGCCTTCCAGCTGCGGCAGGCTGGGCATTACGAAGGCCTTGCCCATCGTTGTGCGCGCGGGTGCGGTCAAGCCATCGGCAATCCGCGCATGGACAGCCAGGCGCCAGGCGCGAACGATCCGGTAGCTGACCGACGTGACACTGGCACGGCCCTCCCATGTGCTGGCCGCGGTGGCCAGTGCCTGCAGAGCGGGCGTTTTGTGGGTGCGGGCCCGCTCCAGAAGCAGACCATGCCATGGGGTCAGCAGCAAGGCCCGGTCATCCAGCTGGATGGCCAGCAGATCGTGCTCGTTGAAGCGCTGGCGTGCACGCAGGTCGTCGCGGATCTGGGCTTGGCGTGCCCCCAAGGCATACCCGCCATCCCCCACCTTGGCCAGCGTCTCGCCATCCACCACGCGCGCGTTGGCGGTCCACATTCTGTCCAAGGCCGGCGAACGCAAATGTGGGTTGTCCTGCGTCGAGATCGCCCACGGTAGGCATTGGGTGGGACCGAGCGCCTCGGCCCCGGTGGTCGTCGCGCAGCCGGCCGCACGCTGCGGGATGGGGCCAAGCAGGCGCCAGACGATCCGGCCTTGGGTATCAGCCGCCAGCAGGTTTTGGGTGGGCATGGCGACCTCACGTGCGAGGGCAAGGACCTGGTCCAGATCACGTGCGGTAGCGAAACGGCTCAGGCCCAGGTTCAACGCACCCGGTTGGTGCGCCACCCAGCGCAGTGTCAGCACACTGCCGTCGGGGGCGCGCTCAAGAACTGGGCCCCAGTCTGTTTCCTGTACTTCCAACTGCACGGGGGCTGCACCGGCCACCCGAATGTGTTCCTGCACGGTGCGCAGTGGAGCGCAGCCTGACGTGACCTGCGGGCCGCAGGGATGCTCCCGTTTCCAGTCCATGGTGTCGATGTAGCTGTTGGTGAACCCCCAGGCCACATGCCCATTGCTGCCTGCTACCACGGCGGGAAGGCCGGGCAGGGTGACCCCCTGCACATCCACCTGCTGCTGGCCGGCGGAGAGATCCGGGTAGCGCAGGCGTGCGCGGAACCAGATGTTCGGGGCGCGCAACCCCAGGTGCATGTCGTCGGCAACGATGGCGCGACCATCGCGGGTCAAGGCGCCGGAGACGGCGAAATTGTTGCTGCCCGGGCTGTCTGCCGGTTCGCGCGCTGTGCTGGCCACCGCATCGCTGGGGAGGGTACGCAGATTGACCAGCGCGGCGTCTGGCAAGTGGGCAGGGCCGCGCGCCACGCCTTCCATCGGTGCGTCCCAACGGGTGCCATCGTGGGCCAACAGGTCGAACAGGGCGGGTGGCAGGTGGGGCTGCAGCCGCCACAGTGCCAGTTCGTCCTTGTTCTCGCCGCCCTGCAGGTCGAAGTACATCGCAAACGCGGCCAGCGGAGTGTCTTCCAGCCGCCACGGCTGCGGCTGCTGTCGCAGCAGCAGGTATGGCCAGGGGCGGCTGCGCAGCGCGGCCAGGCCGGCATTGACCCCTGCGACGTAGGCTTCGATCTGGGCGCGACGGTCGCCGATGATCAAGTCGAGGTCGCGCTGGACGCGAGCACGCAGGCGATGCCGCCGATGGCGCTTGTCGAGGTCGATTGCAATCGCGCCGAACAGCTCGGAAAGCTCGCCTGCGGCGCTGCGGCGCATCAGGTCCATTTCGAAATAGCGTTCTTGCGCATGCAGGAAGCCGAGTGCGCGCAGGGCGTCGGTTTCGCTGGCGGCCTCGATGGTGGCGGTGCCTTGGGCGTCGCGGCGCACGGTGGCGGCTGCGGCCAGGCCTGGCAACGGCTGCGCGCCATCCAGCGCGGGCAGGCTGCCACGCAGCAACCAGTAGCCAAGCAACAGGGCGCTGATGATTGCCAGCAGCAGGGCGATGGCTGCGCGCTTGAGCCAGATCCGCATTCCAATTCCCCTCGCGGCACCGATGGCCGATTGCAGTGCAAATGAAAGTCCGACTTGCAAGATGGCAAGGACTTGGTGCAGGATCAACCCATGCAGCGCATTTTCGCCAACGCCATCAATTCGAACCGCAATAATCGCGGCACGGTCATTCGTGCGCGGCAGCGGGCCCGCGCATAGGCAAAGCAAGACAGCCGAATCCCACCAAGCCCGCCTCGAAAGAGGCGGGCTTTTTCGTTTCCACCTCTCCCTTCCACTTTCTTCAGGACATCGCGATGTGCTCGATCTTTGGAATCTTCGGCCTGCAAACCTTCGACGAAAGCCAGCACCTGCGGCGTGAGGCGCTGGAGCGCTCGGCCCGCCAGCGCCACCGTGGCCCCGACTGGAGTGGGGTGTATCTCGACGATGGTGCGATCCTCGTGCATGAGCGGTTGGCCATCGTCGATCCCGCCGGTGGTTCGCAGCCCCTGCTGTCGGAGGATGGCCAGTTGGCCTTGGCGGTCAATGGCGAGATCTACAACCATCGCCAGCTCAAAACGGAATTGGCGCAGCCCTATGCCTTCCAGACCGAATCCGATTGCGAGGTGATCAACGCGCTGTACCGCGAGGATGCCCCGGCCTCCTTCCTCAACCGCCTCAACGGCATCTTCGCCTTCGCACTGTGGGACAAGGCCGCCGGCCGCGCCATCATCGCCCGCGACCCGATCGGCGTGGTGCCGCTGTACTGGGGGCATGACCGCGAGGGCCGGCTGCGCGTGGCTTCGGAGATGAAGGCGCTGGCGGATGACTGCGCCGATGTGGCGCAGTTCCCGCCCGGCCACTGGTACGACACCGCCACCGGTGCCCTGACGCCGTATTACCAGCGCCCCTGGCGCGACTACGACGCAGTGGACGGGGTGGAGGTGCCGCTGCAGGAAATTCGCGAGGCCTTCGAAGCCGCGGTGCATCGCCAGCTGATGACCGACGTGCCCTACGGTGTGCTGTTGTCGGGCGGGCTGGATTCTTCGCTGGTGGCCGCGGTGGCGGCGCGCTATGCCCGCAACCGGGTGGAGGATGGGGATGCCAGCGAGGCCTGGTGGCCGCGCCTGCACAGCTTCGCCATCGGCTTGAAAGGTTCGCCTGATCTGGCCGCGGCGAAGGTGGCGGCGGAAATGTTGGGTACCGTCCACCATGGTTTCGAATACAGCTTCGAAGAAGGACTGGACGCGCTGCCGGAAGTCATCCGCCACATCGAAACCTATGACGTCACCACCATCCGCGCCTCCACCCCGATGTTCCTGCTGGCGCGCCGAATCAAGGCGATGGGCGTGAAGATGGTGCTCAGCGGTGAAGGCAGCGACGAGGTGTTCGGCGGTTATCTCTACTTCCACAAGGCGCCGAATGCGCGCGAGTTCCACGAGGAGCTGATCCGCAAGATCGACGCCTTGCACAACTACGACTGCCTGCGTGCCAACAAGTCGATGATGGCCTGGGGTGTGGAGCCGCGGGTGCCGTTCCTGGACCGGGAATTCCTCGACGTGGCGATGCGCATGGATGCCGCGCACAAGATGGTGCGCAAGGGCGAAGCCGGCCCGCAGCGGATGGAAAAGGGCGTGCTGCGTGCCGCCTTCGAAGGCTATCTGCCGAAGGAAATCCTGTGGCGGCAGAAGGAGCAGTTCAGCGACGGCGTGGGCTACGGCTGGATCGACGGGCTGAAGGCACACGCCGAGGCGCAGGTGAGCGACCGCGAGCTGGCTGCCGCCGACAAGCGCTTCCCGGTCAACCCGCCGCAGACCAAGGAGGCGTACTTCTACCGCACGCTGTTTGAACGCATCTTCCCGTCGCCGGCGGCGGCCGAGACCGTGCCTGGCGGCAAATCGATTGCGTGCTCGTCACCGGCAGCAATCGCCTGGGATGCCAGCTTTGCCACGATGGCCGACCCGTCCGGGCGCGCAGTGGCAGGCGTGCACGAGGCAGCTGTGGCGGCGGTCTGAGACGCCGCCACGTGGGGGCACGCCCGGTGTTTCAGTGCCGCATGGAGGGCGGCATCGAGCGCGACAGGGCGCGCACCTGCGGCGCGACTTCCTTCGAACGGAAAAACCGGCCCAGCGTGCGCCCCAGCCATCCGCCTTGTTGGTGCTGCACGGTGAACATGTTGAGATGGGCCTTGACCTGTTCGGAGTACGCCTTGTCATCACTGCGGATGTGGTTGAACAGCCAGCGCGACAGCATGTTGCGCAACTCGTCGGCAACGTCTTCGCCTGCACGACAACGGAGCTGGTACTCGGCCACGCGCTTGGTGAACACCTCGTGGATGCGTTTGTGGGCGGCGCAGAACGGGTAGCCTGATTCCTCCATCAACTCCTCCTCGAAAGCAAAGTGGGAGAGGGTGTAATCCACCAGTTCGTCGATGACGTCGGCAACGGCGTTGGTGTCTTTGCTGCGTTGCGCGAAGTGCAATTGATTGAGCATCTCGACGATGCGCATATGTTGTTGATCGATGACATCGATTCCAACGTTCAAGTTGTCTTGCCAGACCAGCAGTGTCATGACGGTGCTACCTGTCGCTTGTGGGGATAGCACGACAGTAGCCGGCATGTGAAAAACCGGTTTGATGATGGTCAATTCCGGCAAGGAATATCGATGAAATGTGATGCGTTGCAGCATTCCGGTTGCGGCGCATCACCAGTGAAAGCTTGGGCAGTTGGGGGCGGTGTGATAAGGGGGGGGAGCCGTTGTGGACGTCATGCCGGCAGGCTGCGGCAACCCAAGGCGGACAGGACGCCGTGCATGGCCGGAAGCTGCATCAGCCACGGGGCCGCCAGCGTCATCAGGCCCGAGCCCAACACGAGAAGCGCGGCCGCCTTGCGCCACGGCCCGCGCTGCAGCCGTTGGCCGATGCGGGCGCCGGCCCAGGTCAGGGTGACCATGATGGGCAGGGTGCCGAGCCCGAAAGCGGCCATGGTCAATGCGCCGTGTACGGCACTGGCGGAGAGCCACGCCGCGGCCAACAGGGTGGTGGACAGGCCGCAAGGCATCCAGCCCCATAGCATGCCCAGCGCCATCCGTTTCCAAGCGGTATCTGCCGGCAGCAGGTGCCGCTGCAGGGGGCGCAGGGCCTGCCAGAGCCGGCTGCCCGGGCCGCCGGGGACACGCGGCAAGCGATGGCGCGTGTCCAGCATGCGCAGGCCCGCAAGTACCAGCACCAACCCCACCGCGGCGCGCATGGCGGGGCCGAGCCAAGGCATGCGTGCCAGCCCCAGCAGGCCCCCCCCCAGCCCGCCGACGATGGCGCCGGCGGCCACATACCCCAGCACGCGACCGAGGTTGGGTTGCAGGGCAGCCCATACGCCGCGGGTGCCCATCGAGAACCCGGTTGCGATACCGCCGCACATCGCCACGCAGTGGGCACCGCCCAGGAGGCCCGTCAACAAGGCGGCGCCAAGGACGAGGATGTCAACCGGCATCGTCGCCTTCCGCCGCTGGCGGCAGGGGAGCAGAGGGGGACCGTTTGGTAAGCTTCGGGTCAGGCGCGCTGTCGTCGCGCAGGATGTCCAGTGCGGGTGTATCCAGATCCTCGAATTGCCCATGGCGCACCGCCCAGGCAAAGATCCAGGCCGCGATGCCGATCAGCAGCAGGCTCATCGGGATCAGGAACAGCAGGATCGTCATGGTTGTTCCACCCTTGTCAGGCGCAGCGCGTTGGCGGTGACCGCCAGCGAGGATAGCGCCATTCCCAGCGCCGCCAACCAGGGCGTGACCACGCCTGCGGCGGCCAGAGGCAGAGCCAGGAGGTTGTAGCCCAAGGCCCAGGCGAGGTTCTGGCGGACGACCCGGCGGGTACGACGGGCAATGGCGATGGCGGCGGGCACGTTGCCGAGTGAGGCGCCGGACAGCACCAAATCGGCGGCACGCTGGGCCAATGCCGCGCCGTCGCCAATGGCCAGTGAGACATCGGCGCCGGCAAGAACGGGCGCGTCATTCAAGCCATCCCCCACCATTGCCACCGTGCGGCCCTGATCCTGCAGTGCGCGCACCAAGGCAAGCTTGGCTTCCGGAGATTGCCGTGCGTGCACGTCGGTGATCGCCATGACGTTGGCAAAGCGGGCGACCGGGGCGGCCGCATCGCCGCTGGCCAGATGCAGGCTGAGCCCCTGCGCGCGCAGCCGTGCCACGGCGGCTTCGGCATCTTTGCGTGGCGTCTCGACGAAGGTGAAGCGCGCATGTGCGCCGGCCTCCTCCGCAGATGCAGGGCTTGCTCCGCATGCAGGCACTGCAGCCAGCCAGACCGCGCCGTCATCGGTATCGCCCGTGGCAAAGGGCGCGCTGCCGATGCGCCAGCGGACGCCTTCGATCGTGCCTTCCACGCCTTGTCCGGCCACTGCGCGCACGTTGCCTGCGGCAGGCACGTCGGTGACGTGAGCGAACGCGGCAGCCAACGGGTGGCTGCTGTCGCGTTCCAGCGCGGCAGCGATGCGGCGTGCGGATTCGGAGTCGATGCCCTTGCACTGGTCGATGCCTTGCAGGACAGGCTTCCCATCACTCAGCGTGCCGGTCTTGTCAAACACGACGTCAGTGACGTGGGCCAACCTGTCCAAAGCATCCGGGCGTACCGCCAGCACGCCGATCTTCGCCAGCGCGCCGTGGGCCGCCGCCAGCGCGGCAGGGACGGCCAGTGAGAGGGCGCAGGGGCAACTGATGACCAGCAATGCCAAGGTGACTTCGAAGGCGCGTGCAGGTTCGTGCGTGCGCCACCACAGCCAGACCAACGTGGCGGCCAGCAACAACCCTGCCACGAACCAGGTGGCGATGCGTTCCGTGCCCTTGGCCAGTGCGGGGCGATGGGCCTGCGCGCTCTCCACCAGGCGTGCCAGCTCGGCGAGGCGGGTGTCGCTGCCCACACGCGTCACGCGGATGCGGGCGGGATGTTCACGGCAGGCGGTACCGGCAAAAACCGGGTCGCCCTGGCGCTTTGCCACCGGAGTCGCTTCGCCAGTCAGGAGGGATTCTTCGAAGCTGGCATCATCGTCCAGCAGCAACCCGTCGGCAGGTACCGGCTCGCCCACGGCAATGCGCAGGGTGTCCCCCACGGACAGCGCTTCCAGTGGGACTGATTCGCGGCTGCCGTCGGGCAACTCGCGGCTGGCAAAGGCGGGCCGGGCGCGTGCCAGCGCATCGACCTGGGCACTGGCGATGCTGCGCGCGCGCTGTTCCAGTTGGCGCGCGACCAGCAGCAGAAAGACGAACATCACCGCTGCGTCGTACCAGACGTGGACGCCACCGCGGACCGTTTCAAGCGTGCTCACCGCCCAGGCCAGCAAGGTTGAGCCGGCGATCAGCACGTCCATGCCCAAACGGCGCCCGCGCAGCTCATTCCAGGCACCGACGATGAACGGCCAGCCCGCCCAGAACACCACCGGCGTGGACACCATGAAGGTGATCCAGCGGAAGAAGTCGCGGGTCGGCAGCGGCATCTCGCCGCGGGTATCGAGGTAGAGCGCCTCTGCGAACATCATGGCTTGCATCGCGCCGATGCCAGCCAGACCGATCCGCAGCAGGTCACGGTTGCGCTCGCGCTGGCGGGCAGCTTCGCGGGCCTGCCCAGTGGCGAGGTAGGGGCGATAGCCCAACGATGCCAGCCTTGCCAGCGGCTTCGAGAGGGAGGTTATTTTTGGGTCCCAGGCAATCCGGATGCGCCCGGTGATGGCATTGGCACTGGATTCCAGTACGCCGCCCTCGCGCGCCAGGGCACGGTCGATCAGCCAGGCGCAAGCGGCGCAGCGCATGCCGTCCGTGAGCACGGTGATTTCACGGCCACCGTCGATGGCGCGGGCATGGCTGGCCAGCAGCTCTTCCCGGTCCCAGACGGCCAAAGCCGGGGCATCCTCATCGACGCGGCCTGCCGGTCGGTCGCGAAGGCGGTAGTAGTCATCAAGCGCTGCTTCGACGATCCAGCGCGCCGCTGCCGCACAGCCGCCACAGCAGAACGGGCGTGCCTGGCCGTTGATTTCCAGCGAAACAGGAGACTGCGGCAACGCCTCGCCGCAATGATGGCAAACCGCCAAGGTGCCCACGCCGGTTACGGCTGCGTTTCGCCCACGGCGGGTCGCAGCTGTCCGGCCAGTTGTCCGCGCGGCAAGCGGCCACGCAGGCGCCAAGCGTCGCCGCTGGCGGGGGCCAGCTGCACCAGCCAGTCATGGTCGGTGGCGGGCTTGGCCTCGACCCGCCAGCCGGTGTCGGTGGCGGGCAGGTCCAACACGAGATCATCGGCGGCACGGGTGGGGTGGCGCAGGGAAAGCTGCAGCGGTGCGGCACGTTCGAAGTCGCCACTGACCGGCAGGACTTCCACGAAGCCGTGCTCGTCGTCGATGCGCACGATGGCCCCCAGCTTGCGCTCGGCGGCACGTGCGTCGGGCCCCAGATCGGCCTGTTGCGTCTGCCCGGTGCGCTGCACCTTGTCGGGCACCGCATCCAGACTGTCACCGTTGCCGGCCAGTTTGAGCATGATGACGCTGCCGATGACCACGGCACCGACGAGGACGACCATCAGCCAGACAATGGGCTGGCGCCAAGGGGAGGAGGGGTGTTCCATGTGTGCGTTCCTGGCTTACATCGGCCCAAAGAATGTGCTGTCCACGTTCGCCTTGGCGCTGCCGTCGTCGGCCTCGATCACGAAGCGCAGGTCCTGACGGCCCTTGACGGCCTTCGCGGGTGCCTCGATTTCGACTTCCTGTGACACCACGGCCCCGGCCGGGACCTGAACCAGCAGCGGCGACCCACTCAAGGTGTAGGGAACCTTGCCATCGGAGGCAAGGGTGACGCTGTAGCGGTGCGGGGCTTCGGACTTGTTGACCAGTTTCAGCGTGTAGCCGTTGCTCACGCGATCGTCGCGCTGCTGGTACAAGGCGTTGCGGTCACGCAGCACATCAGCAATCAGGGGGCTGCGGTTGAATACCCCCCAAGTCCAAGCGGCCACCAAGGCAGTGAGCAGGGTGGCGTAGACGAAGATGCGGGGGCGCAGTACATGCACGGCCTGGCCATCCAGCGCGTGCTGGGTGGTATAGCGGATCAGGCCGTGGGGCATGCCCATTTTGTCCATCACCTCGTCGCAGGCGTCGATGCAGGCGCCGCAGGCGATGCACTCGTACTGCAAGCCATTGCGGATATCGATACCGACCGGGCAGACCTGCACGCACATCGTGCAATCGATGCAGTCACCCAGCTGCTCCGGCTCGAATTTCGGCAGCGGCGCGGCCTCCACTGCAACGTCCTCCAGCATCACCGTCCCGCCAGTGTGCAGGCGGGAAGCAGCTGCACTGGGATGACGGCTGGCACGGAACACATAGTCGTAAGCCGTGCGCGCGTCGAGCAGGCCGCGTGCGCGCTCAAGCACGGTGGCCAGCCCTTTCCTGCGCGGGCCGCGTGGTTCGCCGCGCATGGGGTCGTAGGCGATGATCAACGTGTCGCGGTCGAACATCGCGCTCTGGAAGCGCGCGTAGGGACACATGTACTTGCACACCTGCTCGCGCAGGATGCCGGCATTGCCCCAGGTGGCCAGTGAATAAAACAACACCCAGAAGGTTTCCCAGCCATTCCAGTCGAAGGGCAGCAGGCGGGCGCCGAGGCTGGTGATGGGAGTGAAGAAACCCACGAAGGTGAAGCCGGTCCAGAGTGCGAACGCCAGCCACAGCAAGTGCTTGCTGCCCTTGCGCAGGAGCTTCTCGCGACTCCATGGCGCGGCATCCAGCTTCATCCGCTTGGCGCGGTCACCTTCCGTCCAGCGTTCCATCCACAGGAAGCATTCGGTCCAGACCGTCTGCGGGCAGGCGTAGCCGCACCACAGACGTCCTGCCAGCGCCGTGGTGAAGAACAGGGTGAAGGCCAGGATCATCAACAGCATGGCCAGCAGGCTGAAATCCTGCGGCCAGAAGGTCAGGCCGAATACGTGGAATTTGCGCGCCGGCAGGTCGAACAGCACCGCCTGGCGGCCGTCCCAGCGCAGCCAGGGGAAGAGGTAGTACATCCCCAGCAGCCAGAACACGGCCAGTTTGCGCAGGCGGTCGAAACGCCCGGAGACATCGCGCGGGTAGACCTTGCGCTCGCTCACATAGACGGAGTCGCCGCCGGAATCCAGCAGGTCGATGTCGATGCGTTTGCTCACGGCGAAATTACCTGGTTTTGGGTCCATTGAAGCGGCTTGCAGGCCGCAGCAGGATCCAGGTGAACAGACTGGACGACGCTGTCGCCAGCCAAAAAGTGAAGAAACCGATCGTGTAACCCAGCCCGCGGGTGACGGGCAGCTGCGGGAAAGTCATGTCCCGCAGTTCCAGTGGGTCGATGAAAGCGAAAAAGACCATGGTGGCCACCCCGGCAGCGAAGAAACTTGGCCACAGGATGGCCCCGATCCGCTGCGCCAGAGGGCGCGGCGGATGGTCAAAACTCGGGGTGGTGAAATCGGTCATTGCTGGGCGGATGTGCCTGGCTTGGCCTGATGGGACAGCGACCAAACGTAGGCCGCAACCAGGCGTGTGCGGGTGTCGCCCAATATGTTACCCCATGCGGGCATCACCCCGTGACGACCGTTGGTGATGGTCTCCCGCAGCGACTCGCGGCTGTCGCCATACATCCAGTAGTCGTCGGTCAGGTTCGGTGCGCCGACTTTCGGGTCGCCCTTGCCGTCCTTGCCGTGGCAGGCCACGCAAACGCCTTCATACAGCTTCTTGCCCTGTGCCGCGGCGTAGTCGGTTCGGTTGGCGCCGTCCTTCTCGCTGAGCTGGTGGACATAGGCGATCACGTACTCGACGGCATCCGGGCCCCCCATGCCCTGCAGAATCTTGCCCCATGGCGGCATCACGCCTTCACGGCCATTTGCAACGGTCTGCAGTACTGCTTCCGGCGTGCTGCCCCAATGCCAGATGGTGTCGGTGAGGTTGGGGTAGCCAATCGCGCCCTTGGCTGCAGAGCCATGGCAGGTGGCGCAGGTGTTGGCAAAGATGGACTTGCCCAGCTTCACGGCCTGCGGGTCACGAGCGAGAGCGTCGATGGCCAAGCCCTTGTACGGTGCGAAGGTTTTCTCCAGTTTGGCATTGGCGAGCGCGGCTTCCTTGTCGTGCTCGGCCTTCGAGCTCCACTTGCCGAGGCCTTCGTAGCTGCCCCAGCCGCCATACCAGAACAGATAGGCGAAGCCGAACACCATGGCCAAATAGAAGCCATTGATCCACCAGCGCGGCATCGGCTTGTTGTATTCGGTGATGTCGCCGTCCCAGTAATGACTGGTCTGCTCCGGCTTGGGATCACCGGGGCGGCGCTTGGCCGTCCACCACAACAGCCAGGTGATGCCCAGCAGGTTGAACAGCGCCAGAATGATGACGTACCAGTTCCACGCGGTGGTCATGCCTTGTTCCTCCCTTCATCGTCGGCGAGTTCCTCGCCGGCCGGCACGCCGTCATCCACGGCGAGGCGTGCCGTCGCTTCGAAATGGTTGCGCAGGCGTGGTTGCCAGGCCCACGCCCAGACGGCGATGAACAGCAGCAACAGCACGATGGTCACGATGCCGGACAACATCACTGGTTCCCTCGGGGTGCGTTCTTGCCGAGACCTTGCAGGTAGGCCACCAGGGCGTCCAGCTCGGTCTTGTCCTTGACGGCCGCAGGGGCGCCCTTGATGTCGGCGTCGCTGTAGGGGTCGCCCAAGCGCTTGAGGGCAAGCATGTGCCGCTGCACGGTGCCGCCGTCGAGCTTGGCCTTTTCCAGCCAGGGGAAGCCGGGCATGTTGGATTCCGGCACCACGTCGCGGGGGTTGATCAGATGGACGCGATGCCAGTCATCGGAATAGCGGCCGCCGACGCGCGCCAGATCCGGGCCCGTGCGCTTGCTGCCCCACTGGAAGGGACGGTCGTAGACCGATTCGCCGGCCAGCGAATAGTGGCCATAGCGCTCGGTTTCGAAGCGCAGCGTGCGCACCATCTGCGAGTGGCAGTTGTAGCAGCCCTCGCGGACGTAGACGTCGCGCCCCGCCAGTTCCAGTGCCGGATAGGGCTTGACCCCCGGCAACGGCTGGATCGCCTCGGCCTGGAACATCAGCGGGACGATTTCGGCCAGACCGCCAAGCGAAACGGCGACAGCAGCCAGCACGGCCATCAGGCCGATGTTCTTTTCAAGTTTCTCGTGTGCGATTCCCATCGTTCGTCCTCAGGCGTGCGCTTCGTCGGAATGCGGGGCCAACACCGGGTGTTCGGCCACGCGACGCGACTGCTGCCAGGTCTTCCACATGTGCAAGCCCATCAGGCACATGCCGGCCAAAATCAACGAACCACCCAGCAAGCGACCCAGGTAATAGGGGTAAGTAGCGGTCAGCGCCTCGACGAAGCTGTAGGTCAGCGTGCCGTCGGCGTTGGTGGCGCGCCACATCAGGCCCTGGGTGATGCCGGCGATCCACATCGAGACGATGTAGAACACCACGCCGATGGTGTGCAGCCAGAAGTGGGCGTCGATCCACTTCGTGGAGTACATCTGCTGCAGGCCCAGCAGGCGCGGATACAGCGCGTACAGCGAGCCGATCGAGATCATCGCCACCCAGCCCAGGGTGCCGGCGTGCACGTGGCCCACGGTCCAGTCGGTGTAATGGGAGAGCGAGTTGACCGTCTTGATCGACAGCATCGGGCCTTCGAAGGTGGCGATCATGTAGAAGCTGATGGCCACGATCAGGAACTTCAGGATCGGGTCGGTGCGCAGCTTGTGCCAGACGCCCGAGAGCGTGAGGATGCCGTTCATCGCGCCGCCCCAGCTGGGCGCCAGCAGGATCACCGAGAACACCATGCCCACCGACTGCGCCCAGTCCGGCAGGGCGGTGTAGTGCAGGTGGTGCGGGCCGGCCCACATGTAGATCGAGATCAGCGCCCAGAAGTGCACGATCGACAGGCGGTAGGAGTAGATCGGACGCTGCGCCTGCTTGGGCACGAAGTAGTACATCATCGCCAGATAGCCGACGGTGAGCAGGAACGCCACGCCGTTGTGGCCGTACCACCATTGCGCCATCGCATCCACCGCGCCGCTGTAGACCGAGTACGACTTCCACAGCCCGGCCGGCATCACGATGTTGTTGACGATGTGCAGCAGCGCCACGGCGATCACGTAGGCGCCATAGAACCAGTTGGCGACGTAGATGTGCTTGACCCGGCGCTTGACGATCGTGCCGAAGAACAGCCAGCCGTAGGCCACCCAGACGATGGCGATCAGCAGGTCAAGCGGCCATTCGAGCTCGGCGTATTCCTTGCTCTGGGTGATCCCCATGGGCAGGGTGATGACGGCGCCTAGCATGCAGGCCTGCCATCCCCAGAACACGAAGCTGGCCAGCTTGTCCGAAATCAGGCGGACGTGGCAGGTGCGCTGGACCACGTACAGTGACGTGGCAAACAGGATCGAGCCGCCGAAGGCGAAGATCACCCCGTTGGTGTGCAGCGGCCGAAGGCGGCTGTAGGTCAACCAAGGGATATCGAAGTTCAGGGCGGGCCAGTACAGTTGGGCGGAAAGCAAAACGCCAACTGCCATGCCGATGATGCCCCAGAACACGGTTGCGACCGCGAACTGGTGAACCACCTTGTCGTTGTATGTGCCTGTCATGGCTTGCATGCGGGTCTCCGGGAAGTGCAGGACTATGATGACCCAACCCGCCGGGCACGGGTTTGACCATAATCAAAACGAAAGAAATGCCGGCCAACCATTTCGGTTAGGCCAATGCAAGGGGGGAGGGGAAAAGTGCGCCGTTAAGTCGCATAATTGTACCCATGCGTATCGAAGAAATGCAGCCATGAGTGAGCCCGTCGCGCTGGATTTGGCCAGATTGCGCCGAAGTTGCTCCGAATGCTCGCTCCAGATGCTCTGCCTCCCGACGTCGGTGGATGGCCGGGATCTGCGGCGCTTGGACACCGTGGTCCAGCGTCGGAAGCCCTTGGTCAAGGGGGAGAGCCTGTTCCGCAGTGGCGACCCGTTGCGCGCGGTGTATGTGGCCAGCGAGGGCAGCTTCAAGACGGTGGTGGTCAACACCAGCGGTGAGGAGCACGTGCTGGGCTTCCATTTGCCCGGCGAGCTGTTCGGTTTGGATGCGATCGGCAGTGGCCACCACCGCTGTGAGGCGGTGGCCATGACCGATGCCCGCGTGTGCGAATTGCCATTTGCCCAGTTGACTTCAATTGCAGCCCAGCTGCCCAGCCTGCAGGGCCAGTTGCTGCGCGTGATCGGCCAGAGCGCGGACCGGGACCACGATCACGTAGATTTGCTCTCCCGTCGTCAGGCCGGTGAGCGGGTGGCCTTGTTCGTGCATAGTCTGAGCCAGCGTTTCCGTCGCATCGGACGGCCGGCCGACGATTTCCAGCTGCCGATGAGCCGTGATGAAATTGCCCGTTACCTGGGGCTGGTGCTGGAAACCGTCAGTCGCGGCTTCAGTCGCCTGCACGAGGATGGCGTGATCGAGGTCCGTGGCCGGCGTGTCCGCATCTTGGACGAAGAAGCGCTTTGCCTTGCCGCCAACGGTGGCAACGACAGCCTTACCCCGCAGCCGCGTAAACGCGATCGCGCCTGAGCCGCTGCCTGCCTTTGGCCTGCGGGGCTTGCCTGCAGGCGCGGCGTTGGTAAAGCTGCAGCGATGACGATGGACCTTGAAACCCTGTATGGGGTGGCCTTGGCACTGGGCCTTGGCCTGCTGGTAGGCGTGGAGCGGGAACGCCGCCGTGATGGCCACGCCCCGGCCGTGGCTGGGGTACGAACATTTGCGCTGATCGCCATGGCGGGGGCGATTGCGGAGCGCATTGGCGGCATCGGGATCGCCTTGGGGGGCGCATTCGTGGTGTTGGCTGCCTTGGCCAGCTACCGTTCCAGCCGTGGAAGCGACCCCGGACTGACCACCGAAACTGCAATGCTGGTGGTGTTTCTGCTTGGGGTCCTGGCCATGCGCGAGCGGGCGCTGGCCGCGGGGCTGGGCGTTGCGGTGGCCTTGTTGCTGGCAATGAAGACGCGGGCGCACCATTTCGTGCACAAGGTGCTGACCGATCAGGAATTGCACGATGCGCTGCTGTTGGCGGCGATGGCGACCGTGGTGCTGCCCTTGTTGCCGAATCGCACCATCGATCCGTGGCAGGTGCTGAATCCGAGGAATCTGTGGCTGCTGGCTGTCATCGTCATGGCAATCAGTGCGCTGGGGCATGTTGCCAAACGCATGTTCGGTGCCCGCAACGGACTGTTGCTGGCCGGGTTTGCGGGAGGATTTGCCTCCAGTTCCGCCACCATTGCCAGCATGGGGGCACGGGCGCGGCGGGAACCGGCCTTGGCAAGCGCCTGTGCCGGGGCAGGGATGCTGTCGAATGTCAGCACGGTGGTGCAGCTTGCGGTGGTCGTGGGTCTGATGTCGCCGCCCTTGCTGATGCGTTTGTGGCCGGCCTTGCTGTCATCAGGCGTGGTGGTGGTGGGTTTTGCGCTGGTGGCCGCGCATGCTGCGCGCGCGGTGTCGACGGAAGAAACCACAGGGGATGGGCGTGCTTTTGAACCGCGACAGGCCTTGCTGTTTGTCGTGATCCTGGCCACGGTCATGGTGACGTCTGCAGCGCTGCAGGCTTGGCTGGGGGATGTGGCGCTGGATGCGGTGCTGGCTGTATCCGGCTTTGCCGATGTGCATGCCGCAGCTGCGTCGGCGGCGCAACTGGTGGCCGCGGGCAGGGTCAATCTGGATGCTGTTCTGCCTGGGCTGGCGCTGGGGTTGGCCGCCAATTCGGCGACCAAAATGACGCTGGCATGGGCCAGTGGCGGACGCGCTTATGCGCTGCGCTTGTTGCCGGGCATCGCCTGCATGCTGCTGGCTTTCGTGCTGACGCTGTGGCTGTGGTGAGGATGTATTGCCGCCGCCGTGACGTCAGCCACCCAATGCCTTGCGGACGGCACTGACGAACTCCGGATCCGGCTTGGAGCCGATTTTCTCGGTCCGGGCCAGGATGCGGCCCTCGGCATCGACCAGGATCAGCACGCTGCTGTGGTTGAACTCGCCGTCAGCCAATAGCCGGTAGCGGATGCCCAAAACACTGGCCACGGCACGCACATCCCCGGCCCTCGGGGAGGCCAGCGTCCAGCGGCTGCCGTCGAGCTTGCGTTGATCGGCAATTTTCTTGAGGGCAGCAGGCGTATCGCGGGCGGGGTCCATGCTGATCATCACGATACCCAGACGCTTTTGCTGCGCCGGCGTGAGCTGGCGCTCCACGGCCTTGCCCGATTCGATGATCAACGGACAGATGAATTTGCAGGAGGTGTAGAACATCGTGACCAGCTGCGGCTTGCCGCGCAGTGCACGCCAATCGCGGGTCTGGCCGTTGCTGTCGGTCAGCGGCAACTGCAATTGGTAGATTGAATCCCCCGGCAGGGCGGCTGCCGGTTTGGCGGCACTGGCGACCGTGGCCATGGCCAGCAAGGCGGTAGCGGCGAAACCAGCAAACAACCGTTTCAACGAAGCAAGTGTCATGGTGCGCTCCTTGCGCAGCGGAAGCCCATGTTGGCGGTGGTGTCGCGGCCTTCCAGCGACGACAGCATGGCCACCCGCATCATCACCGCATAGTTTTCGCGATCATCCATCGACAAGGCCCCGGCACCGCAGAACTTGGCCTTGTTGGGATCACCCTGGGTGCGGTTGTCGCTGTCGACCATCAAGGCGGAGGCGTCTTCGGTCCACTCCCACACCAAGCCGTGCAGGTCATGCACGCCATAGACATTCGGTGCCTGCAGCCCGACCCGCGGCAGTGCTTCCTTGGATGAGCGGGAATACCAACCCAGAATGCGTTCACGCCAGGCGGGGTCCTGGCGCGCATCACGGCGGGATTCATCTGCGGCGGCCGCGTATTCCCACTCGTTCCAAGTCGGCAGGCGGGCGTCCAGCGATTTGCAGAAGGCGTCCGCCGCAAACCAGCTCACCCAGACCACAGGCCGATCCGGCAGGGCGTTGGGGCCCAGCGTATCCGGGCCTGCCCAATGCGAGAGATAGCGTTTTTCCGCGAAGACGCTGGAGACCCTGTCACGCCGCCATTCGGGATGACGTTTCAGAAAGCGCTGGAAGTCGGCATTGGTGACGGGCTTGCGCATCAATGCAAAAGGCTTGATGCGCACGCCGTTCTTGGCGTCCTCATAGCGCAGCACGGACTTGAACTGGCCGCCCGGCAGCCCGGCATAACGCCCTGCCACCGCACCGGCCGCGAGGCCGGCGAGGGGCAGAACGACGAGGAGCAGGGCGACCAGTGGCTTGCGCATGGCTCAGTGGCCGTCCGAAGCGTTGGAGGGCTTGGCAGCACGCGCCTTGGCAGCATCGGCCTTGCTGACCTGACCGCCCGGGTTGCCCCAGCTGTTGAGGACGTAGGTGGAGATGTTGGCCACCTCGTCGTCTGTCAGCTGGCTCATGGGCGGCATATTGGAGTTGTAATCCTTGCCGTTGACCTTCACCGGGCCCACCAGGCCGTGCAGGATGATCTCCGGCACGCGCTTGGGGTTGGCCTTGATGTAGTCCGAATTGGCCAGCGGCGGGAACACGCCCTCCATGCCCTTGCCGTCGGCGCCATGACAGGTCGAGCAGGTGCCTGCGAAGACCACCTTGCCGGCGGCGATCTGCTCGTCCTTGGTCAGGTTGCCGGCTTGCGCAGAAGCGGCTGCGGCGGCGACGGGCGCACGATTGGTGCCGGCGGCCTGGTCACCCAGATAGACGGCATCGACTTCCTTGCCCGAGTAGATGTCTTTGCGCTCCTTGCCCTCGGCCTGCAGGATTGCCAATGCACCCTTGTTGAAGGCGCGGAAGATGCTGTGGTCCACCAGCACGTAGCTGCCCGGTACTTCCATGTGGAAGTCCATCATGGCTGCGCCACCGGCCGGGATCAGGGTGGTTTGCACATTTTCCTGGA
Organism: Pseudomonadota bacterium; assembly: GCA_963205445.1. GTDB lineage: Bacteria > Pseudomonadota > Gammaproteobacteria > Xanthomonadales > Xanthomonadaceae > Thermomonas. The sequence goes on from CAUJJG010000144.1 coordinate 18,976, forward strand.
ACTTGGTGCCGCCTTCGTACCAGACCTTGTCGAAGATCTCGCCGATGACGTGGAAGCTGGACACCAGGTTGGGGCCACCGTTGCCGACGAAAAGGCGAACCTTTTCTCCGGTCTTGGCTTTCAGGGCCTTGTCACCGGTCATTGAGCCTTCCATGCCGTTGAAGAGCACGTAGGTGGGGTTCTCGTCGATGGCCTTGTTCATGTCGAACGGCTGGTGGCCTTTCTCGCGGTACTTGCCGGTGGTGTAGAAATCACCCTGCATGACGTAGTACTCACGGTCGACCTTGGGCAGGCCTTCCGGCGGCTCGACCAGAATCAAGCCATACATGCCATTGGCGATGTGCATGCCTACTGGTGCGGTGGCGCAATGTTAGACATACAAGCCGGCATTGAGGGCCTTGAAGCTGAAGCGACTGACGTGGCCGGGAGCGGTGAAGCTGGACGCCGCGCCGCCGCCTGGGCCGGTCACTCCGTGCAAGTCGATGTTGTGCGGCATTTTGCTGTCGGGCATGTTGCGCAGGTGGAACTCCACCGTGTCGCCCTGACGCACGCGGATGAAACTGCCGGGCACGGTGCCGCCGAAGGTCCAGAAGGTGTAGGACACACCTTCGGAAATTTCCATGTCCTTTTCGATCACGTCGAGGGAGACGATGACCTTGGCCGGCTGGCTGCGGCCGGTCGGCGGCGGCACCATCGGCGGGGCCGTCAGGACGGCCTGCACAGGTTCGCCTACCGGCGGGCCGAAGTCTCCCTTGGCTGAGCCGCCGGTTTCTTCCTTCTGGACGGCGCCGTCCGGTGCCGGAGTCGGCTGTTCAATGCGGCAAGCGGAAAAAGCCAAGGTGGCCGCGACGGCCAAGGCCAGTGAGGCGTACCGGACTGCGGGTTTCATCGTGAAGTTCCCTTCTGAGGTGGTGTGTGCTTCGTTGGTGCAAGCATGGTGGGTCGCTGGGAGGGCTAAATTGATCCAAATCAAACCCGTCTACGGCGTGGGAGAGGGCGTGACTTTTGCTTGATCTGCATCAAAACGCGGCCTGCAGGGAGCGCGGAACCTTGCGCCCAATTCCTCCCCATCGGACGCAGCCATGCACAACCATACACGACTGGTTTCCGCTCTTGTCATCGCCTTGGCTCCTGCATTCCCGCTTCTCGCCGCAGAAACCCAGAAGGCGGCATTGGAATGGGATCTGCGCCTGCGACACGAACAGGTGGAGGATGCAGGGTTCGGGCGCGATGCCGGCGCCACCACGGCGCGTTTGCGCGCTGGCCTTCGGTTGACGCCTGCGGCAGGCTGGACGGTACTGCTGGAAGGTGAGGGCGTAGCCGGAGCCGGCAACTACAACAGCGGCGCCAATGGCAAGACGGCTTACCCGACAGTGCTGGATCCGACCGGCGCCGAGCTCAATCAAGCCTGGGTGGGCTGGAAACAAGCCCGCGGGGGCGTAACCGTGGGGCGGCAACGGATTGCCCTGGACAACCAGCGTTGGGTGGGCAGCGTGGGGTGGCGGCAAAACGAGCAGACTTTCGATGCACTGGGTGCGCAGTGGAAGCCGGCCAAGGACGTGACACTCCAGTACTACTGGTTGGACAAGGTGCATCGCGTGGCGAGTGACAAGGCGCTGAACCGCCTGGCGCGCGAGCGTGATTTGGATAGCCACCTGCTCAACCTCGGCTGGAAACACGCTTCGCACCAGCTGGTGGGCTACGCCTATCTGCACGATGATCGGGACGTGGCCAGTGCTTCCACCGCAACCTGGGGGCTGCGCTGGACGGGCAGTGCCGGCAAGGGCGGGCAGGGCTTCGGCTGGTCGGCGGAGTACGCCCGGCAGACCGATCATGCGCGCAACCCGGTCGGGTTTGGGTTGGATTACTGGTTGCTGGAGCCTTCCTGGACACATGGCAAGACGACGCTGCGTGCCGGTTGGGAGCGTCTGGGGGGCAATGGGCGCGTGGCGGTGCAGTCACCGTTGGCGACATTGCATCTGTTCAATGGCTGGGATGACCAGTTCGGCGTCACGCCGGCTCGGGGTCTGGACGATCGTTATGTTGGGGCCGGCGGCAAATTCGGCACCGGCAAGTACGACGGGAAATTGAACTGGGCAATTGCCTGGCATGACTACCGGTCCGACGTCGGCAGCGTGCACTATGGCCGGGAGTGGAACGCGTCCTTGGGGTTTCCCCTGCCGGGAGGCGTGAGTGGTTTGGTGAAACTGGCCGACTACCGTGCCGATGGCTTCGCACGGGACAACACCAAGTTTTGGCTGCAGGTGGAATGGCGCGGTACGCGAGGGCTGGCGCCATGACCCGGCTGGACCTGCGTGATCTGCCCGCACCGGAACCGTTGCTGCAGGCATTGGCCGCCGCAGATGCCCTGCAACCCGGACAGACCGTGGAGGTGCTGACCCCCGTGTTGCCGGCCCCCTTGCTGGAGGCCTTGGCGTTGCGTGGCTTGCACTGGCGTGCAGAGCCCTGCAGCGATGGCGGTACATGCGTGGCCATTCTTTGTCCCAACGGGTAATGGCTGGGCGATGACCAAGCTGGCGATGCAGCAGGCGCCGGCGCCTTCGACGCCGCAGCGCTTCCTGTTCAGTGCGGTGCTCTGGGGGGTGGGCACTGGCGGCCTGTTGACCTTCGACGGCAGTGCCGCTTTTGCCTCGCGCTGGGCCGGGCCAACGTTGGCCCTGACCCACATGTTGGCGCTGGGGTTTCTTGGCAATGCGATGCTCGGCAGCCTGCTGCAGTTCCTGCCGGTGGCGGCCGGGGTGCGGGTGCACGGTGGCCGCGGCGCGGCGCTGGCGCTGCACGCGCTGTTCAACTTTGGCGTGTTGCTGTTGGTGCTGGCGCTGCGCTGGCCGATGATGTTGACGCCCGTGTTGGGGGGCATCGTGCTGTTGGCGGCATTCGCCTTGCTGGCGACGATGCTGTTGCCGGGGCTGCTGATGGCCGTCGGGCAGCACCTGCTGCGATGGGGTGTCGGCGGGGCGCTGGCGGCGGCGCTGCTGACCGCAGTGCTGGGGCTGATGCTGACGCTGGGGGTGGATGGGGTCGTGCCGCTGCCGTTGCAGATGTGGACGAACGTTCACGCTGGCTGGGGCGTGCTGGGTTGGGTAGCGGCCCTGCTGGCGGCAGTGGGGCGGGTGGTGATGCCGATGTTCCAGGGCGCGGCGATGGTGCCAGTCCGCGCGCAGGTGGCGTGGTCGCTGGCGACGTATGGCTTGCTGCTGACAGCATTGCTGGCGGCGCTGGCAGGGATGGCGTTGCCCGGACTGCGGTACGGCAGCGGGCTGCTGGGGCTGGCATTCGCGCTGGGCGGGCTGTTGCTGCAACGTCGCGGCGCAAGGCTGCGGCGGGTACCGTTGACGTATTTCTGGATGGCTGGATTGACGGCATTGGCCGTTGCGGCGCTGCTGCTGATCGCGGGCGGCGAAAGCAGCGCGGTGCGCGTCGGCGTACTGGTTTTGGGCGCGGGGTTGCCGCTGTTGGTGACCGGCATGTTGCTGGAGATTTCCGCCTTTTTGGGCTGGATCGGCCTGCAGCGCCGCTGCGGCCGCGGCGTTCACCTGCCGGGCGTGCAGCTGCTGCTACCGGCCCGTGACAAGGCCGTGGTGCTGGCCCTGCATGTGCTGGCCGTGCCGATGCTGTTGGCTGCAACCTGCAGGCCCTTGCTGGCGCCCTGGGCCGGGGGCACGCTGGTGCTGGCCCATCTGGCCACGGGGTGTGCATTGGCCAGGGCTTGGCATCGCGCCTATTGTTTTGTGCGCATCACGCAGAAGGGAGCTTGCGATGACTGAGCGGACCCCGGGGCTGACCCCCGTGCGGCTGGCGATCGACGGTGTGGATGACGGCTTGGTGCTGCTGCTGGCGGCGCGCCAGCGGCTGGCGAAGCTGGCGGGACGGCTGAAGGTGGCGTCGGGTGCCAATGGGCGCGACATCGCACGAGAGCGCCGGGTACGCCAGCGTGCGGAAACACTGGCGGCCAAAGTCGGGTTGCGCCCCGGCATCGCCGAGCACGTGCTGGGCATGGCCATCGGTGACGCCTGTCGTGCCCAAGGTCTGGAAGCTGATCTGGATCAAGGAGGGCAGGGTGGGACAGGCCGCATGATCGCGACCACCATGCACACGACCACCACGCCCCCTACGTCCTCGGCACACGCCCTGCTGCGTTTCGTGCCCCCGCCTCGGCGCATCGCGCCTTTGCTGAAGGTCATTCCGCCGGCCGTGCAGGCGCGCCTGCTGGAGCGGGCCATGGCCAAGGTATTGGCGGCGCCGATCACGGACGGCACGCTGGATTTCATGGCCGGGCGTCGGCTGGGGATCGAGGTCAAGGATCTTGGCCTGCGCTGGGTGGTGGAGTTGCAGGGCGAGCGCCTGTTGGTCGTCGATGCGCCCGCCGAGGCGACGGTGCGAGGCACGGCCACCGACCTGCTGCTGTTGGCGGGGCGGCTGGAAGATGCCGATACACTGTTTTTCCAACGTCGTCTGGTGCTGACGGGCGATGTCGAGCTGGGCCTGACCGCACGCAACCTGCTGGACCGTCTGCCTTGGGAAAAGGTGCCGCTGGGGCTGCGCATCGCCCTGAACCGGGGTGCTCGTTTCGCCGATGCCGCGCGTACGGCCTATCACGCCAAGGGCTGAGCTTCGTTAGAATCCGCCGCTGCCCGTGCGACGCACCGCCGCGCGGGCGTTGCCTATTCCCCCACGAGTAGAAATGAACGCACTTTCCGCACCCGCTTGGACCCCGGACCTCGAAACTCGCTATGCGCCGCTGGTCGAAAAACTCGAACAATTGATGCCCTGCCTGGAAGTGCCGTTGCACTTGCCGTGGGTGGCTGCGATCGAGGCGCTCAAGCGCGAGCGCGGCGCCGTGATCATGGCGCACAGCTACCAATCGCCGGAAATCTTCCACGGCGTGGCCGACATCACCGGCGATTCGCTGGCGCTGGCGCAGGCTGCGGCACAGTGCGAGAGCGACCTGATCGTGCTCTGCGGCGTCCATTTCATGGCCGAGAGCACCAAGATCCTGGCCCCGCACAAGACCGTGCTGATCCCCGACCTGGAGGCCGGCTGCTCGCTGGCGTCGTCGATCACGGCGGAAGATGTGCTGGCCTTGCGCGCCCAGCATCCGGGCATCCCGGTGGTCAGCTACGTCAACACCAGCGCGGCGGTGAAAGCCGTGTCCGATGCCTGCTGCACTTCGGCCAATGCGGTGCATGTGGTCAATGCCATCGCCAAGGAATTTGGCGTCAACAAGCTCATCTTCCTGCCCGACCGGTTCCTCGGTGCCTGGGTGGCCACCCAGACCGACGTCGAACTGGTGCTGTGGAATGGCCAGTGCGAAGTCCATGAGAAATTCACCGCGATGGAAGCCCGCCACACCCGCGAGCGCTTCGACGCCAAGATCGTGGCCCATCCCGAATGTCCGCCGGAGGTGCTGGCCGAGGCCGATTTCGTCGGTTCCACCAGCGCCATGGGCAAGTGGCTGGAAAAGGAACAGCCGAAGCGGGTGGCGATGATCACCGAGTGCTCGATGGCCGACAACTTGCGCAATCAGTTTCCGCAGGTCGAGTTCATCAAGCCCTGCAATTTGTGCCCGCACATGAAGCGCATCACCCTGCCCAATATCCACGCTTGCCTGCGCGATCTGCGCAACGAAGTGCATGTGCCTGACGATGTGATCGTCGGCGCGCGGCGTGCGCTGGACCGCATGCTGGCGGTAGGTCGCGGCGAAAAAGTGTGAGCGCGGCAGCTCCCATCATCGTGGTCGGCGGTGGCATCGCCGGCCTGGCCACGGCCTTGGCTGCCGCCCCTGCACCGGTGCTGCTGCTGACCCGCGCCCCCGGTGCGAAAGGCGTCGCCAGCGCGATGGCGCAGGGTGGCATCGCGGCCGCGATTGCCGAGGGGGATACGCCTGCGGCGCATGCGCATGACACCTGCGTGGCCGGCAGTCATCACAATGATGCCCGCATCGTGGAGCTGCTGACCTCCAGTGCAGGCGAGGCGGTGCAATGGCTGCAGGCGATCGGCGTGGCCTTCGATCGGCATCCGGACGGCCGCCTGCAATTCGGGCGGGAAGGCGGGCATGACCGCCCGCGCATCGTCCACGCCGGAGGCGATGCCACGGGCGCCCGAGTGATGGAGGCCTTGGTGGCGGCTGCGCGTGCGGCAGCGCACATCACGCGACAGGCTGGCGTCGAAGTCGATGGCTTGCTGATGCGGGATGGCCAGGTCTGTGGCGTTTGCATGACCGATGCCGAAGGGCGGCGCAGCGTGGTGCATGGCCGCGCGGTGGTGCTGGCCACGGGCGGCATCGGCGGCCTGTTTGCCCAGACCAGCAACCCCGCCGATGCCGATGGCAGCGGTCTGGCGCTGGCACAGGCGGTGGGTGTCCGCCTGCGCGACCTCGAATTCGTGCAGTTCCATCCCACCGCCTTGGCGCTGCCGGGCGTGCACAGCCTGCCCTTGGTGACTGAGGCCCTGCGCGGTGCCGGTGCAACCCTGCGTGACAGCCTGGGCCGTGCTCTGATGGCCGACGTGCACCCGCTGGGTGATCTGGCCCCGCGTGACACCGTGGCCCGCCGGGTCTTTCAAGCCTGTCAGGATGGCGGTGCGTTGCTGGATGCATCGGTGGTTGGCGCCGATTTCCCGAAACGATTCCCCACCGTCTTCCACGCCTGCATGGATCACGGCATCGACCCGCGCGTGCAGCCGATCCCGGTGACGCCCGCCGCGCATTTCCACATGGGCGGGATCGACGTCGACGCCGACGGCCGCAGCAGCATCGCTGGCCTGTACGCGGTAGGCGAAGTCGCCTGCAATGGCGTGCACGGTGCCAATCGACTGGCCAGCAATTCGCTGCTGGAGGGCGTGGTGTTTGGGCGTCGGCTGGGGGCCATATTGCGTGGGCTTCCCCCGCCATACGATCAGCCAGATGCCAATGCCGCACAGATTGTGCTGCACCCGGAGAGCCTGGCGGAGGGTGACCTCATCGCACTGCGTGCGGTGCTGATGCAGACGATGGGGCCGTTGCGATGCCAAGCGGGGCTGAAGGAAGGGCGACGTGCCTGCGCCGCGTTCAACGGTTGGCAGGCGACGTTGGCAGGTGCGCTTCTGGATGCTGCAACAGCGCGCCGGGAAAGCTTGGGCGCACATTTTCGCGTCCAGGAATGAGCCGCGCAGGCTGGGGCGTGCACGATGCCGGTGCACGCATTCTCAGCCGATGGCACCTCCCTGGGGCTGGATGCCCGTCATTCGGAAGCAGACGTTGAAGGCTACAGTGATGCGGACGTCATCGCCTTCGTACGGCAGGACTTCGTGCAACAGCCATGACGGGAACAGCACGAGATCGCCCGGTTTCAGTCGCAGCATGATATTGCCCATGCTGTACGGGCGCTGCATTTTGGCCGTGGCCATGTCGATGAACATGGACCCGGCGTAGTTGGGGTTGATGAAGGTCAGCTTGCCGCTGTCGCTTTCGGGGTCATCCCCGTCGTGGCTGACGCAATACACGCCAGACCAGCTGTGCAGTGGATGATTGTGGGGGCCGAAATAGCCGCCTTTTTTCGTCACATGAAACCAGGCCTGTTCGGAGGAATGCAGGCGCGACAACGTGGCGGTGTCATAGCCATTGAGCTCGCGGATGAGGCCGTACAGATGTTGCAGGCAGAACGTCCGCAGTTTCTGGATCACCGGTTGCGGCCATTCAAACAGCCGGAAATTGCTTTCAAACAGCGCGGGATTGCGGTGCGTGTAAATATCGGGGTTGGCATATTCCGGCTGTGCGGTGCGGGCCAGGAACAAGCTGCGCAGTTCGGCATTGAGCGCTGTGCAGTCCTCCAGCTTGGCAAAACCCATTGGTATGGAAAAAGCCGGAACGATTTGCAGTGACATCCCTATCCCCTTGGGCGCTGGCAACGGTCTTTGACGAGCACAACCATCATGCGCAGGGAATGGTGGCCGTCAAGCCTGCATCCGCATGCCGGCTTCGCCAAACCAGTAGCCGTTGCGCTCGCCCAGCCGCGCCGGCGCGGCGTCCGCGCCGCGGGCGGCGTCGAAGTGGCGAACGATCGCCTCCATGCCCTCGGCCTGCGGGTACAGGCGCAGGATGTCCACGCCCAGCGCGCGCAGTTCGGGCAGCTCGGGGCCGAGGTCGGTGATCTCCTCGCCCTGCACGCTGATGCCGTTGATGCGCAGGAACGGCCGGCCTTCGCGGGTGGCCAGCGGCATGCCGTCGGGGTAGTCGATGCAGCGAAAACCGCATTGGTCCTTGGGCACGTCGAGCGCGCGGGCGGTGAAGCAGCGCGCCGAGAACGACAGCGGCAGCCGGCCCCAGGCGATGACTTCCAGCTCCGGCATGCTGCCGCCGTCGGCCAGCACGCCGTCCTTGAGTTCGCCGATCAGGCTGCGGCCCTGCTCGACCCCCGGTACCCAGCGGCGCAGGCCGTCCTCGGCCAGCATCGCCAATGCGCGGTGGTTGTAGACGTTGAGGGTGGGGCCGGCGACGAAGGGGCGGCCTTTCTCCTTGCACAGCTGCACCGCCGACAGGTCGTTGGCCTCGATCCAGAAGCCGCCGTGCGAGATCTGCCGGTCGAGCACGCTCAGCTCGGCCTCGGCCTCGATCAGCGCCAGCGTCGACAGCACCACCTGCTTGCCGGAGGCGGCCAGCTCCTCGGCCAGCGCCAGCCATTCCAGCGTGCGCAGCTCACGGCGCTTGCTGCAGACGGTCTCGCCCAGATAGATGATGTCCAGCGGCCAGTGCACCGCCTCGCGGTAGAAGGCGAGGGTGCGTTCGCGCGGCCAGAAATACTGCAGCGGGCCAAGGCTCAGTTTCATTGCGTTGTCCTTCAGTGCCAGGCGCGGTGGTAGGGGCCCAGCGTGGTCTGGTGGCCTTCGGCGTGGCGCGACAGCTCGGCCTGCCATTCCGGCTTGAGCTGCCAGCTGCCGGCGTCGGCGATGACCTGGTCGATCGCCTTGCGCCAGGTGCGCGTGACCGAGCTGACGTAGGCCACGCCGCGCTGGCGGCCCTCGATCTTCAGCGCGGCCACGCCGATCTGGTGCAGGCGCGGCAGCAGCTCCAGGGTATTGAGGCTGGTCGGCTCTTCCAGCGCGTGGAAGACCTCGTTGCCGACGTTGAAGCGGCCCTTGCACACGGTCGGGTAGCCGGCTGGCTCCTCGGGCTTGAATTCGTCGATCAGCACGTCGTTCAGACGCACGCTGCGGCTGCCATCATCCTGCTCGTCCCAGCGCACGAACTTGGCCGGCGAGCAGACGCCGTGGCGGTTGGGCGATGCGCCCGTCACATAGCTGGACAGCTGGCAGCGGCCCTCGACCATGATGCACAGGCTGCCGAAGGCGAACACCTCCAGCGCCACCGGCGACTTCTCGCACAGGCGTTCGACCTGCTGCAGCGACAGCACCCGCGGCAGCACCGCGCGCGCGATGCCGAAGCGCTCGAAGGCGTAACGCAGCGCCGGCGCGGTGGTGGCGCTGCCCTGCACCGACAGGTGGCGCGGCAGCTTGGGGTGGGTGCGCGCGGCGTAGTCGAGCACCGCCATTTCGGCGGCGATGATGGCGTCGGCACCGAGCTCGGCGGCCTTGTCCACCGCGGCGTGCCAGACGGCAAGGCGCGCGCTGTCGGGATAGGTGTTCAGCGCCAGATAGACCTTGGCGTTTTTCGCATGCGCGTAGCGGATGCCGGCGCGCAGCTCGTCATCGGAAAAATTCAGCCCCGGGAAGGCGCGCGCATTGGTTTGGTCACGGAAGCCGGCGTAGACCGCGTTGGCGCCGGCGTCCACCGCCGCCTGCAGGGCCGGCAGGTTGCCAGCGGGACAGACCAGTTGCATGCGGGGCTCCTGATGGGGAAACGGGCATGGTCATGGTCGTGCCGCAGGGCGTCATTGACTTGGGTCAATCGGGGAAGAACCATCGCGCGGATGTGGTTTGACGTGGGTCATGGCTGGGTGGGGCCTCGCGCTCTAAGGTAGCGACAAGCGTGGCATTGGCCCGCATCACGGAGATGTTCGATGAAGTACGGATACCTGATTGCGTTGTCTGCCTTGGCGTTTGCCGGCATCGGTTGCGCAGCGCCGGCAGGGACGCAGGGCGTCGCCCAGCATGACCATGCAGCCCACGCGGGGCACGCAGCCCCTGCGGCCCCGGTGACTGCACCTGCGCAGCGCTGGGCCACGGATGCACCGCTGCGCGAAGGCATGCGTGAGCTGCGGGAAGCCACCGAGCTGTTGAACCATTACGAGATGGGCCATCTGGATGACACCCAGCGCGACAATGCGGTGGCGCAGATTGATGCGGCGATCAAGCACATGTTCGCCCATTGCAAGCTCAAGCCGGAGGCCGATGCCACCCTGCATGGCCTGTTGGCGAAGTTCATCGCGGGGGCCAACGCGGCGCGCGCCGGCAAGTTCACCAAGGCGGAACTGCAGCCGATGCAGGACGCGCTGGGCCAATACCCGCAGCTGTTTGACGACGCGGACTGGGGCAAGGACGCGGAGTAAGCCGCACGGCAGCTCAGGCGGCGGGCGTGTTGCCTGCCGCCACCTCGCGCCATAGCGCATCCACGCGCTTCTCCACGCCGGGATCAAGCTGGATCGGCTTGCTCCAAGTGCGGCTGGTTTCCGCCGGCCATTTGTTGGTAGCGTCCAGCCCGAGCTTGGAGCCGAGGTTCGGGGTCGGGCTGGAAAAATCCAGGTAGTCGATCGGGGTTTTGTCGATCAGCACGCTGTCGCGCACCGGGTCGACCCGGGTCGAGATCGCCCAGATCACCTGCGACCAGTCGCGCACGTCGATGTCCTCGTCGGTGACGATCACGAACTTGGTATAGGTGAACTGGCGCAGATACGACCAGATGCCCATCATGACCCGGCGCGCGTGGCCGGGGTACTGCTTGCGGATCGACACCACCGCGATGCGGTACGAACACGCCTCCGGCGGCAGGTAGAAGTCGACGATCTCCGGGAACACCTTCTGCAGCAGCGGCACGAACACGTCGTTGAGCGCCATCGCCATCACCGAGGGTTCGTCATGCGGCGCGCGGCCCATGTAGCTGCCCTGGTAGATCGCATTCTTGCGCAGGTGCATGCGCTGGATCGTCATCACCGGGAACTGGTCCTGCGCGTTGTAGTAGCCGGTGTGGTCGCCGAACGGGCCTTCCAGCGCGGTTTCGGCGGGGTCGATGAAGCCTTCCAGCAGGATCTCGCAGCCGGCCGGGGCGTCCAGCCCGGTCAGTTTGCTCGGCCAGACGCGGGTGCGCTGGCCGCGAAGCAGGCCGGCGAATTCGTATTCGGACAGGGTGTCCGGGATCGGCGCTACCGCCGCCAGCAGGGTGCCGGGATCGGCGCCGATCGCCACCAGCAGCGGGAACGGCTGGCCGGGGTGGCTGGCCTTCCAGTCGGCGAAATCCAGCGCGCCGCCGCGGTGCGGCAGCCAGCGCATGATGATGCGGTTCTTGCCGATCACCTGCTGTCGGTAGATCGCCACGTTCTGCCGCGGCTTGCGGGTGCCGCGGGTGACGACCAGGCCAAGGGTGATGAGCCGGCCGGCATCCTGCGGCCAGCAGTGCTGGATCGGCAGTCGCGACAGGTCGACGTTCTCGCCTTCCAGGGTCTCGTGCTGGAACGCCGCCTCGCGCACCTTCTGCGGGGCGACGTGGGCCAGCTGCGCCAGCTCCGGCCAGCTGCCCAGCGCCTCGCGCAGGCTCGACGGCCATTTCGGTTCCTTGATCGCCGCCAGCAGTTCGCCGAGTTCGCGCAAGGATGCCAGCGGCCGCCCGGCCAGCGCGGCTTCCACCCGATCGCGGTGGCCGTAGAGGTTGCCCAGATAGGCGTGGCCGCTGCCGATGGGTTGTTCCATCAGCAGTGCCGGGCCGCCCGCGCGCAGTGCGCGCAGGCTCAGGGAGGTGGTTTCCAGATGTGGATCGACCGGCGCGCTGACGCGTTGCAGCTGGCCTTGGCGTTCGAGTGCGGAAAGAAAAGCGCGCAGGTCGTGGAAGCTCATCCGGGTCAGTCAGGTGGGGTGAGGGTGCCGGTGGCCAGCGCGGTTTGCAGCGCGCCCTGCCACGGGGTGAGGTCGAGGCCGTGCGCGCTGCGCCAGGCCGGGTCGAACAGGGTCTGCTGGTAGCGTTTGCCGCGGTCGCAGAGCAGGGTGACGATGCTGCCGGCTTCGCCGCGCGCACGCATCGCCGTGGCCAGCTGCAGACAGGCCACGAAATTGGTGCCGGAGGAACCGCCGTAGCGGGTGCCCAGCAGTTCTTCCAGCTGCAGGGCGGCGGCGATCGAGGCGGCATCGTCCACTTCGGCCACCGCATCGACCACTTCGAACAAGAAACCCGGCTCGACCTTGGGCCGGCCAATGCCTTCGATCCGGGTGGCTTGGCTGGCGACCGCATTGCGGTCGCGAGTGCGCCAGCCGTGCACATAGCCGCTGCCGGTGGGCTCGGCCACGCACAGGCGGGTGCTCAGGCGGCGGTAGCGCAGATAGCGGCCGATGGTGGCCGAGGTGCCGCCGGTGCCGGCCCCGCAGACGATCCACGACGGTTCCGGCTGCGGTTCGCGGCGCAGCTGGCCAAGGATGGATTCGGCGATGTTGTTGTTGCCGCGCCAGTCAGTGGCGCGTTCGGCCAGGCCGAACTGGTCGAGATGGCAGGCACCGTTGGCCGCGTGCGCAGCGGCGCGGGCATGAACCTGCGTGGGGTCATCGACGAGGTCGCAGGTGCCGCCCAGCTCTTGCACGGCCTGGATTTTCTGCGGGGCCGTGCAGGCCGGCATCACCGCGATGAACTGCAGGCCCAGCAGGCGCGCAAACCACGCCTCGGAAATGGCCGTGCTGCCAGACGAGGCATCCACCACGGTTTGTCCCGGCCGCAGGCGGCCGTTGCACAGTGCGTACAGGTAGAGCGAGCGCGCCAGCCGGTGCTTGAGGCTGCCGGTGGGGTGCACGGACTCATCCTTGAAGTAGAAGGTGATGTCCGGGAAGCCCGGGAAATCCAGCCGCAGCAGATGGGTATCGGCCGAGCGGGTAGCTTCCTGTTCCAGCAGGGCCAATGCCGTATTGACCCAGGCACGGTCGGCGGAGGTTTCGCAGTGTGGGGAGGTATTCATGCGCACATGATTCCGCTTGCGCGGCCGTTCCTCAACCTGCCAAAAGTCCTCGCATCCGCGAGGCGAGGTGCTCGAAGTACAGATCGATGTAGCTGATGCCATTTTCCGTATCGATCAGATAGGGGTTCATCAAGGTGTGGCGCAGGATCATCAGCTTGTCGCCGCCGTCTTGGCCCAGCGTGGAGGGGTCAAGATCCAAGGCTTCGAGAATGCGGTGGGTTTCGGCCTCCCCGAGAACCTCCGGCCGCAGGCTGGTGGCCGAGCCGAAGAACTGTTTGTCTTGCAGCGGCCGGCTGGGGTCGCTGCGCAGCTCGTCGTGGACGCGGCGGACGAAGGCATTGGCGTCGGCCACCCTGCGGTTGCCGCAGGGGTTGAGGGCAAAGCAGACCAGATTGCTGTCGGGCGCGAAGGGGACCACGGCCCGAACCACCCCGGCCATCTCCTCGGCAAAGCGCAGCGCGCGGGCGTGGAAGGCCTCGGCGGCGCGGATCGTCTGCGCCGGCAGCAGGCCAAAATGGGCGTGATCCAGCGGCAGCACCTTGTGGGTCACGTAGACCCCAGCCACCGCCGCGCCGGACTTGGAGCCTTCCGGCACGTACTGCCCCAGGCCGCGGTAACGGCTCATGTAGTCCTGCTTGGCGCTGCCGTGGAAAACGTAATCGGCTTCTTCGGACAGCAGGGCCACTGCCCGATGGTCGCGGCAGATGAAGGCACCGGCGCCATAGGGCAGGTAGCCCAGCTTGTGCGGGTCGACCGTTACCGAGTCGGTTTCGCCGAGGGCGGCGATGGCGGCATGCACTTCAGCGGAGGGGAAGGACCGGAACCCGGCGGCGACCTCCTCGCGACTGCGCAGGCTGCCATCCCCATTGCGGAACAGGGTGGCCAGATACCCCCCCCAGGCGGCATCGACATGCACCGAAAACCCCAGCCCGTGTGTGCTGGCGGTTTCCCGGGCGGCAACCACGGCGTCGATCGGGTCGATGGTGCCGTATTCGGTGGTGCCCATCACCGCCACGGCCAGCAGCACCGGCTGCTGATCGCGTTGGCAGCGCTCCAGCGTCCGGGTCAGCGCTTCGGCATCGATGCGCATGCCGCGTTCGGGCAGCAGTTCCAGCTGGTCGCGCCCCAGGCCCAACAGCTTGCAACCCTTGCTCCAGGAGTAGTGCGCGGTGATCGGCACGAGAACTTTCGGGATTTTCAATGCCGGATGCCGGGCAAAAAAATCCAGCAGGCCACGCTGTTCGATGCGCTCGGCTTGCACCTTTGCTTGCCAGTGCTTGCGGTCGGCCGGTGTTGCCGCGGCCAGCCAGTCCTGCCACTGCGCCACCAGTTGGGTGGACCTGCGCGGGTGCAGATTGAAGGCGGCCCAGTCGTCCTCGGGCAGCGCGATGTCGGGCACACCCGCGGCGCGCAGGGCGACCGGGAAAGCCTTCAGGGCCAAGGCCAGCCGCAGGGCCTGGTAATTGGCCACGGTGCCGCCGGAAGTGAGATGGCCGAAGGCGCAATCTTCGCGGCTGGGGTCATCCACATACCCCAGCATGCGAGCCAGCTGCAGGCCCACCTTCACCTCCAGCTCGACGGTGACGGGGGCGGCATCTTCCGTCACGTTGTTGGGGTTGTAGGGCAGGGTCAGGATCTGCGCGGCCAGCCCCGGCAGCAGCAGATCGGAGGCCATGTGGCCGATGTAACGCGGGCTGTGGAATGGCACCGATTTCTTCAGCGCCGCCGACAGCTGGTGCAGCTCGCGTCGCATGCGGGCTTCGAAAGCCTGGTAGTCCGGGTGCATCGCTGCGGCAGTGGAGATCGCCGGCGGATCTTCCGGGTGGAAGTTGCGGCGCCAATAGACATGGTCGCGCAGGAACTCGACCACGAGTTTTTCCAGCAGGCCGTCATTTTCACCGTAGGGGCCCAGGAAGCAGGCGTCGAGCATGCGCTGGCGCTCGGCGGTGGAAGGCGTCGAGAAAGGCATTGAAGGGACTCCGAGGGTCAACCCAGCAGTTTCAGGAACCAGCCAGCCGGGTGGTGCATGCGGGCGATGCCGTACATGCAAAGAAAAGTGGAAAGGGCTGCCACGTAGAAGATGAGGCGCTGGCTGCGACTGCGCGTTTCACGCATCGACAGAATGCCAAGCACCACGTAGAGCACCAACAGCAACAATTTGGCAGTCAGCCAGCCATTGGCGAACATCGCGCCGGGCAGCATCGAGAACAGCATCGTGGCCGAGGTCAGCAGCACGGTATCGACGGTGTAGCTGGTGTATTTGGGCAGCCAGTGGCGCGGCCAGCGTGCGCCCAGCAGGGCGGCACCGCCGCGCAAGGCGAAGATCGTGCCGCTGCACATCACCATGTGCACATGCGTCCATTTGACCTGCGGATAGAACTCCATCATCGGTGACATGGCAGATCCTCAGCCCGGGCGGCCATCAGCGCGGGGGTGGAGATAGATCGACAGCGAGCGCAGCACCCACGGCAGGAA
>CAUJJG010000145.1 GCA_963205445.1 Pseudomonadota bacterium
GATGGCGTGACGCCAGAAAATGTCGGCCACGCCGTCGGCATCGAAATCGCCAACGGCAACGATTTTCCAGTTCACGTCGGTGATGGTGGTGGTGTAAACCTTTTGATTGCCATCCCCGGAGGGCCAGATGATGTTCTTGCCGGTGACGTAATTGCGCCAGAGGATGTCGGCTTTCCCGTCACTGTCGAAGTCTCCGGAGCCCACGATTTTCCAGTTGCTGTCCTGAACGTCGCCTGGGCCCCATTGGTTGTTGTAGTTGGCTGACTCCCAGATGATGTTTCTTCCGGAAAGCTGATGTCGCCAGAAGAGGTCGGACTTCCCGTTTCCGTTGAAGTCGTTCTGTTTCAAGGTTTGGCCGGCGACGTTGGAAACAACAAAGGCATGTTCGTATGTTTTGCCCATGTAGGTTGCGCGGAATTTCCAGGAGCCTGTCATTTCGTTTGCGGGAATTGCATGCGACCAGTACCAGTAGGATGCCGCGTAGTGCGGCTCGGTTGTTGCTTCGGACATGTCGAAAGACCAGCTTCGGAAGGTGGTGCCATCCGGGCGTATGGCCGTGAAGTTGGTGAGTTGATGTGGAAGCTGGTCCTGGTAATAACCCGCAAAAACGACCGTGCTTCCCGGCTTGAAGCTGTTGCTGAAGTTGGGGGCCTCGGCAATCGGGTTCGGGCAATTGTTTTCCCGGAAGTCGGGCGGGGCGGAATGGGTGGCGATGATGTTGATTCTTGATTCGTAATACGGAGGTTGCTCCGCCCACAGGGAAGGTTCTTTGTGGCAGGTGCTGTAGTTCGAATTGGGCTCGATGATCTTGTTGGTTTCGTCGTGCAGCTCGAAATGGAGGTGCGGGCCCGTGGAATATCCGGAGCTTCCCACCTTGCCGAGGAATTCGCCCGTGGCAACGCTCGCCCCTACCGCCTTGCTGGTGAGCGAATTGTTCTTCATGTGCCCATACCATGCCACGCTGCCGTCAGCATGCCGGACATAAACGGCATTCCATTCGTTGGTTCGGTTTGTCGGGCAGCTTCTGTCGCTATACCCGTTGCTTTTCCCGATGATCACGCCAGGAGCGGCTGCAACGATGTCGATGGCTTCCTGGTCCATCGTCAGCCATTCGAAAGGCCAGAGAAAATAATCGATGCCATGGTGGCCGTCGTATGTTCTTGCGCCGCAGGTCCAATCAAGCGTTCTGGAGGGCTGTGGGTCCAGATCAACGTAATTCGATATTCCGTAAAACCCGGTTTTGGCGTTGTTGGATGCGCGACGCAAGGGGAATTGAAGCGCATTCTGGATCGTCTGTGCCGACTGCAGGCTGTCGAAAGCACGCTGCTTCTGCAGTCTGTTGATATTGGTGGTGAGCATCGATTGGATGGCTTTTCTCTGCTCTTGCGTGATCGTGTCCGTTGGCGGGTTGATCTTTCCTCCGCCGGTTGGCGTTTTGGCGCTGCAGACGGAGGGGGCAAGCAGGCACAGGCTGATCATCAGGGGCAAGGAGTTTTTCATGGGGGGTCCTTGGTCTTTTGGTTTGAGTGAGACTTGACGCTTTGAAAAAATGTTTGCGCTGGGCTTGAGGTTCGATTGAAATGCAGTGCAAGGCCGCCGGCGTGCATCATGGTTGACACCCTTGCCCCAACACTTGCATGGCTGCGCTGTCGCGCGTGCTGAGCCGTCTTGAAAAGGCTCGCAGTGTGACGCAGATCATGCCAATCTTCTTGTTTGCCGCTTTCAGAAAGAAAACCGTGGTGCTGTCTGACGCTTTACCGCCAGTCAGGCTGCATTGTCAACGTCGGTGATGCCATGCGCGAGAAAATGCCCGCCATTCCCCCGTCTGCCGCCACGATGGTTGCGTTGGAGGAACTGCAAGCGAACAGCGTGGCAGGTCAAGACGACGGCAGCGAGGTGGATCGGCACTGGATGCGGCACGCGCTGGTGTTGGCGCAGCGTGCGCGGGATGAGGATGACGAAATTCCGGTCGGGGCGGTGGTCGTCGATGCCGAAGGGCGGGTGGTGGGGGAGGGCTGGAACCGCAACATCACCGAGCATGACCCCGCCGCGCATGCCGAGATCGTGGCGATGCGCCAAGCCGGGCAGGCGCTTGCGAATCATCGGCTGGTGGGCTGCACGTTGTACGTGACGCTGGAGCCTTGTGCCATGTGTGCGATGGCGATGGTGCACGCGCGTATTGCGCGGGTGGTGTTTGGTGCCTCCGACCCCAAGACGGGGGCAGCCGGCAGCGTGTTCGATCTGCTGGCCGACCTGCGCCACAACCACCGCGTCGCGGTGCGGGGCGGTGTGCTGGCCGACGTGGCCGGGCCGATGCTGACCGCTTATTTCCGGGCCAAACGCGGCAAGCCTCAGGGCTGAGGGCGTTTGGACTGGAGGCTGTGGTCCAGTTCCAAGTCGAAGCTGTGCACGGCCAGGCTGACTTCGCGCCACATCGCGAAACTGGCGGCCAGCAAGAAGAGCACGCCGATGACCGCGGTTGCCGTGGGCACGGCACCAAGGCGAAAGCCGACCAGTGCATCCAGTGCCAGTGCCAGGCTGGTGCCGACGAAGCTGGCCAAGGCGCCGTACAGCAGCCTGCAGGCGCGCAGGACCAGGTGCGAGCGCTGGCGATGGCGACGGATTTGCTCGGCGCGTTCGCCGCTGTCGGGGGCATCGTGCCGCCAGTCCGCGATGAGGATGCGCAACCGGTCCACCACCCGTGCCAGCCTTGCATTGGCACTGGCCAGCAGGGCGGCCGTGGCGGTCAGGAAGAAAGCGGGCGCCAGCATCGCGGTGAGGATGGCATGGGGCCCATGCGTGGCGGCAGTGGTGGTCAGCATGGGAGTTTCCGGGGGCGACTCAGTATGATGCCCCTTCTTTGACCTGTGCAGATGCCCATGGCGATTGATGTGCCGAATGACAGACTGATCTGGATCGATCTGGAAATGACCGGGTTGGATACCGACCGCGACGAGATTCTGGAAATCGCCACGGTGGTGACCGACAGCCAACTCAATGTGTTGGCGGAAGGGCCCGAGCTGGCGATTGCGCACCCCTTGGCCACGCTGGAGGCCATGGACGACTGGAACCGCAACCAGCACGGCAAGTCCGGGCTGTGGCGCCGCGTGCTGGAGGAGGGGGTGCCCCTGGCCGAGGCCGAGGCGCAGACGCTGGCCTTCCTGCAGGCGTGGGTGCCGGCGGGGGTGTCGCCGATGTGCGGCAATTCGATCTGTCAGGACCGGCGCTTCCTGCATCGCTTGATGCCTGCGGTAGAGCGGCATTTCCATTACCGCAATCTTGATGCGAGCACCCTGAAGGAGCTGGCGCGACGTTGGGCACCGGCCGTCCTCGACGGGGTGAGCAAGGCGGCAGCGCATACCGCGCTGCGCGACGTGCACGATTCCATTGCCGAATTGCGGCACTATCGCCAACATATGGGAGCACTGTCGGGCCTGACTTAGGCCCGGCAATACATGGTCAGGGGGGCGATGGGCCGGATGCGGGGGGCGTCTGTGCGAAGCACGGTACTGGCAGGGCTGCTGGCCCTGTTGGCGCTTTGTTGCGTCTGTCCGTTGCGGGCCACACCCGCAACGGCTGTTGCTGCGCCGCACCGCGACAAGCCGATTTCTGCCTTCTACCGCGAGATCTGGACCACGCGTCAGGGGCTTCCGCACAACCAGGTCAATGCCATCGACCAAACCCCGGACGGGTACCTCTGGCTGGGGACTTGGGAGGGTTTGGTCCGCTACAACGGCCTGGAGTTCCAGATCTTCGATCGCAAGAACACGCCGGCGCTGAAGGACAACGGCATTCGCTCCGTGCGTGCATCGGCCGATGGTGCCGTGGTCATCGGTACATCACGCGGTGGTGTCACGATCAAACGAGGGGATGACTGGCAAACGTTGCGTGAAGAGGACGGCCTGGCGCAGGACGAGATCATGGATGCCGTGCTGGACAGGCAGGGGCGTCTGTGGGTGGCCACGGAGAGTCGTGGCATTACGCGCATCGATGGCACCCGTCGCACCCAGTTCAACATCTCCAATGGCCGCCTGAAGAACAATGTGGTGTTTGCATTGCAGGAGGACCCGGACGGCAGCATGTGGGCCGCCACCGCCAATGGGTTGGTGCGCATCACGGGCGATGCCACGGTGTACTTTGGACAAGCGGCTGGACTGCCCAATGCGCCGATTTTCAGCCTGCTGGTGCAGCGGGATGGCACTTTGCTGGTGGGCAGCGAGCGCGGCCTGTACCGCAATGAAAAAAGGGCCAGTCGATTCACGTTGCTGTCTTCGCACCTGCCCAATGATGGCGTCCCCAGTCTTGACGAGGACGCCGAGGGAAGGCTCTGGATCGGTACCGTCAACAATGGCCTGTATCGGCTCTCGGGGGACAAGGTTGAGCACTTCACGAGCAGCCATGAGCTGCCCAACAATCGCATTCCTTCGCTGTTGGTGGACGTTGAGGGCAGCATCTGGGCGGGCACCAATGCCGGGTTGATGCGGTTGAGCGATGCGCCTTTCACCACTTGGAACAGTGACCAGGGCTTGAGTGATGACTACGTGCGCGCCCTGTACGAGGCACCGGATGGGGGCATCTGGATCGGGACCGGCCGTGGTTTGAATCTATGGCGCGACAATCGCGTGGTGCAGCAGTACACCAAGCAGGATGGTTTCCCGGGGGATTCCATCCTCAGCCTGCTGGAATCAAAGGACGGCACGCTGCTGGTGGGGAGCTACACCGATGGGGTGTTGCGCCTGCGCGATGGCAAGGTAGTGGCGCGGTACCACAATGCCGTTGGCATGCCCGGCAGCAATCAAGTCCGGGCTTTGGTGGAAGATCGGGCGGGCAATCTCTGGATCGGCACGACACGCGGCTTGGTGCGCCTGCGGGATGGGCATTACCAGATGTTTGGCCAGGCGCAGGGTTTGCCTCGGGATTTCGTCATCTCCCTGCATTTGGCGAAGGACGACAGCCTGTGGGTGGGCACGTCCGACGGTGTGGCACGGATCCAGGGCGACAAGGTCACCACGATTGATTTGCACCCCGTCAATGGTGCCCAGGACGTATTCGGTTTTCTTGAGGATGCCGATGGCACCATGTGGATGACCACGGATCGTGGCCTGGTGCGCTACAGGAACGGTGGGCTGCGCGGGCTGGGGCTGGAAGATGGGTTGCCGGTGGATACCGTGTTTGCGGTGCTGGACGATGGCCTTGGCAATCTGTGGCTGACCTCGAACCGCGGCGTGATGCGGGTGGTGCGCAAGGACGTCGAAGCGCTCCTGGATGGCCGCTTGCACCAACTCACCGTGGACCATTTCGGCGAAGCCGATGGGCTGGTGAGCGCACAGTGCAACGGGGGTTCCGGGCCAGTGGCCCTGCGCGATCGTCTGGGCAATCTCTGGGTTGCCACGGCACGGGGCGCGGCCGTGGTTTCGCCTGCGTCCTTGCACGATTACCACCGAAACTTGCCGGCAGTGGTGCTGGAGCAGATTCTGGCGGACGATCAGCCGATCCCCATGGCCGATGCGCTGCAGTTGCCCCCCGGCACCCGCAAGCTGGAGTTCCGTTACGCCGCCCCAAGCTTCCTGATGTCCCGCTTCTTGCGCTATCGGCATCGCCTGCAGGGCATGGATGCCAATTGGGCATCGCAGGGGGGGCGCCGGATCGCGCAATACACCAACCTCGGGCCTGGGCATTTCCGCTTCGAGGTCAATGCGTCGGCACCGGGCCTTGGCCAGCCGTGGAGCAAGGACGTGACGTCGATCGATGTCACCATCGCCCCGCAACTTTGGCAACGGACCAGCATCCGCGTCGCCGCCGTACTTGCCGTGCTGCTGATGGTGCTTGGCCTGTATCGATGGCGCTTGGGCAATCTGCGCAGGCGTGCCCAGCATCTTGAAAAAATCGTGGAAAGTCGGACGCAGGACCTGCGTGAGCATGCGGAGCGGCTGCGTGTCTCAGACATCGAAAAAACCGCGCTGCTGGGCAAGCTGAGCGCCCAGTCGGAGGCATTTGAGCGCATGGCGCTGGAAGATGCCCTGACCGGAATCTTGAACCGGCGCGGCTTGGATACGCAGCTGGCCAAGGCTTTCGACCATGCCGTGAGCCATGGCGAGGCGCTGAGTTTTGCCCTGTTCGACGTTGACCATTTCAAGCAGATCAACGACCGCTACTCACACGATGCCGGTGACCGGGCCTTGATCGCGGTGGCACATGCCTTGCGCGATGGCGTGGGGTCGCACGGCATGGTGGCGCGCTGGGGTGGTGAGGAATTCGCCGTGCTGCTGCCCGCGATGCCCTTGGCGGCGGCCCGTGACTTGTGCGAAACGCTGCGGTTGGCGGTGGCAGCCATCGATTGCGATGGCTATGCGCCGGGTTGGTCGATGAGCGTCAGTGCCGGTGTTGCGGAACGCAGTGGCGTGCTGAACCACGAAAAGCTGGTCAATCGGGCCGATGCGCTGATGTACGAAGCCAAGCGGGCAGGGCGCAACCAGGTGTGTGGTTGAGCCCTGCCTTGCCGCTGGCTCAGGCGACTGCCCCATCGGCAGTGCGGCCCTTGACCCACGCATAGATCACCGGGATCACCACCAGGGTCAGCACGGTCGAGCTCAGCATGCCGCCGACCATCGGCGCGGCGATCCGGCGCATCACCTCCGAGCCGGTGCCGTGGCTCCACATGATCGGCAGCAGGCCGGCCATGATCGCGACCACGGTCATCATCTTCGGCCGCACCCGTTCCACCGCGCCGTGGACGATCGCCGCGTGCAGCTCGGCGGCGCCCAGCGCGCGGCCTTCGGCCTGGCAGCGGGCGCGGGCCTCGGCCAGCGCGTGGTCGAGGTAGAGCAGCATCACCACCCCGGTTTCCGCCGCCACCCCGGCCAGCGCGATGAAGCCCACCGCCACCGCCACGCTGAGCTGGTAGTCCAACAGCCACAGCAGCCAGACCCCGCCGATCAGCGCAAACGGCACCGACAGCATCACGATCAGCGACTCGGTGACGCGGCGGAAATTGAGATAGAGCAGCAGGAAGATCAGCGCCAGCGTCAGCGGGATCACCAGCTGCATCCGCGCCAGCGCCCGCTGCATGTACTCGTACTGGCCGCTCCAGCTGAGGTAGGTGCCCGGCGGCAGCTTGACCTCGGCGGCCACCGCCCGCTGCGCGCGCTGCACGTAGCGGCCGAGGTCGTCCTCGCGGGTATCGACGTAGATGTAGGCGGCGAGCTGGGCGTTCTCGGTGCGGATCGACGGCGCGCCCCGGCGCAGGGTCAGCGTGGCCAGCGCGCCTAGCGGGATCTGCGCGCCGTCGGCGCTGGTCACCAGCACGTTGGCGGCGATCTGCTCGGGGCTGTCGCGCAGCTCGCGCGGGTAGCGCACGATCACCCCGAAGCGCTCGCGGCCCTGCACCGTGGTGGTGACGAGCTGCCCACCCAACGCGCCGGCGATCACGTCCTGCATCGCGCCCACCGACAGGCCGTAGCGCGCCAGCTGCGCCAGCTGCGGCTCGATGTCGAGGTAGTAGCCGCCGGTCAGGCGCTCGGCGTAGGCGCTGGTGGTGCCGGGCACCTTGCGCACCGCCGCCTCGATCGCACGTGAGGCCTGCTCCAGATCGGCCAGGCTGTTGCCGAACACCTTGATCCCGACGGGGGTGCGGATGCCGGTGGAGAGCATGTCGGTGCGCGCCTTGATCGGCATCGTCCACGCGTTGGCAACGCCAGGGAATTTCAGCGCCGCGTCCAGCTCGGCGATCAGCTTGTCCACCGTCATCCCAGGCCGCCACTGGTCTTCGGGCTTGAGGTTGATGGTGGTCTCGAACATCTCCAGCGGCGCCGGGTCGGTGGCACTCAGCGCGCGCCCGGCCTTGCCGAACACCGACTCGACCTCGGGGAAGGACTTGATGATCCGATCCTGCTGCTGCAGCAGCTTCTGCGCCTGGGTCACCGACAGCCCGGGCAGGGTGGTGGGCATGTACAGCAGGCTACCCTCGTTGAGGGTGGGCATGAACTCGCTGCCCAGCCGCGCCGCCGGCCACAGTGAGGCCAGCAGCGCCAGCGCCGCCAGCGCCAGGGTCAGCGCGCGGTGCTTGAGCACGCCGTGGATCACCGGGCGGTACAGTGCGATCAGCAGCCGGTTCACCGGGTTCTTGTGCTCGGGCACGATCCGGCCGCGCACGAACAGCAACATCAACGCCGGCACCAGGGTCACCGACAGCAGCGCGCCGCCGGCCATGGCGAAGGTCTTGGTGAACGCCAGCGGCTTGAACAGGCGGCCCTCCTGCGCCTCCAACGCAAACACCGGCAGGAACGAGACGGTGATGATCAGCAGGCTGAAAAACAGCGCCGGACCGACTTCCTTGCAGGCGTCGATGATGATCGCCAGCCGCGGCTTGCGGCCGCCGTCGCGCTCCAGATGCTTGTGGGTGTTTTCGATCATCACGATCGCGGCGTCGACCATCGCGCCGATGGCAATGGCAATCCCGCCCAGGCTCATGATGTTGGAGTTCATGCCCAGCAGGCGCATCGCAATGAAGGCGATCAGCACGCCGACCGGCAGCATGAGGATGGCCACCAGCGCACTGCGCACGTGGAACAGGAACAGCACGCAGACCAGCGCCACGATCAGGCTTTCTTCCAGCAGGGTGGTGCGCAGGGTGGCGATGGCGCGCTCGATCAGCTGCGAGCGGTCGTACACGCCGCGGATGCTGACGCCGTCCGGCAGCCCGGCCTGGATCTCCTTGAGCTTGGTCTTGACCGCGTCGATCACCGCCAGCGCGTTCTCGCCGTAGCGGGCGATCGCTATTCCGCCGACCGCCTCGCCCTGGCCGTCGAGTTCGGCGATGCCGCGGCGCTCGTCCGGCACCAGCTCGACCCGGGCGACGTCGCGCACCAGCACCGGCACCCCGGCCTCGGCTTTCAGCACCAGCTGTTCGATGTCATCGCTGCCGCGCAGATAGCCGCGGCCGCGCAGCATGTATTCGGTTTCCGACAGCTCCAGCGAGCGCCCGCCGACGTCGCGGTTGCTGGCTTGGATGACCTCGGCTACCTGCGCCAGCGGGATGCCGTAGGCGCGCAGCTTGACCGGGTCCACCGTCACCGAATACTGGCGCACGAAGCCGCCGAGGCTGGCGACCTCGGCCACGCCGTGGGCGGCGGTCAGCGGGTAGCGCACGAACCAGTCTTGCAGCGCGCGCAGCTGGTCCAGCGAATGACGTTTGCTTTCCAGCACGTACTGGTAAACCCAGCCGACCCCGGTGGCGTCCGGGCCGAGGGTCGGCGTCACCCCGGCCGGCAGCTGGCGGCTGGCGAAGTTGAGGTATTCCAGCACCCGTGAGCGCGCCCAGTAGAGGTCGGTGCCGTCCTCGAAAATCACGTAGACGAAGGACGCGCCGAAATAGGAGAAGCCGCGCACCACCTTGGCCTTGGGCACCGCCAGCATCGCGGTGGTCAGCGGGTAGGTGATCTGGTCTTCCACCACCTGCGGGGCCTGCCCCGGCGCCTCGGTGTAGACGATGACCTGCACGTCGGACAGGTCGGGCTGGGCATCCAGCGGCGTGTGCAGCAGGGCGTAAACGCCGCCGCCGACCACGGCCAGGGTCAGCGCCAGCACCAGCAGCGCGTGCCGCGCCGACCAGTCGATGATCCGGCTCAGCATGGTCAGTGCTCCATCTCGGACATGTCGTGGCTGCGCATGTCGTGGCCCGTGTGCGGGTCGGGTTGGGCGGCAGGCTGCGGCGCGGCCGGCATCGCGTGTCCGGACATGTCGTGGCCGGCGTGCGGATTGGGCTTGGTCGCAGGCTGCGGTGCGGCCGGCATCGTGTGGTTGCTCATGTCGTGACCGGCGTGCGGATCGGGCGGCGCCATGGTCTGCAGCGCCGCGCGCAGATTGCTTTCGGCGTCGATCAGGAAATTGCCTTCCACCACCACGCGATCGCCGGCGCGCAGGCCGCCGAGCACTTCGATGCGGGTTTCGCCGCGTTGGCCGACCTGAATCGCACGCGGCGCAAAGCGCCCGGGCGCGGTTTCGACCAGGGCGATCTGGCGGCTGCCGGAGTCGATCAGGGCGCTGCGCGGGATGGTCAGCACCGGCGCCGGATCGCCGCTCGCCAGCGCCACCTCGCCGTACAGCCCCGGGCGCAGCGCGCCGTCGGGATTGTCCAGCGCCACCCTCACGCCGAGGGTGCGGGTGGCCGTATCCAGCGTGGGCTGCAGGAAGTCGATCTTGCCGGCAAACGCGCGCCCCGGCAGCGCCGGGCTGCTGAAGCTGGCGGGCTGGCCGCGGCGCAGGCGCGCGCTCTGTTCAGCGGGCACGCTGACCATCACCCATACCCGCGACAGGTCGGCCAGCCGCAGCAGGGTGTCGCCGGCGACGAAGCGGCTGCCGGCGACGGCGGGCTTTTCCACGACCACGCCGCTGATCGGCGCGGTCAGGGTGAGGTTGCCC
>CAUJJG010000146.1 GCA_963205445.1 Pseudomonadota bacterium
GTGTTGAACAAAAAATGGGGGCGGATACGTGCCTGCAATGCCTCCAGCTCCCATTGCTTGGCGCGTACCGCCAACTGCCTTGACTGCCAGTAATTCCGGTAGGTCAACAGCCCGATCAAACCCACGACCACCGCCAACGCCAGCATCCGCAGCAGGAAGGGCATGCGGGGGCCGGTGTCGATGCCGGCCAATTCCAGCACCCGCCATGCACCCGCCGCGACCAGTGCGCTCATGCACAGAAACACCGCCAAACACACCCAGGCCAGACGCAAGGGGGGCAGGGGGGCCAGTGGCCGGCGCAACAAGAAAAGCGTGCAGAGCGTACCCACCAGCACCCATTGGATGGCCAGCGAGGCCAGCCCGAAATGCATCAGACGGTCACCGCTCTGGGTGGGGGCCAGCGCCAGCAGGGCCGCCAGGGCTTCCCCGCCCAGCAGGACGCCCATCAGGACGGCGGGGCGCCAAAGCGCGGCAAGGGGTTCGGATGGGGGCATGGGGTGGAAGGGGTAGCAGTGTTTGCGTGAGCGTTACGAGGCGGGCAGGCAGCGCGGTGGCCGCCAAGTGTGCCCATGATGCCGGCTGACGAGCGGGCCCAGTTGCCGCCCGTCCCCTTTGATTTTCCGCCCATCGGGCATGGATGGCATTATTCCGGTTGCTGCCATTAAGGTTTGCAGTGAACAGTTCCGGGGGTTGCATGTCCACCACAACACAATATTTTCGGCGTCATTCAGGGCCGCAAGGGTTCACCTTGGTCGAACTGATGATTACGGTTTCGGTCATCGGGGTGCTGGCCGCCATCGCCTATCCCAGCATGACGGCCTTGATCAACAACAGCCGGGCGCAGGCGCAGGCCAGCGAGCTGGCGGCCGGCCTGCAGCAGGCGCGTTCGGAAGCGGTACGCCGCAACGCCACGGTCACCCTCTGCCCAAGTACGGACGGCGCAACCTGTTCTGCCGGTTCCACATGGTCGGGCTGGCTCGTCCACGGGCTGGACCGCAATCAGGCAACGCCCGCCGATGAGGTGATCCGCTATACGGCGCTTCCCGCCAATGCCCAGATCGCAGGTTCCTCAAGCGGGATCGCGTTCCGGCCTTCGGGCCTTATTGCCGCCGAACAAAAGCTTGAAGTCACTTCTTCCGACAAGAAAAATTGCCTGACCGTCAAGATCAGCGGTCTTGTTTCCATTGCTCCCGGGGCCTGCTCATGAGCCATCCACTGCAAAACTTTTCCGCACCCCGCCAAGCACGGGGCATCGGCTTGATCGAAGTCCTCGTCTCCGTGCTGGTGCTGGCCGTAGGCCTGATCGGCATCGCTGCGATGCAATCCTTGGCGCTGCGTGGCGGCCAGGGTTCGCTGGAAGCCAGCCAGGCGGTGATGCAGACCAATTCCATCCTTGAGGCCATGCGCGCCAACCGCGTCAATGCCACTGCCTACAACACGGGCACCAAAATTTGCACTGCACCTGCCGGCACTGGCTTGGCTGACATAGACAAGGCCGCTTGGCTGACGGCCCTCAAAGCCAACATCGGCGGCGGTGCCAGCACCTGCGGGCAAATCACGGGGTGCCCAAACGCCTGCGTGGTGACGGTGTTCTGGGATGACACCCGCGCCGGTGGCGGAGCCGCACGCGAAATGAAGATCGAAGGGGTGCGCATATGAGCCGCGTGCAGCAGCCATCTCGCAGTGCCCATGTCGGCTTTGGCTTGATCGAACTGATGGTGGCCCTGGCGCTGGGCCTGCTGGTGCTGGGGGCGGCCATTGCCATTTTTCAGTCCAACCTGCGCACGTTCAAAGTCAATGAGGGCGTGAACCGCATGCAGGAAGGGGCCCGTGTGGCCTACGAGCTCATGGCGCGCGATCTGCGCGCGGTAGGTGGTACGGCTTGCTCAAATCTGGCCATGCCAGACCTGGAGCACAGCAATACCACAGAAGAAGACGCACTGCTTGCAGGCGCCCTGACGGGTAATGGCAGCGAGTTGACCGTGACCTCCGGCGATGATTCGGCCTACCGGGTGGAATCTGCCACTGCGTCCTCTGTCACGCTGGAAGCAGGGCAGGTGAGTGACCTCAATGAGGCGTTCAAGGTCAATGACAAGGTCATTCTTTGCAATGCGAATCAGCTGTATGTGGTCACCCTCGCTGTCGTCAACAACGGCAGCCGCACCTTGACCTACACCCCGGCATTGACCACCGTCATGACCAGCGACCCCATGGCCCCCCCCAGCACCGT
This sequence comes from Pseudomonadota bacterium, assembly GCA_963205445.1. Taxonomy (GTDB): domain Bacteria; phylum Pseudomonadota; class Gammaproteobacteria; order Xanthomonadales; family Xanthomonadaceae; genus Thermomonas. Next base: position 2,231 of record CAUJJG010000146.1, read on the forward strand.
CATGGTGGCGCGCTACCGCAGCAACCGCTGGTTTGTCGATGGCGGCGAGCTGAAGGTTTCCCGCAACGGCGGGGACGGTAAACCCGTGGTGGATGGCGTGACCGGCATGGCCTTGACCTATCTGGAAGAAGGGGCCACCAGCTACGTGGCGTCGCCCTCCAATTGGCCCAATGTGATTGCCGTCCGCATGGCCCTGACCTTGGAGGGCAAGGACAAGGCGGATGGGAAAACCATCTCACGCAGCACCAGCAATGTCATCAGCCTTCGGAGCCGCACGCCATGAGCCATTCCCATGCCGCCGCCCCAAATCTGGCTGGCCCTCGCAACCAGCGCGGCATCTCCCTGCTGGTGGTCTTGGTGCTGCTGATCGTGACGTCCATTCTTGGCATTGCGGTGCTGCGCAGCTCTGCCATGCAGGAGCGCATGGCCGGCAACCTGCGTGACCGCAGCCTGGCTTTCCAAGCTGCAGAAACCGCCCTGCGCTATGCACAGGACGCCGTGCTGGGCAATACCGCCATCGTGGACCTGCAATACGGCAAAACCTTGGCTGAGTTGCGTGCGGCAGGAAAACCCGCGAATTGTGCAGCCGATGGCATCTGCAACCGGGATCCAACTTCCGGCACGCTGGAAACGCCGGTGAAGAAAACCGTGCCTGGCACCCAGTCCACCTACACCATCGAATATCTGGGGACGGGCAAGGGCACCACCGTCAAGGGCGTGTGCGAAACCACCGCCGCCATGACCAATTACCAGTGCCAGCGCCCAATGTTCCGCGTCACTGTTGTCGGGGTTCCCGTGAATACCAGCGGCAACCGCATTGGCCGCTCCGAAGTCATGCTGCAAGCCAACATCATCAGCCGGTAATCTGGAAACTGCCATGAACCGACATTCAAATCTTATTGAACGCAAACTGGCCCGCGAATTGCGCCGCAGCAACCCATGGTGGGCCGCACCTGCCGCTTTTCTGGCCACATTGCTGGCCCTCCCGGTGCATGCAGGCGTCGTGATCCCCGACGAACCCTTGACCACCGGCAACCGGGTGGCCCCCAACATCCTGTTCATTCTGGATGATTCGGGGTCGATGTCTCGTGTTTTCATGCCGCGTGACGTTGACAACGACACGAGTGGCTCAGTCGCCGACAACGCCCATGTTCACAACACTCTGATTTACAACCCGGAGGTTAACTATCTACCCTGGATGAAGGCGGATGGAACGCGCATGACGGCTGGCACTTCCATTTACTCAGTGTTGACCAGCAATGACAATGCAAGCGGCACCCCCATCAATCTGATGGATGCGGCTGACTGCCAATACGCAGTGCGCAATGGTAGCTCCAGAGCGGTATGCGGGTCATTGGCCAATCGGACGTTTTACATCCTTAAAACAGGTCAAACTGCAAACAGCAGCAGGCCGGAGCGCTACTACAGGTATCAAATCATCACGATATCAGGGGCGCCCACCTTTGTGCGCGCCGAGTACGGCAACTCATCAGTTGGCGGTTGGAATGCAACGTATGGATGTTCAGGCAGTGGCTCCGGGAACGGTTGGCGCAATTGCACTATCGCTTTGCCCAACACCCGCAGCCTTGCGGATGAGTTGAAAAACTACGCCACTTGGTTTTCCTATCATCGCACTCGAATGAAATCGGCTAAAGCGGGGGCAAGCGAAGCATTTGCCCCCATGGGGAACCGTGTTCGCGTCGGTTTTCGCACCATTTGGCAGCGAGGCGCAAATCACGCCAATCCTATCCCCGTAACCATCGGTGACGGCCGTTTCATCGATGACGCAACCAAGAGCATAGCGAACAAAAGCAATTGGTACACGGCGATGCAAAGCGCGACAGGTGGGGGCAATACCCCGCTGCATGGCGCCTTGTATCAAGCTGGTGAATATTTCAGTAGCAGCAATGCCAATGGTGCATATGGGCCGCAATCGGAGGCCGAACAGTTCAGCTGTCGCCAGAATTTCGCGATCCTGACAACGGATGGTTATTGGAACAATTATTCCTACTCCACCAATATCGGTGAACAGGATAATGCCTCTGGCTCCCTGATCACGGGGCCTGGCGGGAAGTCTTATACATATTTGCCGAAAGCACCTTATCAAAGCGGTGATGCATATACGCTGGCCGATGTCGCCATGTATTACTGGAAACGCGATCTGCGCACCGGTCTCACCAACAATGTGCCGACCAGCACAAGCAGTGACGCGCATCCCAAGGATGGTGACCCGGCGTTCTGGCAGCACATGACGACATTCGGGATTTCCATCGGTCTATCCGGCAGCCGTGGATGGACCTCCGTCGATGATGTGCCTGCCGCTGCAACTTGGCCAAATCCAAATGACGCGCAGGATGCAGACCGTATTGATGACCTGTTGCATGCTGCCGTCAATGGGCATGGTGCTTTCGTGGCTGCTACCAACCCTTCTGAATTCACGATGGGTTTGAAGCGGGCCTTGGCCGCCATCGCCAAACGCACCAGTTCGTTCTCCAACGTGGCCACCAACTCCACCTCGCTCAATACCGGTGCGCAAGTGTTCAGTGCCAGTTATGTGGCGGGTGACTGGTTGGGCGCCCTCAAGGCACAAGCTGTCTCCAAGACCGGCGTGTCTGCCACCATCACCTGGGAGGCCAGCATCCCTGCCGTTGGCAGTCGCAAAATATTCACCGCAACGGGCACGCCTGGTCAGGCGGGGGTTTCCGGGGCAACCTTCCCTACATCGGCACAGCAGGCCAAGTTTGTGCGCACGGGTGGGGTGGTCAACTATGCGGTGTCCGCAGCGGACAATGCGGCCTACCTGAAAGGAAACTCTGCCAGAGAAGAGCGAAACGGTGTCAGCAACTTGCGTGACCGCCCCACGTCCGTGCTGGGCGACATCGTGGGTTCATCACCTTCCTACGTGAAAGACACCGACACGATTTACGTGGGCGCCAATGACGGCATGATGCACGCCTTCAATGCCGCGACAGGCAAGGAACTCTTCGCCTACGTCCCCAACCTCATTGACTTTGACAATCTGTCCACGCTGAGCCGCGGCGATTACACCCACAAATTCTTTGTGGATGGCCCGATCTCGGTCACGCCTCGCAGTTTGACCCCGGCGAAAAATATTCTCGTGGGCACCTTGGGCCGTGGCGGTATTGGTTTGTACGCTTTGGATGTTTCTTCGCCAGCATCTTTTGGTTCGAGCAGCTTCAAGTGGGAACGCAAAGACACCTCCGGCAACAACATGGGCATGGTGTTGGGCACGCCTATCTTGGCCAATGTGCGTAATGGCAGCGCCACCCCCGCCGTGGTCATCGGCAATGGCCCCAACAGCAGCAGCGACAAGGCCGTTTTGATCGTCATGAACCTCGACACCGGCACCGTGATCCGCGAGATTGATACGGGTGCAGGCGGATCGGGGTCGCCCAATGGACTCTTCAGCCCCTTGGGTTTGTATGGGGCGGATGGCAAGACCTTGGTGTATGTCTATGCGGGCGACATGCTGGGGAATGTGTGGAAGTTTGACCTGCGCAGCACCTCCCCCGGTGCTTGGACAGCCAAAAAGATTTTCACTGCCAAGACCGGGCAGGCCATCACCGGCGGGCTTGCCTTCGCAGTGGACCCGAAGACCAACAAACGCTGGGTGTTCTTTGGTACGGGCCGCTTCCTGACCACGACGGATGCGGATGACAAATCTACTTACGCTCAAAGCATGTACGGCGTGATTGACGATGATGCGGGCAGTGCCTATACCCGCGCAAACCTCACCTCACGCTCCATCACCGTCTCGGGTGATTACCGTTACTTCGAGACAAAGTCCGCGCTTGCCAGCACCTCGAAAGGTTGGTACGTGGATCTGCCGGGCAAGGGCGAGCGCATTGTGCAGGATGCCCTCATCGATGGTGACTATGCGGTCATGGCCAGCATGATTCCTGAAGGGGATGCCTGCGATGCCTCCGGTACGGGCTATATCAATGCCATCGACGCCTTCACCGGCACCAGCGGAGGCAAGTCCTACTTTGATTTGGGCAAGGACGGCACCACGGATGACACCGGGGCAGGGGGCAACCCCATCGGCTCCGTCAATCTGGGCGTGGGCATGCCAACCCGGCCGGTATTGCTGCCAGGCATTGGCGTGGGCAGCGGCAGCGCGGGCACAACCGGCGAATTCGGCAAAACTCCGATGAGCTGGCAGCGTGTCTCTTGGCGCGAAATCCGCAACGATTGACCGCGATGCATCGACCTGAAGGAATATTGACCATGCGTTACTCCCGTTCATCCGGTTTCTCACTGATCGAGCTGATGGTGGTGGTAGCCATCATCGGCATCTTGGCCTCGATCGCGTTGCCTTCTTACAACGACCATACGAGAAGGGCGCGTCGCAGTGCCGGAACCGCCTGTTTGTTGGCTGCTTCCCAACAGATGGAACGCTTCTATACGGCGAGCCTGGCGTATGACGCAACGGGAACCCCCACGGTGGCGGCACTTACCTCGATTTGCGAACCTAAAGCGCTGGAGTTTTATAGTTTTGGTGTTCCAACGAGAACCGCCAAGACCTTCACGATTTCTGCTACTGCACAAGGAGCACAGAGCAGCGATTCGGGTTGCACCTCGCTGACCGTCAATCAGGTTGGTGCCAAGACCCCAGCCTCATGTTGGTGATTTCATTAAATAAAAAACCCGCCGAAAGGCGGGTTTTTTTGATTCAGGCAAGACGCGGGTCGGTGCGTTATTGAGAAGCCACAAATTTAGAGGGCTGCAATACCAGAAGTTCGCATAATGTCTATTATGTCAGAATGCTTTAGGTACATCTGGTCAGCACCGTTGTCACAAGCCTTTGCCGTCAGCCTTCTCCCGGCGCTGCCTCACTGGACGTCTCGCCGTTGGATTCTTCATCCAGAGAGGCATCCAGGCGTTCGATGGCCTGCAGCTTCTCGCCTTCGCCCAGTCGCATCAAGGTAACGCCTTGGGTGTTGCGGCCAACTTGCGAAATCGCGGCAGCGGGTGTGCGTACCAAGGTGCCGCCATCGGAAATAAGCAAAACATCGTGGTGGTCGCTGAGCTGGATGGCGCCCACGAGCTGGCCGTTGCGGTCGTTGGTCTTGAGGGCAATGACACCCTGTGTGCCACGCCCCTTCTTCGGGAATTCCTCCAGCACGGTGCGTTTGCCGTACCCGTTTTCACTGGCGGTGAGGATGTCGCCATCGCCATCGACGACGATCAAGCTGCGCACTTCTTCGCCTTCGGCCAGCTTCATCCCGCGCACGCCGGTGGCAGTACGGCCCATCGGGCGCACGCTGTCGCCACCAAAACGCACGGCCTTGCCGTTGCTGGCGAACAGGATGATGTCGCAGTTGCCGTCGGACAGCTCGGCGTTCACCAGGGCATCACCCTCGGCCAGGTTGATGGCGATCTTGCCGCGCGCCAGTTTGAAGGCGTATTCGGTCAGCGGGGTTTTCTTGACGGTGCCGTTGCGGGTGGCGAAGAAGACGTACTTGCCTTCCTCATACTCGCGTACCGGCTGCACCGCCTGCACCTTCTCGCCTTCTTCCAGCGGGATCCAGTTGATGATCGGCCGTCCGCGTGCGTTCGGGCCGGCTTCCGGCAGCTGGTAGACCGGCAGCCAGAACACCCGGCCGCTGCTGGTGAAGGTAAGCAAGGTGTCGTGGGTGTTGACCAGCCACAGCTGGTCGATGAAGTCCTCGTCCTTGGTTGCTGCAGCGTTGCGGCCCTTGCCGCCGCGCTTTTGCGCGCGGTAGGCCGTGGCCGGTTGGCGCTTGGCGTAACCGGCATGGGACAGCGTGACCACCACGTCTTCCGGCGCGATCAGGTCGAGGATGTCGAGGTCTTCCTCGGAGGCGCGGATCTCGCTGCGGCGCGGGTCGTTGAACTCGGCCTTGATATCGCGGAGCTCTTCGCGGATCACCTCCAGCAACACCTCGGGGTTTTCGAGGATGCGAATCAAGCCGGCGATTTCTTCCAACAGCTGGCGATATTCCTCGGTCAGCTTTTCCTGCTCCAGCCCGGTCAGGCGGTGCAGGCGCATCTCAAGGATCTGCTGGGCCTGGGTTTCGGTCAACTGGTAGCCGTGTTCCAGCAACCCTACCCCCTTGGGCAGGTCTTCCGGACGGCTGGCCTCGGCACCGGCGGCGGCCAGCAGCGAGCCGACCAAGCCCGGCTGCCAGACGCGGGCGAGCATGCGCTCCTTGGCCACGCCCGGATTCTCCGAGGTTTTGATCAGCTCGATCATCTCGTCGATGTTGGCCAGCGCGACGGTCAGGCCTTCGAGGATGTGGGCGCGGGCGCGGGCCTTGCGCAGCTCGAAGATGGTGCGGCGGGTGACGACCTCGCGGCGATGACGAACGAAGGCTTCGAGGATCTGCTTGAGGTTCAGCAACTTCGGGCGGCCGTCGACCAGCGCCACCATGTTGATGCCGAACACCGATTCCATCTGGGTCTGCAAATAGAGGTTGTTGAGCACCACCTCGGCGGATTCACCGCGCTTGACCTCGATGTAGATGCGCATGCCGTCCTTGTCGGACTCGTCGCGCAGCTCGCTGATGCCCTCGAGTTTCTTTTCCTTGACCAGCTCGGCGATCTTCTCGATCAGCCGCGCCTTGTTCACCTGGTAGGGAATCTCGGTGACGATGATCGACTCGCGACCGTTGTCGGCCACTTCGATGTCGGCCTTGGCGCGCATCCGCACCCGGCCCTTGCCGGTACGGTAGGCCACATGGATGCCACCGACGCCGTTGATGATGCCGGCGGTGGGGAAATCCGGGCCGGGGATGTATTCCATCAGGCCATCGATGTCGATCTGGGGGTCGTCGATCAGGGCCAGCAGTGCATCCACCACTTCACCGAGGTTGTGCGGCGGGATGTTGGTCGCCATGCCCACGGCAATGCCGGCGGAGCCATTGACCAGCAGGTTCGGAAACCGGGTCGGCATGACCGTGGGTTCCAGCTCCTTCTCGTCGTAGTTGGGCTGGAAATCGATGGTGTCCTTGTCGATGTCTGCCATCAGCTCGTGGCTGAGGCGCGCCATGCGCGCTTCGGTGTAACGCATGGCTGCGGCGCTGTCGCCATCGACCGAACCGAAGTTGCCCTGCCCGTCCACCAGCATGTAGCGCAGCGAGAACGGCTGCGCCATGCGCACCAGGGTGTCGTACACCGACTGGTCGCCGTGCGGGTGGTATTTGCCGATGACGTCACCGACGATGCGCGCTGACTTGTAATAGGGCTTGTTGCTGTGCGCGCCCAGCTCGTTCATGGCGAACAGCACGCGGCGGTGCACGGGTTTCAAGCCATCGCGAACGTCAGGAAGTGCGCGCCCCACGATCACGCTCATGGCGTAATCGAGGTAGCTGCGACGCATCTCGTCTTCCAGTTTGACGGGGATGATTTCCTTGGCGAGATCGGCCATCGTGCGTCCGTTTCCTGTCGTGTTTTCCGGCCCACGAAATGCTGGCGGAAAGCAAGTCCGCAAGCGCGTTTCACGGGGATTTCAGCAACTGGAAATCATACCATCCGGGGGCTTTCGATGCACCCCGGAGCCAGCGGCGAAGCGCGCTGAGTACGGCCGGGATCAGGCCGGAAAATGCACGCGCATCGCTGAGGTGTCGGGCCTTTCCACCACGCCACGTTCGGTCACGATGGCGTCGATGAGGGTATGCGGGGTGACGTCGAACACGGGGTTCCAGGCCCGCACGCCTTCCGCCACGACGCGTTCGCCGCGGAACTGGAGCAATTCCGCCGGGTCGCGTTCCTCGATCGCGATGAGGTCACCTGAGGCGGTGGCCATATCCACGGTGGAAGACGGCGCCACCACCATGAATTTCACGCCGTGGTGCCTTGCCGCAATTGCCAGCGCATAGGTGCCGATCTTGTTGGCGGTGTCACCGTTGGCACAGATGCGGTCCGCACCCACGATGACCCATTGCACCTGACCTGAGGCCATGAGGTGGGCCGCGGCCGCATCAGCGATCAATGTGGCGTCGATGCCGTCTTGTTGCAGCTCCCACACGGTGAGGCGTGCACCCTGATTCCAGGGGCGGGTTTCGCCGGCGAAGACACGCGAGATGCGGCCATCGGCCACACCGGCACGAATCACGCCCAAGGCGGTGCCGAAACCGGCCGTGGCCAAGGAGCCGGTATTGCAATGGGTCAACACTCCGCTGCCGGGGGCGATCAGCGCCGCACCGGATTGCCCCATGCGCCGATTGGCGGCCAGATCTTCGTCGGTGATGGCCTGGGCTTCGCGTTCGAGCACTTGGCGCCAATCGGGGCCTGCGCCGACAAGCACGCCACGCATGCGCGCCAATGCCCAGGCGAGGTTGACGGCGGTTGGGCGTGCGGCGTTGAGCCGTTGCAGGGCGGGCTCCAGCTGCGCGGCGGCCGCGCCCCCCTCCCCCACCTCGACCGACCGCGCGGCGAGCACCACACCCCAGGCCGCAGCGATGCCGATGGCGGGCGCACCGCGCACGGTCAGCGCATGGATGGCGTCGGCGACTTCGTCACTGCCGGTGCAGCGGACGTACTCGACGGTGAAGGGAAGCTTGCGCTGATCCAGCAGTTCCAGTGCGTCACCCGTCCAGCGAATGGGGCGCACATGGTCGAAACGGTCGTAATCGAGGGGCGTTGTCATGCAGGCATTATCCGTCATCCCGCCCCATGCGACACCGGCGCCACAGGGCGCCGGTGATGCTGTTGCAACATGCGTAGGGTCAGTAACTGCGGAATTCGGCGCGGCAACCGTCATCGACCCAGATGCCAATGCGGGCATAGCCCCAAGTTCGCCCTTGGACACAAGCTGCGCGCGACAGTTGACGCACCAGTTCGACGCCGGAGCGCGTATTGGTGGCGCACTCCCGACGACGACCGTCGATGGATTCGCAGCGGAACTGGCGTGCGCCATAGCCGTAGTCGGGGCGATTCCAGCCGCCTTGCCACCCGCCTGACGTGAACTCGGCCCGGCAACCATCGGCAACCCAGACGCCGTCACGATCGTTGCCCCAAGTACGGCCCTCGATGCAGGCCGTTTTGGAAATCTGCCGCACCAACTGCGCACGCCCACGTCCGGGCAAGGCACAACGACGGTAACGGCCATCGATTGATTCGCAGCGGATGCGCTCGCCATAGCCTTCGTCCGGGCGGCCCCAGTCGCCTCCGCCATATCCGCGGATTTCAAACTCCGCGCGGCAGCCTTGGGACACCCAGATCCCGTTGCGTCCCTGCCCCCAGCTGCGGCCTTCGATGCAACTGGCACGAGAGAGTTGGCGGACCAGATAGGCACGGCCCCCATTGGTGGGGCATTCACGGGTGCGTCCGTCATTGGATTCGCATCGCACGATGCCACCTGACGTGCCATAGCGGTCACCGTAGGATTGCGCTGAGGCTGGCAGGCTGGTCAACGTGGCGAATGCGGCAACGGTAGCAGCAAGCAGGGTACGCATGATCGGGCTCCTCCTCGTCCGGCCCGGGATGGGCCTGACCCACGGTTTGCACTGTACGACGCAAGGATTAACGAAAGGAAAAGAAACCCCTTGCGGTACGCAGACGGATAGTCCGCATTCAGCGTGTACATCAAGCCCTGGCAAAGTCAAATGC
>CAUJJG010000147.1 GCA_963205445.1 Pseudomonadota bacterium
CTTGGCCAGCTCAGCCGGTACATCCACGAGATCGAGGCACGCTGCGGCGGCTTTTTCGCCTTCGCTACCCGTGCGCAGGCCGAAGCCTTCATCCGTTCCGACCGTGCCCGGGTGGGCATGCAGGCGACAGCGGCCAGCTACACCATCGACAATGCCGCGCTTGTGCAAACGTGGTTGCCGCAGGCCAAGGAAGCCAACATCCGGGCCACCATCCAGCATCTTTCGGGCTACCGCAATCGCTATTACGCCAGCACCTTTGGCAAGACGTCTGCGGAATGGATCCGCGACCAATGGCAGGCGATGGCGGGAATGCGTGCCGACGTCAGCGTCGAGCTGTTTACCGATTGCGGCAATTGCTCCACCCAGCCGTCGGTGATCCTCACCCTGCAAGGGAACGAGCTTGCCGATGAAATCGTGGTGCTGGGGGGGCATCTGGATTCGATCAATGGCGGTGGCGGTGGCGTCAATCAGTGGGCGCCGGGGGCCGATGACGACGCTTCGGGCATTGCCTCGCTGACCGAAATCCTGCGCGTGGCATTGGCCAGCGACTGGCGGCCGCGCCGCACCGTGAAGTTCATGGCCTATGCCGCCGAGGAGGTTGGCCTGCGCGGCTCGAACGCGATTGCCACTTCCTTCCGGGATGCGGGCAAGAACGTGGTCGGCGTGCTGCAGCTGGACATGACCAACTACAAGTCCGGTGCGGTGCCGGACATGCAATTGGTCACGGACTACTCCAACGCCAGCCTGCAGACCTTCCTGACCGATCTGTTCGACGCCTATCTGGCCCCCACGGGGCTGACGCGCACGGCCTATGCGTGTGGCTATGGCTGCTCCGACCACGCCTCGTGGACGTCCGCCGGGTACCCGGCCGCGATGTTTTTCGAAGCCGGGGACAGCAATGGCTATTTCCCTTACATCCACACGACCAATGACACGCTGGCCAACATGGGCGATACGGCCGAACCCAGCGTTCCATTCGCACGCCTTGGTTTGGCGTTCCTCGCCGAGCTGGGCAAAAACGCCGATCGTTGGCAGGCAGACTGTGGCCTGCCACCGGTGCCGGCGGATCCCTGAATGCCTGCAGTCAACTTCCCCCGGTTCCCCTGATCACCTATGAAACTCACCATCGTTGGCCTCATCACCCCCCATGTGCTGCGCATTCTTGATATCGCCAAACAGGCGGAAGGTGGCAGCAATGTGGACTGGCATCTTCGGGATGCCGTTGCGCACACCGTGCGTGAGCTTGGGCAGCAATACAACGCGCATGAGCTGCTTCAGGCGTACGCCCAGGGTTTGGCGACGGCCGCAAGCGAAGCCAACCCGGCGCGCAAGCGTTATGTGGAGACCGTGCAGGCCGCAGCAGCCATTGCTGCGCGCAATACAGAGCCTTTGGGCTGATGGCGACGCAGATCGACAGATATCGAGAACAAAAACCACATTCATTCGCATCCCGTCATCGCGCATGATGTTCTGCCAGACTGGCGCCGTTTCCCCTACGGAGTCCTGCCATGAAAGGCCATCCCGACGTTGTTGATTACCTGAAGTTTCTGTTGCGTGGCGAGCTGGCGGCCCGTGATCAGTACTTCATCCATTCGCGGCGTTATGAGGATATGGGCCTTGCTGCCTTGCATCAGCGGATGCAGCACGAAATGGAGGAAGAAACCCAACACGCCGATGCCTTGCTCAAGCGCATCCTGTTTCTTGAAGGCACGCCGGACATGCGTCCGGAGCCGTTTGAGCCCGGCGTGGACGTGGAAGACATGCTGCAGCGTGACCTCAAGGTGGAATACGCGGTGCGCGCGCATCTGGCCGAAGGTGTTGCGCTGTGCGAGCGGCATGGCGATTACATCAGCCGCAACATCCTGGTGGCCCAACTGGTGGATACCGAGGAAGACCACACCCACTGGCTGGAGCAACAGCTGGGCCTGATCCGGATGCTGGGGCTGCCCCTGTACCTGCAGCGGCAGATGGGTTGACGAATGCCGGCGCTCACCCTGTCGCGCACACCTGCGTTGCCCGTGCAGTGGTCTTCCCTGCTGGCATGCCTGTTGGCCTTTGCCGTTACCGGTTGCGCACAGCGTGTGGAGGTGGCCCAGGCCCCCGCCGCAGAAATCTTGGCCAATGTCGTGCCGATGCCGACCCATTTGGTCCGGACTGGAGGTGAGCTGACCTTGGGTGCCAGCGTGGCAGTGACGGTGGAAGGCGAAGCGCCGCATGCGCGCCGAGCGCTGGACACTTTGCTGGCCGGATTGGGGGTTGCATCTGGCAAGGGGCAGGGCGTGCAGCTGCGCCTGCAGCGCGTCGATGACCCCTCATTGGGCGAAGAGGGGTATCGGCTGCGCATCGACGATGCCATCGTGATGGAGGCCGCGACCGACATTGGCCTGTTCCATGCGGTGCAAACCCTGCGCCAGCTGCTGCCGGCGCAACCAAAGCCGGGCATGCAGCTGCCGCATTTGGAGATTGAAGATGTCCCGGCCTATGGCTGGCGCGGCGTCTCGCTGGATGTGGCGCGCAGTTTCCTGCCGTTGGACTATCTGTACCGGCATGTCGACCGGATGGCGCTGTTCAAGCTCAACCGCCTGCACCTGCATCTGACCGATGACCAAGGCTGGCGGATTGAAATCAAGCGGTATCCCAGGCTCACCGAGGTTGGCGGTGCCAGTGCGGTGGCCGGTGGCCGTTCCGGGTATTACACACAGGCGCAGCTCAAGGCGCTGGTGGCTTATGCGCAGGCCCATGGCGTCACCATCGTGCCCGAGATCGACATGCCCGGCCATGTGCAGGCGGCGCTGGCCTCGTACAACGCGCTGGCCTGTGATGACGTGAAGAATCTGGCACCGTATTCCGGCACCAAGGTCGGCTTCAGCGTGCTGTGCCTGGACAAGCCCGAGGTGGTCGATCCGTTCGTGCGCGATGTGCTGACCGAGGTGCTGGAGATTTTCCCCTCACACGAGATTCATATCGGGGGTGACGAGATCCGGCACCCGCGCTATGCCGAGTTCGTGGAAATGACGGCAGCGCTGGTCGAAGGCATGGGCCGCCGCCCCATCGTCTGGGAGGAGGGCTCGGTGGCCAACACCCGCCCGACCATGATGGTGCAGTTGTGGAACGACGGGTATGACATCGCCCCCGCGGTTGCCAAGGGGCATGCGTTGATCCTCTCGCCCTGCAGCTTCTTCTACGTCGACCACGGCAACTACGCCGGTCAGCCGCAGACCTATGACTGGTGTCGCAAGGAGGGCGTGCCCTTGGCGCGGATCCACGGATTCGACCCCACGGTCTTCAAGACTGCGGCAGGCGTGGAAGCGGCGCTGTGGTCAGAGCTGGTGCATACGGACGCTGCTGCCGACAACCGCCTGTGGCCTCGGCTGGCGGCAGTGGCCGAGGTAGGCTGGAACCCGAGCACACGCGGCGACTATCTGCACTTCAGTGGCCGCCTGAGCGCGCTGCGCCCGCATTTGGACGCCATGGGCATTGCCTACCACCGGGAGCCGGATCTGTACTGGACGCAGCCTTGGAATTGAAGGCTGCGCCTGTGCGCGCAGGGTGGTCGCAGCTATGAATCCCGGATGCGCTGCACGCGCGCCCGGTAGCTGCGGCCGTTTTCCCCATCGATGCGGGACTCGCGGGTGCCCTTGATCTCGTCAACCTTCTCGTCATGGCCGCTCACTGGCTGGGCGACGATGTCGGTTTCATGCTCGAAGGCGTGGGATTTGTCGGTATTGCGGTAGTAACGATAGATCGCCCAATAAAACGCCGTTGCCCCCGCAGGGCCCAGCAGCAGCAACCAGGAACTGTCATCACTCATTGCAGATCCTCACAGCATGAACCACAGCACAGCGCCTTCCAGGAAGGTGCCGATGGTCAGAGCGGCCAGCAACAGCTTCCAGTGTTGCAGCGGGATGCTGCCCATGGTTTCACCGGTACGCCCGTTCACCGCGATGTAATGCAGCATGCCGCCGTTGCTGCCTGGCTGGTGGTAGGAATACAGCCAGACCGGCAGATACATCGATACCCAGCGGCTGCCGTGCACGTCGATGGCCTCCTGCTCCCAGCGCACACCGCGGTCATAGCGCTGGACCGAAGCCTCCACCTGGGCGCGGGCAATCGAAAGCAGCTGGTCCTCCAGCATCGGCGCCAGCTGGTCGACATTTTGGTCGCGTTTTTCCGAACTGAAGCCCGACAGATAGGACGCGTTCCACTTCACCGCGTTCTTGGTGTCGAAGGGCAGGATGGTGTTGATGATGTTGTTGGTGTTGCGGTTTGTATCCAGATTGCCGCGCGCAGCAGAGGATTCCAAAGGCAGGTCGTCGACGGTGAAATCGACATGACGCTCGACCTGGTAGATGTCGGCGTCGTAATAGGTTTTCTTCTTGTCGCCGCTGCCCACGGTGTAGCGGCGGGTCTCGATCTCGCCCGCGCCCACGATGTCCGAGCTCGCCTTGGCGTCCACGATCATGTAGGGCAGGTAGACGCCGATGACGTTTTCAGGCCTGAACTGCTCCTTGAAGGCCTTCAGCGCAAACAGCTGGCGCTTTTCCACGAACTGACGGATGCGCGCAACGGCGTCGTCCTTCTTGATGTGGAAAGGCAACACGGCATCGGGCACCGCGCCGTTGGCAATCTGCTCGTTGACGCCGAAGACATGACGACACCAGTGGCAGCGCGCCGTCATCGCGTTCTCGGTGTTGACCGTGACCTCGGCACCGCAACCTGCACATTTGAAGGTCATCAAGCTGCTGGTGTCGGCGTCGATGTCCTTGGCGCCTGAGGCGATGACCGTTCCGTCGAGCTGGTCGATGCCTTCCCCCAGGCCAAACGCCTCCTCCACCCGGGTGGCAGTCCACTCGTGCCGGCAATACAGGCAGATCAGCCGGTCGGTGCCGGGCCGTTGCTTGATGTCGGTGGCACCGCATTTGGGGCAATGGTTCTGGCCGTCCTTGAGCTCTTCCGACGCGGTGTCGATGGCCACCGGATCAGGAGCCAGGATTTCGTCGCGGATGGGCTTGGGCAGCGTTTCCGGATCCAGCGGAAAGCTGCCCGGCGGGGGCGGGACATCCCGTGGCGAGCCGGGCCCGGTGGGCGGCAGCGGGGGAGGGGTGGCGTTCGACATGGACGTCGCGGGCTCCAGGGATTACAGGCCCAGGGCCTTGGCTTTCAGTGCGTCGTAGTCGGCCTGCGAGATCAGGCCCAGGTCCAGCATTTCCTTGGCCTTTTTCAGCTTGGCGATCGGGTCGTCGGCGGGCGGCGCCGGGGGTGCCACCGGCTGCTGCAAGCCGGCCATGCCACCCATCATGCCGGAGGCCATGCCGATGCCCATCATCCCGGCCGCACCGCCGTTTTCGCCGGCGGCCTGCATGCCGGCGGCCACGCTGGCCTGCAGATTGGAATTGCCGCGGGCGCCGGACAGTGCATCCGCACGCTGCACGGTCTTGAGCAGTTCCTTGGTATTGGCGTCATATTCGATCGAAACGATGGCCGTCTTGGCGATCACTAGGCCGCGGTCGGACTTCCACTGGTAGGCGTTTTCCACGGCCTCGGACAGGCTCTTGGCGAAGCCGATGGCGTCCTGCTGGATCTTGGTGATGCGGTTGCCCTTGCTGGGGTCATTGGTATACAGGCTGAACGCCGGTGCCAGCGAGCCCACCACCTCGTTGAACAGCTGGCTGGCGGCGGCGTTGTCGATGTCGGTGAAATCGAACACCTGGCCGGGCTGCAGATAGGCCGCAGGCACGAAGTTCTTCACGAACAGAATGGGGTCGACGATCTTCATCGTGTACGAGCCCCGGGTGATTGCACCCACCTGGGTGTTGAGGAAGCCGTCGTCCCAATAGATCTCGGACTGGGTGCCGAAGCGGTTGTCCGGAAGCTCCTTCAGCGAAACGAAATAGGCCGCCTGCTGCGAGCCGGGCTGGCCGCCGAATTTGAAGCGTTCCCAGCTCTGCATGATGAGCGAATCGACCAGGCCATCGCCGGCGAAGATCGATTTGGAATTGAGGTCGTCGGACTTCCATTCATAGCCACCGGCCTCGGCGGCGAAACCGGTGATCTTGCCGTCCTGGAACAGCAGCAGGCCGTAGCCTTCGGGCACGATGATCTTCGAGCCATTGGTGATGATGTTGGACGAGCCCTTGGTGTTCGAGCCGCGACCGGCATTGGTGCCCTGCGGCACTGCTGCAAAGAGGGCGGCCGTGGACGGCAGGCCGTCGGGGATGGTGTAGAAGTCTTTCCACTGGTCGGCCAACATGCCGCTGACGGCGCCCACCACTGCTTGCACAAGACCCATGTCGAAGCTCCTTGGATTCCGGGCGGGCACCGTGCCCGCCATGCGCGACAGACTATACCGTCAGCAGACGGCGTGATGCGTTGCAATCTGCACGGCAAATTCCGCTTGCCCCTTGCATCGAGGCTTCATCGCCAGGATGCCAGCGCAATTTGCAGCGTTGCACGAAACCCTTTGGCCGACTGCAGGGGGATGCTGAATTGCATCGTGGTGTCGTGGGGGCTGCTGCCGGCATGTTCTGCCTCCGCGGCAATATCGGAATCCGATGGCCTGCTGCGCGCCCAGCGTTCGTCAGACCAGACGTAGCGCAGCTGCCAGCCCCCGCCTTCCCTGCGGCGCGCAAACAGCACCAGCGTATCCCGGAAGAGGTATTCGCCGGGGATGTGCTGCTTGAGAAAGAGCACGCCGTCGATCTCGTAGCCGGCGTTGTAGATGGCAAGTTCGACGGAGAAGGCCACCTCCTGTCCGCTGGTGATCTTGCTGGAGTCCAGAAAGACGGAGAACAGCATGGGGGACCGGGCATCGTCCAGCAGCCTGCCGGAAGCGTCGAACAGCTCGCGGTATTCGCGACGGACAGCGCTTTCCTGCGCGCGCCGGCGTGCCGTCAACTCGTAGGTATAGGCGCCCCGTGGCGCGACCGTGGCTTCGATGTAGTACGAGGAATCGATCTGCTTGCCCTGGGCGCGGGCTTTGGCGATATCCGGCGGGAAGGGCAGCGCGGTGATGTCCAGCCGACCGTCGGCGCGCAGGTCACCAAACAGGAAACGCACCAGATTCTGGTAGCCATCCTCGGAATTGACGATGCCGAAATGGCCGCTGTGGCTGCGGTGGACGAAGGCGCGCGGGCATTGCGAAACGTAGGCGTTTTCGATGCGCACCAGGCCGTCGCTCATCTGGCCTGCCGCCAGTGCGGATAGCCCGTGGGCCACCGCGTAGTCGCGGCTGTTGGTGCCGATCAGACAGAAAAATCGTGCGGGGGGAAACCCGCAGTTGCCCAGCGTGTTGACCTTGTCCTTCGGTACCTTGAGGTAATCGGCCATCACGCCGCGGTTGAAGTTGTTCATGTCGTTGAGGGACAGGAAGCCGGGCACGTTGATGCCGGCCACTTCGATGCCGTTGTGCGGTGTGGCATAGGTGAAGACCTTGTCCACCATGCCGCGTACCTCGGCTGAGGTGATGGTGTCGTTCTGCAGCAGGCAGCGGCAGATCAGGCCCCCCATCGAGTGGGCCACCAGATGCACCTTGAAACTGCGTCTGGCGTCTTCATCGTCCCCGCAGACCGCGTTGCGGACTTCGAGGATGCGCTGTGCCAGCGCCTTGGCCGCTTCAGGGATCGAGAGGGCATCGCCGTGGCCAAAGGCCGGGTCTGCCTGGTCGTAATAGCGATGGATGATGAGGCTGCGCGCGGGGAGTTTTTCGGCCTGCTCCATCCCGGCGGCGTAGATGTCACGGTAACGATAATCCTTCATCAACCGGACCAAGGGCGACTCGAACACGAATTTGCGGATGCTGCCGTCCTGCGCCTGTCGGACCTTGGTCGAGCCGGCCTCGAAGCCCATATAGGGCGTGGACGTGGTTTGCACGATCTCGTCGCGGGTCATGGCATAGCCGCGGACGTAGATGATGGGAAAAAACGGGGCTTCGAGCTTGGGCATGGGTCCGCCTGTGCGAAAGAAACGCCTGGTTGTCGGATCCCCCCCTTCATTCACGCACGAAAGGGGGGGGACAGGACAGCCGCCTGAGGCCGAAGCCGTGCATGCCGGTCGCTTCGCGCCGTGTTTGTCCCAGATCAAGGCAGGGATTTCTGCAGCTGCGAGACTGCCGGCAGTCCTGCTGCTGGCGTGCTCATGACCTTGCCCGAACCCATGTCTGCCGTTGCCCTTCTGGGCCTGCTTGATCTCACCAGCCTCGGCGAAGACGACAGCCCGGCGCGGATCCGCGCCCTGTGCGCGGCCGCGCGCAGCCGCCACGGCCTGCCGGCGGCGGTCTGCGTCTATCCCGAACACGTCACCGCGGCGCGCGAGTCGCTGGCCGGCACGCCGGTGAAGATCGCCACCGTGGTCAACTTCCCCGACGGCGGCAGCGATCCTGCGCGGGTCGCGCGCGAGACCCGCCGCGCGATCGCCGCCGGCGCCGACGAGATCGACATGGTGCTGCCGTATCGGGCGCTGCAGGCCGGCGATGCCGCCGCCGCGCGCGCCTGCGTGGATGCCTGCCGCGCCGCCTGCGGGCCGGACATCGCGCTCAAGCTGATCCTGGAAACCGGCGCGCTGGCCACCCCGGCGCTGATCCGCCAGGCCAGCGAATTGGGGCTGGACGCCGGCGTGGATTTCCTCAAGACCTCCACCGGCAAGGTCGAGGTCAACGCCACCTTGGAGGCGGCCGAGGTCATGCTCGGCGCGATCGCCGAACGCGGCGGCGGCTGCGGCTTCAAGGCCGCCGGCGGCATCCGCACCGCGGCCGATGCCCGCGCCTACGTGGCCCTGGCCGAGCGCCTGCTCGGCCCCGGCTGGGTGACGCCGGTGCGCTTCAGGATCGGCGCCAGCGCGCTGTTTGACGCCCTGCTGGCCGAGCTGGACGGCTGACCATGGCGCGCGCGATCTGGCTGGTGCTCGACTCCCTCGGCATCGGCGGCGCGCCCGACGCCGCCGACTATGGCGACGCCGGCGCCGACACCTTCGGCCATATCGCCGCCGCCTGCGCCGCCGCGCCGCGCGGCCCGCTGCAGATCCCCGAGCTGACCCGGCTCGGCCTGCCGCAGGCGCACGCGCTGGCCAGCGGCGCGGCCGCCGCGGGTTTCCAATCGCTGCCGGCGGCCGACGGCCTGTGGGGCTGCATGGCCGAGCGCGCGCGCGGCAAGGACACGCCCTCGGGCCACTGGGAAAGCGCCGGGGTGACCCTGCACGAGCCGTTCGGGCTGTTTGCAGCCGCTACCGACAGCTTCCCGCCGGCGCTGCTGGACGCCCTGATCGAACAAGGCGGCCTGCCCGGCGTGCTCGGCAACTGCCACGCCTCCGGCACCGAGATCATCGCGCGGCTGGGGCAGGCGCATATCGCCAGCGGCAAGCCCATCGTCTACACCTCGGCCGACTCGGTGCTGCAGATCGCCGCCCACGAAGACCACTTCGGGCTGGAGCGGCTGTATGCGCTGTGCCGGCTGGCGCGCGCGCTGCTGGCGCCGTACAACATCGGCCGGGTGATCGCGCGGCCCTTCGTCGGCGACGGCCCCGACAGCTTCCGGCGCACCGGCAACCGCCACGACTACGCCCTGCCGCCGCCGCGGCCGACCCTGCTGGACGCGGTCTGCGCCGCCGGCGGCAAGGTCCACGCGGTCGGCAAGATCAGCGACATCTTCGCCGCCCGCGGGGTCAGCCGCAGCCTGCTGGCCAGCGGCCACGAGGCGCTGTTCGACGCCACCTTCGCGGCGCTCGACGCGGCCGCCGCCGGCGACCTGGTGGCGACCAATTTCGTCGATTTCGACAGCGTCTACGGCCATCGCCGCGACGCCATCGGCTACGCCGCTGCGCTGGAGCATTTCGATGCGCGCCTGGGCCGGCTGCGCGCCGCGCTGCGCCCCGGCGATCTGCTGGTGCTCAGCGCCGACCACGGCTGCGACCCGAGCTGGCCTGGCAGTGACCACACCCGCGAGCAGGTGCCGCTGCTGGCCTGCGGCCCCGGCCTGGCCGCGCGCGCGCTGGGCCGGCGCGCCAGCTTTGCCGACCTCGGCCAGGGCATCGCCAGCCATCTTGGCCTGCCGCCGCTGGCGGAAGGCCGCAGCTTCCTGACCGACTGAGGATCCATGAGCTCACTGCATATCGAGGCCGCCCCCGGCCAGATCGCCGACACCGTCCTGCTGCCCGGCGACCCGCTGCG
>CAUJJG010000148.1 GCA_963205445.1 Pseudomonadota bacterium
CAGGTCGCGGGCGAGGGTATTGAGCTGGCTGGGGGTGAGGGTGCGGGCGTCGCGTTGCATGGGGGCATCGTAGCGTCAATGTGCGGCTGCCGGCTCTTCGCGTGGCGGTGGGCTCCTGGGTTTGCCTGCCCCCTGCGGTTCGAGCGCGCCATGGATGGCGCGCGGCCGCGCATCGTAGCCGGATGCGGAGCCTAAGCGGCGAAGCAGGCCTGCCCTGCGGCCAAGCCGCGCGCCGCGGAAGCAGGCATTTCGCTACGATGCCCGCATGCAACGCAACGCCCGCACCCTCACCCCCAGCCAGCTCAATACCCTCGCCCGCGACCTGTTGGAGGGCAGCTTCCCCAATGTCGTCGTGGAGGGCGAAATCAGCGGCTTGGCGCGGCCGGCCTCGGGCCATCTGTATTTCAGCTTGAAAGATGCTCGCGCGCAGGTGCGCTGCGCGCTGTTCAAGCCCAAGAGCCAGTGGCTGAGCTTCATCCCGCGCGAGGGCCTGCTGGTGCAGGCGCGCGGCCGGCTGACCCTGTACGAGGCGCGCGGCGACTACCAGCTAGTGCTGGACGGGATGGAGGAAGCCGGCGAAGGCGCGCTGCGCCGGGCCTATGAGGAATTGAAAGCGCGGCTGCAGGCGGAAGGCCTGTTCGATGCGGCCCGAAAACGCGCCCTGCCCGCCTTTCCGCGCCGTATCGCGGTGCTGACCTCGCCGTCCGGCGCGGTGATCCGCGATATCGTCAGCGTGCTGCGGCGGCGTTTTCCGCTGCTGGAACTCGACCTGTTGCCGGTCCCGGTGCAGGGCGAAGGCGCGGCCGCGCAACTCCGCGCCGCGCTGCTGCGCGCCGACGCCTGCGGTCGATATGACGTCCTGCTGCTGGCACGGGGCGGCGGCTCGCTGGAGGACCTGTGGGCGTTCAACGACGAGGCATTGGCGCGGGCGATCGCCGGCTGCGCAACCCCGGTGGTATCGGCGGTAGGACACGAAACCGATTTTTCGCTCAGCGATTTCGCCGCTGACCTGCGCGCGCCCACGCCCTCGGCCGCTGCCGAGTTGCTGGCCCCCGATGCCGCCGCGCTGCGCACACGACTTGCCGCCCTGCAGCGGCAAGTGGCGGCACTGCAAGCCAATGCCCACCGCCAACAGCTGCAGCGCCTCGACCGTGCCAGCCTGCGCCTGCAGGCGCAGCGGCCGCAGGCACGGCTGGACGCCTTGGCGCAACGGGCAGCACAAGCCCAACGACGCCTCGATGGCGCCATCGCCCGTCGCCTGGAGCGCGGCCACGCCGCCCTGCACCATGCCGAAGCCGTACTGCGCGCCCAGCACCCGCGGCGGCGGTTGCTGCAGGTACGCGAACGCCTGCAAGGGTTGGCCCAACGCCCGCAAGCCTTGATCGCGCAACGACTTCAGCGAGAAACCTTGCAGCTGCGAGGCTTGGTGCGGTCTTTGCATGCCATCAGCCCGCTGGCCACGGTTGCGCGTGGCTACAGCCTCCTGCACGGCGAGGATGGCCGTGTGGTGCGCAGCACCGGTGATGTCGCCATCGGTGCGTTGCTGCGTGCGCGTTTGCAAGACGGCGAACTGGCGCTTCGGGTGGAAGCGCGAACCCAGACGCCGGATCAGGCGCCAGGCAGGGGCGCAGGCACCCCGAACAAATAGCCTTGCGCGCAAGTGCAGCCCAAGGCAATCAGACGGTCACGCTGGAAGGGCGTTTCAACGCCTTCGGCAATCAATTCGATGCCGAGACTGCCGGCCAGGGCCACGATCGCACGCACCACCGCCTCGCTCTCGGTCTGGATGTCGCTGTCCAGACCGGTGACAAAGCTACGGTCGACTTTCAAGCTGGCGATCGGGAAGCGATGCAGATAGGAAAGGGCAGAGAAGCCTGTGCCGAAGTCATCCAGCTGGGCCAGCACCCCATGCCGCAGCAACAGGTCCAGGATTTCCCGCGTGCGGGACGAATCATCCAGCAGGGCGACCTCGGTGATTTCGATGCGCAGCCGTGACGGGGCCACCCCCGCCGACTGCAGCAAGGCCAGCAGACGGTCAGCGAAATCCGGGGCACGGAAATGCCGGGGGGACACGTTGATCGCCACATAGCCGGGCATGGCATGGCGCGCCATGTCGCCAATCACGCGGGCATACATCAGCCAGTCAATCTGTTCGATCAAGCTGCTGTCTTCGGCCACATCGAGGAAATCCCCGGGGGCCAGCAAACCATGCCGCTCGTGCTGCCAGCGCAGCAGGGCTTCGTGCCCCACCAGCTGGCCGGTATCGATCGCAACGATCGGCTGGTAATGCGGGAAGAACTGATCGGTCTGCAGCGCGCGTCGCAAGTCTGATTCCAGATCCAGCCTGCGGATGGCCTCGCGATGCATGTCCTCATCGAACAATGCACAGCGGTCGCGCCCATCACTCTTGGCCCGATACATCGCAGCATCGGCATCACGCAGCATCTCCTCGCCACTGTGGTAGCGCGGATCCCACAGCGCGATGCCGATGCTGGCACGCGGGTACAGCTCGCGCCCCGCTACCCACATCGGTGCCGCCAATGCGGAAAGCACACGGTGACCCAGCTCTTCAGCCATGCCAGGCCCCTCCAAACCTTCGGCGAGGATTGCAAATTCATCACCGCCAAGCCGCGCCACCATGTCCTCGCTTCGCACACTCCCAACGATTCGGCGCCCCGCCTCGATCAGCAATTCATCGCCCGCGGCATGCCCCACGCTGTCGTTGACCAGCTTGAAGCGATCGAGATCCATGAAAAGCACCGCAAAGCAGGCATTGGCCACGCCCTCTGCGGCATGGATGGCCCGGGCCAGGCCTTCCAGCAATTGCTGACGATTGGGCAGCCCGGTCAGGAGGTCATGGGTGGCCTGGTGCAGCAGCTTGCGCTCGGCGCGCATGCGCTCGCCGATCTGTTCCACCAGTTCGGCATTGGTTTCCGCCAACTCACGGGTGCGTTCGCTGACCCGTTGCTCCAGCCCTGCGTGCGCCTGCACCAAGCGCTCCTGCGCCTGCTTGCGGGCAAGGCTGCTGCCGATGTGGAAGGCCACGAAGGTCAACAGGTCCTGATCATCCCGGCTGAAACTGATTTCCGGGTTGTAGCTCTGCACGGCGATCACGCCCACGGCACGATCGTCATGGAACAGCGGCACGCCAAGCCAACAATTGGACCGACTGCCCTGCGTGCGCAGCTGACCTTCGTCCTCAAGCCGGTGGATGGTGTCGCGGTCTGCCAACAGCGGCCGCCCGGTGCGCAGGACATATTCCGTCGCACCCAAGCCAAGCTTTCTCGGCATGCGCACAGCGTCGCGCTCGTCCACCGAATACGGAAATTCCAGCATGCTGCCGTCGTTGGACAACATCGCGATGTAGAAATTGCGCGCGTACAGCAATTCGCTGACGGTATCGTGGATCTCCGCGTAGAACTGATCCAGACTGTCGCTGGTCATCGATTGTTCCGCGATGCGATATAGCGCGCGCTGGATCTCCTGCATGCGCTTGCGCTCGAACACCTCAGCCTGCAGCTCCTCGTTGGTACGACGCAAATCGATCGTGCGCTCCTCCACCCGCAACTCAAGCTGTTTGCGGGCTTCGATTCGCTCCAGGGCGGTGAGGACGTGCTGTGCCACGAATGCCAACAAGATGCGGTCATCTTCGGTATAGACATCCGCTTGCTGATAGTTCTGCACGACCAAGGCACCGGCCACCCGCTCCTCGCGGGACATCGGAACGCCCAGCCAGTCAGCGCTGTCGGGGCCGCTGGCTTCACTTTCGGAAATGCCATGTACCTTGCGCAGCAGCAAGGACGGCCCGCGCAGCGACTCACCGCTGCGCAGCAGATGCATGGTGAGCGTGTTTTCCTCTTCGGTGACCGGAATTTCCTCGTCGGGATCGTTCACCCACGGGTCAAGCTGGTCGACGAAGTAGAGGAAACGCATCGTGTGCCGACGATCGTCATACAGCACGATGTAGAAATTCTCCGCGTACATCAGTTCGCCGATGATCTGATGTACCTGCTGCAGCATGGCCCGGAGATCCAAGCTGCTGCCGGACAGATCGGCGATCTCGTACAGCGCCTGGCGCAACAGGTCGGAGCGCTGCAGGGAGTCGATCTGGGTGCTGGCCTCTGCCTGCAGCAGCAGCAGATCCACGATCTGCCGAACACTTCCTGACCAGATGGCCAACACCCCGTCAGGCCAGGCATGCGGAAGTGCCGCCTGCACGTTCAGTTTTTCGCCGCGCGGGCCCGACCACGCCAGATGCTGGAAATGGTCGTCCTTCGAAAGCTCCCCCCCCACCGTGTCACAGCCCCGGCCCAGCAAGGTGTGCTGCCATTCCACGCGTACCTTGGCCCCTGGGGGCAGCGTCGAGGCCAGTCGGGCCGCAACGCCGGCAAGGGCAAATGACCGCTTGCGCGGCTGTTCGTCTGGAATCTCGTGGGAACCGGCGACCAAGGGAGCGTTCATCTCCCCACATATTGCCTGCAATGGTGCGTCGATACCATGCCAAAGCCGCCGCATGGCAACCCCGAACCGCCTTCTGGCCCGTTGGCACCCGCATGAACCGCGCGGCCACGCTCCCCGCCCTCCCCTTCCCGCAACGATCCGCGGGCCGTACTCTTCCGCCCGTGGACATGCCGGACAGCAGCGACGAGACCCTGATGCTTGCCTGGGTGGCAGGGGACGCGGGTGCGTTCGAGCAGCTGTATGGCCGTCACCGTCTCAAGCTTTACCGATACCTGCTGCGTCATCTCCGCGATAACGGCCTGACCGACGAACTGTTCCAGGACGTCTGGCAAAAGGTCATTGCCGCGCGTGGCGGCTGGACGCCGGAAGCCAGCTTCGCCAGCTGGCTGTATGCCATTGCCCACCACCGCTTGGGAGATCACTGGCGCAACCGGAAACACCGCCCAAGCGCACCTGACGATGCCGATGAACGGCTGGCACGGCTCGCGGACCCGAACACGCCGGAGCGCGTCCTGTCGGATTTCGAACGCCGGCGCCAACTGCAGTTGGCCTTGGATGACTTGCCCGACGAGCAGCGCAACGTGCTGCTGCTGCGGCTGGAACAGGAGCTTTCCCTGGAGGAAATCGGTGCCGTCACCGGTGCCGGCCGTGAGACCGTCAAATCCCGTCTGCGCTATGCGATGGACAAACTGCGTGCGAGGCTGTCGCCGTGAATCGCTTCCCTCCCCAGCCGCTTGACGAACAGGAGCGCGCGCTTGCCGCCCAACTGCCCCGTC
>CAUJJG010000149.1 GCA_963205445.1 Pseudomonadota bacterium
CGGCATTGCAAATGCTTCGGCCGCCGCGCCATCGGACAGGTCGAGCTGGCCAGTGCGGTGGTCGAGATTGCCGCAGCCCAGGCCAGCCGCCAGACGCGCCAGCAGCGCGCCCTCCTCGTTCGAGGTCGCCGGATGCGCCAGCATGCCGAGCGCATCGCCGCGATGCTCGCCGAGGATCTGCACGGCACGCGCCAGCGCCTCTTCCCAGCTCGCTTCGCGGAAGCCTTCGCCGTCGCGAATCAGCGGCACCGTGGCGCGATCGGCGGCGCTCAGGCCTTCGTGCGCGTAGCGGTCACGGTCGGACAGCCAGCATTCGTTCACCGCCTCGTTGTCGCGCGGCACGCTGCGCAGCAGCTCGCCACGACGGACGTGGTGGTACAGATTGCTGCCAAGCGCATCGTGGTAGCCCAGCGACGGCCGCGCGGTCAGCTCCCAGGGCCGCGCCTGGAAACGGAATACCTTGTTGGTCAGCGCGCCGACCGGACAGACGTCGATCACGTTGCCGGACAGTTCGGTGGTCAGCGGCTTGCCGTCGAAGGTGCCGATCTGCAGGTTCTCGCCACGGTACATGCCGCCCAGTTCGTAGGTGCCGGCGATTTCGGCGGTCACACGCACGCAGCGCGTGCAGTGGATGCAGCGCGTCATTTCGCTGGCGACCAGCGGGCCCAAATCCTCGTCCGCCACGGTGCGCTTGCGTTCGACGAAGCGGTTGACCGAACGGCCATAGCCCAGCGACAGATCCTGCAGCTCGCACTCGCCGCCCTGGTCGCAGACCGGGCAATCCAGCGGGTGGTTGATCAGCAGGAATTCCATCACGTTACGCTGGGCCTTCAGGGCCTTGTCGTTGCGCGTGAAAATCTTCATGCCGTCCATCACCGGCGTGGCGCAAGCCGGCGACGGCTTCGGCGCACCGCGACCACCGATCTCGGTATCCACCAAGCACATGCGGCAATTGGCGGCGATCGGCAGCTTCTCGTGATAGCAGAAACGCGGGATCGGAATGCCGGCCTTGTCAGCCGCCTGGATGATCATCGAGCCCTTGGGCGCGGCCATTTCGACACCGTCGATGAAGACGGTGACGTGATCCGGCGGCAGGTTCGGATTGACGGGTTGTGCGCTCACGCCACCACCTTCTCAGCCTTGACCAAGGTGCCCGCGCGTTCGTCATCGACGTAGAAGCGCTTGTTCACGATGGCGTATTCGAATTCGTGCCAGAAATGCCGGAGGAAGCCCTGCACCGGCCACGCTGCGGCTTCGCCGAAGGCACAGATGGTGTGGCCTTCGATCTGCCCAGCCGCAGCACGCAGCATGTGCAGGTCGTCCATGCTGGCTTCCAAGTTGACGATGCGGGTCAACATGCGGTGCATCCAACCGGTACCCTCGCGGCACGGCGTGCACTGGCCGCAACTTTCGGCCTTGTAGAACTGGCTGATGCGCTGGCAGGCACGCACCATGCAGGTGGTCTCGTCCATCACGATCACCGCGCCCGAGCCCAGGCCGGAGCCGGCCTTCTGGATCGCGTCGTAATCCATGGTCAGGCCCATCATCACGTCGCCAGGCAGCACCGGCATCGATGAACCACCCGGGATCACGCCCTTGATCTTGTGGCCCTTGCGCATGCCACCGCACATCTCCAGCAACTCGGCGAATGGGGTGCCCAAGCGGATCTCGTGGTTGCCCGGATTGGCAACGTGGCCAGAGACCGAGAAGATCTTGCAGCCGCCGTTGTTGGGCTTGCCCAAGCCCATGAACCATTCCGGGCCATTGCGCACGATGGCCGGCACCGAAGCATAGGTCTCGGTGTTGTTGATCGTGGTCGGCTTGCCGTACAGGCCAAAATTGGCCGGGAACGGCGGCTTGTAGCGCGGCTGACCTTTCTTGCCTTCCAGCGATTCCATCAGTGCGGTCTCTTCACCGCAAATGTAGGCACCGGCGCCGAGCGCGTTGTGGATGTCGATGTCCACGCCGCTGCCGAGGATGTTCTTGCCCAGCCAACCGTGCTTGTAGGCCTCCGCCAGCGCTTCTTCGATGTGCTCGAAGGGCTCGTGGTGGAACTCGCCGCGCATGTAGTTGTAGGCCACCTTGGTGTTGGTGGCGTAGCAGGCAATCGCCAGACCTTCCAGCACCGCATGCGGGTTGTAACGCAGGATGTCGCGGTCCTTGGCGGTGCCCGGTTCGGATTCGTCCGAGTTGCACAGGATGTACTTGTCGCCATCGTGCTTGGGCATGAAGCTCCACTTCAGCCCGGTCGGGAAACCCGCGCCGCCACGACCACGCAGGCCCGAGGCCTTGACCAACTCGATGATGTCGGCCGGCGGGATCTTCTCGGTCAGGATCTTGCGCAGCGCCTGATAGCCACCGGTCTTGAGGTAGTTCTCGTACGACCACGGCTTGTCGAAGTGCAGCGTCGTGTAGACCGCCTGATGCTCCTTCGGTGCGGGACCAACCGGGCCATAGCCTTCCGAATAGTGAGAATGACCGCCCATTACTTCAGCCCGTCCAGCAGCTCATCCACCTTCTGCGGTGTGAGCTTCTCGTGGTAATGCCCGTTGATGACGACCACCGGCGCGCCGCAGCAGGCAGCCACACATTCTTCCTCGCGCTTGAGATACACGCGGCCGTCGGCAGTGGATTCGCCCAGCTTGATGCCGAGCTTCTTCTCGGCATGTGCCACCATCGCCTCGCCGCCGTTGAGCCAGCAGCTGATGTTGGTGCAGAAGGCGACATTGTTGCGGCCCACCGGCTTGGTCTCGAACATCGAGTAGAAGCTGGCGACCTCGTAGGCCCAGACCGGCGGCAAGTCGAGGTACTTGGCGACGGCAGCGATCAGCTCGTCGGTCAGCCAGCCCTGGTTCTGCTCCTGCGCCGCGTGTAGGCCCTGCAGCACGGCAGAGCGCTTGCGGTCTGGCGGGAACTTGGTCAGCCAGTGGTCGATATGCGCGCGCGTCGCGTCCGACAGTGCCACCATCGGATCGACATTGCGGCAGGCTTCGAAATTGCCCGTCGCTTTCATCGGTCAACCTCACCAAACACGATGTCATAGGTGCCGATCATCGCCACCACGTCGGACAGCATGTGTCCCTTGGTGATGGCGTCCATCGACGAGAGATGGGCAAAGCCCGGCGCGCGCAGGTGCACGCGGAACGGCTTGTTGGCGCCGTCGGAGACCAGATAGCAGCCGAACTCGCCCTTGGGGGCTTCCACCGCGGCATAGGTCTCGCCGGCCGGCACGCAATAGCCTTCGGAGAACAGCTTGAAGTGGTGAATCAGCGCTTCCATGCTGTGCTTCATTTCACTGCGCGACGGCGGCGAAACCTTGTAATTGTTCAACATGACCGGGCCGGGATTGGCCTTCAGCCACTTCACGCACTGGGCGATGATGCGGTTGGACTGGCGCATCTCGGCCATGCGTACCAGATAGCGGTCATAGCAGTCGCCATTGACGCCGACCGGGATGTCAAAATCGACTTCCGCATACTTGGCATACGGCTGCTTCTTGCGCAGATCCCATTCGATGCCCGAGCCGCGCAGCATCGCACCGCTCATGCCCCAGGCCATGGCTTGCTCCGGGGAGACCACGCCGATGCCGACGGTACGCTGCTTCCAAATGCGGTTGTCGGTCAACAAGGTTTCGTATTCGTCGACGCGCGCCGGGAAATCCTTGGTGAACTGCTCCAGATAGTCCAGCAGCGAGCCTTGACGCGCATCGTTGAAGCGCTTGAGCTTGTCGCCCTTGCGCCACGGCGATTCCTTGTACTTCGGCATGACGTCAGGCAGGTCGCGGTAGACGCCGCCGGGACGGTAGTAGGCCGCGTGCATGCGCGCGCCGGAAACCGCCTCATAGCAGTCCATCAGCTCCTCGCGCTCGCGGAAGGCGTACAGGAACACCGCCATCGCGCCAAGATCCAGCCCGTTCGAGCCCAGCCACATCAGGTGGTTGAGGATGCGGGTGACCTCATCGAACAAGGTACGGATCCACTGCGCGCGCTCCGGCGCCTGGATCCCCATCAGGTTTTCGATGGCCAGCACGTAGGCGTGCTCGTTGCACATCATCGAGCAGTAATCCAGACGATCCATGTACGGAATCGACTGGTTGAACGGCTTGGATTCGGCCAGTTTCTCGGTGCCGCGGTGGAGCAGGCCGACATGCGGATCACAGCGCCGCACCACCTCGCCGTCCATTTCCAGGATCAGGCGCAGCACGCCGTGCGCGGCCGGATGCTGCGGGCCGAAGTTCAGCGTGTAGTTGCGGATTTCCTGCTGTGCTTCCGCCGGATTGCTGGCAAACACGTCGCTGCCGGGATTGGCATGGATGTTCATCGACGCACCTCACGGCCCAGGATGCGGTTGCTGCGCTCGGCCTCGGCTGTTGCGAAACGGGCGTCGTCGCGGATCACGCGGGCCACGCCCACGCGCGGCTCAACGCTGGTGACGGGCTCATACACCACGCGCTTCTTCTCCTCGTCGTAGCGCACCTCGACATTGCCGATCAGCGGGAAATCCTTGCGGAACGGGTGCCCCACGAAACCGTAGTCGGTCAGGATCCGGCGCAGGTCCGGATGGCCTTCGAAAATGATGCCGTACAGGTCGAATGCCTCGCGTTCGAACCAGTTGGCGCCCGGCCACAGGCCCGTGACCGAGGCCACCACCGGCAGGCCATCATCGGGCGCGAAGCAGCGCACGCGGATGCGCAGATTGCGGCGGATCGACAGCAAGTGCAGGACAGCAGCGAAGCGGCGCTCGGCGCGCGTATCAGCAATTTCCTTGCCGGCGCTCTCGTGACTGGGCTGCTCGCCCCAGTTGAAGCGCCCAGGCCCCTGCCCCTCGACACCGCGACTGAAACCCTGCGAAGACACGTCAACGCTGTCCCATTCGTCACTGCCGTGGCCGAGGTAGTCGACGCCACAGAGGTCGATGAAGGTATCGAAACCGAATTCGTCGCGCAGCGCCTGGCAGGCCGCCAGGTAATCGGCCGTCGCAACCTCCAGCGTCACCTCGCCGCGCGGTTGCGCGACCTGCACCGCCGCCTCGCCGAAACGGGCGGTCAGTTGTTCGATCAGCTGCTGCGTGCTCATGCGCGCGCGCCCTCCGGCTTGGGCGTCTTCGAGAACGGGTTCTGTTCGAGGCGACGGATTTTCTTTTGCAATTGCAGGATGCCGTACACCAGCGCCTCGGCGGTCGGCGGGCAGCCCGGCACATAGACATCCACCGGCACCACGCGGTCGCAGCCGCGCACGACGGAATAGGAATAGTGGTAGTAGCCGCCGCCGTTGGCGCAGCTGCCCATCGAGATCACCCACTTGGGGTCGGGCATCTGGTCGTAGACCTTGCGCAG
>CAUJJG010000150.1 GCA_963205445.1 Pseudomonadota bacterium
GGCTTCATCGTGCCGTCCGGGTCCAGCTTCTTGCGCAGGCGGCCAATGAAGACCTCCAGCACGTTGGAGTCGCGGTCGAAATCCTGCTGGTAGATGTGCTCGGTGAGATCGGCTTTCGAGACCAGTTCCCCCGCATGCATCATCAGGTATTCCAGCACCTTGTACTCGTAGCTGGTGAGGTCGACGTTGCCCCCGTCCACGCTGACCGTCTGCGCGGCCAGATCCAGGTGCACCGGGCCACACTCCAGGGTTGGCTTGCTCCAACCGGCGGCGCGTCGCACCAGCGCATTGATGCGCGCCAGCAGCTCTTCGACGTGGAAGGGCTTGACCAGATAGTCATCCGCACCCTGCTTGAGGCCATCCACCTTGTCCTGCCAGCTGGAGCGCGCGGTCAGGATCAGCACGGGGAATTTCTTGCCCTCGTCACGCAGGGCGCGGATCAACTCCATGCCGCTCATCTTGGGCAATCCAAGGTCGATGATGCCGATGTCGAACGGCACCTCGCGCCCCATGTACAGTCCTTCCTCGCCGTCTTGGGCGGCATCCACGGCGTACCCCTCCCGCTTCAGGCGGGCGGTCAGGGTTTCACGCAGCGGGGCTTCGTCTTCGACGAGCAGGATACGCATGGTCACTCCTTGTAAACGGGCGAAAGGGGCGAACGCGCGTGGGCGCGCTCAATCGTCGTCGCGCGCAGGCTTGGGCGGGGGGCCCTGGTTGCGGGACGGGTCTTGCATGTACACACGCACCCGGCCTTGATCGTCCACCACCTTGACCCGATGCATGTCACGACCGTCGTACTGCACGCGCTCGGCCGACAGCACTTCACCGCGGGAGGTCCGCTCTGCGCGACGCACGGTGTCCGACATGCTGACACGCTCGTCCACCCGCTCACGCGGCTGGCTGCGGTCGCGCTTCAATGAAGGCGCCTGTTGCGCCATGACATCAGGCGTTGCCGTCATCAGCGTGATCGCAAACAGGCTCGGCAGGGCATGCAGCTTCAGGGACATGGCAGGGCGAAACCAAAGACGACTGGATGCGGGCATTCTTGGAACAAGGGAGTGAACCCCTCCTGAAGTTTCCTGAACAAGATAGTGCCTCATTCAGGTACGCGTTGCATCAAAACACTTCACCGATGCAGCAGCGCAGCGAGCCGCCAGCGGCTTCCACGGCATCCAGCGCCACCGCTTCGACACGGAAACCGGCCTGCGCCAGTCGGTCGCGGTGCGCAGGCGCCAGTGCGGCGGCGGCATTGGCGCTCATCCACACAGTGTCGTGTGACAGCGCGATGCAGTTGCCCACGAAAGCCGCATGTTCGGCCTCGGAGCAGACCACGGCATTGGGCGAATACAGTGCCGCGATGGCATCGGCCACTTGCCGGTCGGCAAACCCGTTCGGGCAGACCACGGTGGCGCGTCCGGCCAGCACCGCCAGCACCACGTTGGTGTGGTATTCGCCCGGGGCCAGATCGAACAGCAAGGTGGCGCGCAGGCCGAAGGCCTCGTGCATCAGGCGTGCGCCTTCCTCGTCGCAACGCTCGGACAGGCCGCAGAAACCCAGCCCGCGCGCACGGTCGATCACCAGCGCGCCGGTCAGCTCACAAGGGTGCGGCTGCACCGACAGATCAACCATTTCGCGCCCCAGCAAGTCGGTGAAACAGCTGCGGATGTCAGCACGATCGGCCTCGCGCTGGCGCACCGGATGGCGCATGCGCCCCACGATGACGCGCCCGGCGGCAGTGCCGAACACGTTGTTGGGAAACAGCGCGTCCGGCGTGTCCTCGCGTCCGGCAAAACAGATCGCGGGCACCACCTGCGAAATTGCACGCTGCAAATCCCGGTGCTGCGCCGACGCACGCGCGGCGTCGAAGGCCGCGGCATCGGCCATATAGGTGTTGTCCTGCGCCGACTGCTCGGCCAGCCGGAAGCCATCCGGTGCGATCAGGAAAACGGCACGCGCAGTGGCGGGGCCGAAGTCCGGCGCGGTCTGGCGGAACACTTGGGCAAATGCGTCGAGGTCACGGGTCAGCATGGGCAGCGGGGTCTCGTTCGGTCAGGGAGAGGGCGTGCTCGACCAATGACCAGTCGGCACCGGGCTTGTGCGCCCCTTCACTCAACACCTGTCGGAACGCGCGCCCGCCAGGCTGGCCTGAAAACAGACCCAGCAGGTGGCGGGCAATGTGCTTGAGAAACACCCCACGCGCCAGCTGCGATTCGACGTAAGGCCGGTATGCACGCAGCAAATCGCCACGATTTTTTTGCACTCCGCCGAACCAGCGCACATCGAGTTGATGCAGCAGATACGGCGTGTGATACGCGGCGCGGCCCAGCATCGCGCCATCGACGTGATCCAGATGCGCCGTGGCTTCCGTCGCATCGGCAATGCCGCCATTGACCAGCACCTGCAGCGCCGGGCGTTCTTGCTTGAGCCGGTAGGCCCAGTCGTAGCGCAGCGGCGGCACCTCGCGGTTTTCCTTCGGCGACAGGCCCTTGAGCCAGGCATTGCGCGCGTGCACCACGAACATCCGGCAGCCGGCCTCGGCCACGGTGTCGATGAAACGCACAAAGCGCTCCCACTCGTGGTCATCGTCCACCCCGAGCCGGCACTTCACCGTAATGGGCACATCCGGCACCGCCGCGATCATCGCCGCCACCGATTCGGCCACCAATTGCGGCTCGCGCATCAGGCAGGCACCGAAGCGCCCGGCCTGCACCCG
>CAUJJG010000151.1 GCA_963205445.1 Pseudomonadota bacterium
GTGGAGGCGCTGAGGAAGATCGACAGGAAGCCGTTGCGGGCGAAGTCGCCGGAGCCGCCAATCCCGTTCATGATCGCGCTGCCCATGACGTGGGTGGAATTGATGTTGCCGTAGAGGTCGGCTTCGATCATCCCGTTCATGCCGATGCAGCCCAGCCGCCGCACCATCTCCGGGTGGTTGGAGATCTCCTGCGTGCGCAGGATGATCCGGCTGCGGTAGAAGGCCAGATTGCGCTGGAACTCTTCATTGGCTTCCGGGCTGAGCGCGAAGCCGGTGCAGGAGGCATAGCGCAGCACGCCGGACTTGAGCAGGTCCAGCATGCCGTCCTGAATCACCTCGGTATAGGCCTCCAGATCGCGGAAGCCGCTTGCGGCCAGCCCGGCCAGCACCGCGTTGGGGATATTGCCGACGCCCGACTGCAGCGGCAGCAGGTTGGCCGGCAGCCGCCCGCGCGCAACCTCGTGCTTGAGGAAGTCGATCAGGTGCTCGGCGATGCGGCGGCTGTCGGCGTCGATCGGGCTGAACGGGCTGTTGCGGTCGGGCGCGTCGGTGTACACCACTGCCACGATCTTGTCGGGGTTGCAGCGCAGCGTGGTCTGGCCGATGCGTTCATCGCCACGCACCATCGGAATGGGCTTGCGATGCGGCGGCAACTCGGTGCCGTAGTAGATGTCGTGCATGCCCAGCATCTCCGGCGATTGCCAGGCGTTCACTTCGATGATCACCTTCTTGGCCAGATCCAGCCAGGTCTTGTTGTTGCCGACCGACGTCGTGGGCACCAGGCTGCCGTCTTCGAGGATGGCCGAGACTTCCACCACCGCGGTGTCGATCTCGTTGTAGAAGCCGAACCAGACGTGCTGGGCGACGTGCGAAAGATGGATGTCCAGGTAATCGAGCTGGCCGGCGTTGATCCGCTTGCGCGCATTGGGGTCGCTCTGGAACGGCATCCGCATTTCCAGCCCGTCCACCTGCGCCAGCGCGCCGTCGAGCTCGGGCGCGGTGGACGCGCCGGTCAGCAGCTTGATCCGGAAAGCCTCGCCGCGGGCGTGGGCCTGCGCGATGTGTTCCGCCAGCGCCTGCGGCACCGCCTTGGGGTAGCCCGAGCCGGTGAAGCCGCTCATCGCCACGGTTTCGCCGGGCTGAATCAAGGCGGCGGCACAGGCAGCGTTGGTCGCGCGCGCGCGCAGGGTCGGGTGCAGGATCCGGTCGGACATGGGCGGTGTATCGGCGGGCTGGGAAACGCCCATTATCCCGCCTGTGACGCGGGGACTACCCCAAGCCCGCCCCCCGCTTCACCGTTGGTTACGGATGGGCATGCGTGACAGTGCAACCATTACACTTTTCCCGAAACCCGCAGCCAAGGAACCGCCATGCGTCAGTGGTATCTGCACGACACCGCCTCCAACCAGCGTCTCGGCCCGATGGATACCGAGGCCGCCCGCAACGAAGCCACCCGCAACCCGGGGCTGCTGGCGTGGAAGGAAGGCATGGGCGACTGGTTGCCGGTGCGCAACATCGCCGAATTGTTTGAGGCCGCCCCCGGCGGTGTGGCCGGCAACCCGCCGCCGCCGCCGCGCAATGGCGGCAAGGGGCGCAGCGACGAGATCGATTTCAAGATCCACGGTCAGGAGATGCAGTTCGTCGAGATCGAGCTGGACCCCGGTGAGAGCGCGATTGCCGAGGCCGGCGCGCTGATGTTCAAGGATGCCGCGGTGCAGATGGACACGGTATTTGGTGACGGCAGCACCAGCGAGCAGGGCGGCGGCTTCATGGGCAAGCTGCTGTCGGCCGGCAAACGCGTGATTACCGGCGAAAGCCTGTTCACCACGCTGTTCACCCATGGCGGCAGCGGCAAGGCCAAGGTGGCATTTGCTGCGCCCTATCCGGGCACGGTGATGGCCATGAAATTGGACGAGCATGGTGGCCGGGTGATCTGCCAGAAGGACAGCTTCCTGGCCGGTGCGCGCGGGGTGCAGGTGGGCGTGCACTTCCAGAAGAAAATCCTGACCGGCCTGTTCGGCGGCGAGGGCTTCATCATGCAGAAACTCGAAGGCGACGGCTGGGTGTTCATCCACGCCGGTGGTTGCGTGGTCGAGCGTGAGCTGGCCGCTGGTGAGCGCATCGACGTCGATACCGGCTGCGTGGTCGGTTTCCACGCCACGGTGGACATGGACGTGCGCCCGGTGGCCGGGCTGAAGTCGATGTTCTTCGGCGGCGAGGGCGTGTTCCTGGCCACCCTGACCGGCCCCGGCAAGGTCTGGCTGCAGTCGCTGCCGTTCTCGCGCCTGGCCGGCCGCATGCTGGCGGCGGCCCCGCAGCAGGGCGGTAGCCGCGGCGAGGGCTCGGTGCTGGGCGGGATCGGCCGCCTGCTCGACGGCGACAATTCGTTCTGATGGATCTCAGGCGCGGGCGGGTGCCGGTGCGCCCGCCTGCTGCCGCAGCCAGTCCAGCGCCTGCTGCCACAAGGGCTGGGCATGGGCACGGAAATAGCCCATATGGCCCACCGCGCCGCCGTGGGTGCGCGGGTCGATGTCGCGGCAGGTGATGGCGGCATTGCGATAGCCCTGCAGGAAGGCATCGCGCGAGGCCGGCAGCGCCCATAGATCATCCAGCGCATTGACGGCGAGGATCGGGCTGCGCACGCGGGCGAAGGCCGGTGCAATCTCGGGCACCGCCGGGTCGTCGAAGAAGTAGTGCGGGAAGCGGCACCAGTGCCGCCATTGGCGGAACACATCGAGCGGCAGGTCCTCGCCCAACCCCAGCCGCTGCCATGGGCTGTAGCCTTTCCAGCGATTCAGTGGCGGCAGCACCCAATTCCACATCAGCTGCACCTTCAGGCGTTCCAACGGTGGCATCCAGCCGTGCCAGCCGGCGCCGGTGGCAAAAAACACGCTGGCGGCGATATGCGCCTGATTGGGCAGCAGGCCGAGCGCGTGGCCGCCGTAGGAATGGCCGACCAGATACAGTGGGCCGTCGCCGGCGGCCATCAATGCGACCGCGGCGGCCAGGTCCTGCCGGCCCCAGTCCAGCAAATCCATCCGATAGCCGCGCAGTGAGGCCGGCCGGGATTGGCCGATGCCGCGGTAGTCGAAGCAGAGCACGTCAAACCCCTGCGCTGCGGCGAACTCGGCAAAGCGCCGGTAGTAGCCCTGCGGCACGGCGGTGGCGCCGGCCACCACCAGCTGGCCTTGGTGTGTCGCGGTGGCGGGGTAGCGGGTGCCGGCGAGGATGGTGCCGTCGGCGGCGGTGAAACGGGTCGGCACAGGCTCGGTCATGCGCGGCGAAGGCGTGGGCAAGGCACTTGCAGGCTAGCCCATGAGGATGGAGCGTGGACTTCAAACGAGACGGCGTGGTTTCAACATGCCTGCTGTGCGGCCAGCAGCGGTGTCACCCAGTCGAGAAAGGCATTGAGCCGGCGCGAGCTGCGCCGCTGCGCTGGGTAGAGCGCGTGCACCGGCAGCGGCGGTGGTGCGTACTCCGGCAGCAGTTCTATCAAACGGCCGCTGCGCAACGCATCGTGCAGATCGTAGGCGGGGGCCTGTATCGCCCCCAGCCCCTCACAGGCGCAGGCCACATAGCTTTCGGTGTTGTCCACGGACAATCGCCCCTGCATCGGGACCGTCTCCGGGCAGGACAGATCCCAGTGCTCCGGGCGGCCGATGGGCAGCCCGCCGTAATGGATGGCGGGATAGTGCGCCAGCGCCTGCGGCTGCTGCGGCAGGCCCAGCCGCGCCACCAGCGCCGGGCTGGCGCAGGTGGCCATCCGCAAGTGGCCCAGCGGGCGCGCCACCAGTGCGGTATCGAGGGTGGCACCGACCCGGATCACGCAGTCGATGCCGGCTTCGAGCAGGGCGCTGCGATGGTCATTGCTGTTGAGCTCCAGCTCCAGTGCCGGATGCGCCTCCAGCAGTGATGGCAGGGCCGGGGCCAACAGCTTGCGCACCATCCGCGACGGCGCTTCCACCCGCAGCCGCCCGCGCGCACCGCCGCGCTGACCAAACAGGCCGCGGGTTTCCTCGGCATCGGCCAGCAGGCCCAGCGCGCGCTCGTACAGCAGCTCGCCATCGGCACTCAGGCGTACCTTGCGGGTGGTGCGCAGAAACAGCGGCGCGCCCAGCTCGCGCTCCAGCCTCTGCACGCTCGCCGTCACCGAGGAGGCGGCCATCCCCAGTTGCGCTGCCGCGCGGCTGAAGCCGCCGCTTTCGGCCACGCGCACGAAGACCTGCAGGGACTGGAGGAAATCACCGCGCATTGTTCGACCCTGTCGAATGAAGAAAGCGATTTCACGATATTTATCGGCGAAGCAAGGCAAGTCAATCTGGCCTCCCGCAGCCGCACCGGTTGCCGCATTGACGAGGAGTAGCACGATGTCCGCCCGTACCCTGAAAGACAAAGTCGCCGTGATTGCCGGTGGTGGCAAGAATCTCGGCGCGCTGATCGCCAACGA
>CAUJJG010000152.1 GCA_963205445.1 Pseudomonadota bacterium
AGCCTGAGACTCTCCCCCCATTCCCACCTCGGTTTTTCCCGCCGCCGTCAATGCGCGACAATGGCCGCTTCCTTCCCCTGTGCAGGCCGCCATGTCCAAGATCCTCTACACCCTGACCGACGAAGCGCCGTTTCTGGCCACTGCCTCGTTCCTGCCGATCGTGCAGGCCTATGCAAAAACCGCCGGGGTGGCGGTGGAGACGCGCGATATTTCGCTGGCGGCGCGGATTCTGGCGCAGTTCCCCGAACTGCTGGGCGACAAGGCGGTCAGCGATGACCTGCGCGAGCTGGGCGAGCTGGCCAAGACGCCGGAAGCCAACATCATCAAGCTGCCCAACATCAGCGCTTCGGTGCCGCAGCTGAAGGCCGCGATCGAGGAGCTGCAGGCACACGGCTACCCGCTGCCGGACTACCCGGACCCGGCACAGGGCGAGCGCGAGAAGGAGATCAAGGCGCGCTACGACAAGGTGAAGGGCAGCGCGGTGAACCCGGTGCTGCGCGAGGGCAATTCCGATCGTCGCGCACCAAAGGCGGTGAAGGCCTATGCGAAGTCGCATCCGCACCGGATGGGCAAGTGGAGCGCCGAGTCCAAATCGCATGTGGCGCACATGGAGACCGGCGACTTCTACAGCAGCGAACAGTCCTACACCATGGTCAATGCCGGCCCGGTGCGCATCGAATACACCAGCGTGACCGGCAGCAGTTTCCCGCTGCGCGGGCCGGTGCAATTGCAGGCGGGCGAGATGATCGACGCCTCGGTGCTGGATGCGCAGGCGCTGGCCGATTTCATCGACGCGCAGATCGCCGATGCCAAGGCCCAGGACGTGCTGTTCTCGCTGCATCTGAAGGCCACGATGATGAAGGTCAGCGACCCGATCATGTTCGGCATCGCGGTGAGCAGGTTCTATGCGCCGGTGCTGGAAAAGCACCCGCGCACGATGGCCGAGATCGGCTTTGATCCCAACAACGGCATCGGCGATCTGTACGCCAAGCTGGGCCAGCTGCCGGAGAACCAGCGCACCGCCATCGAAGCCGACATCACCGCGCTGTACGCGCAACGGCCGGGCATGGCGATGGTCAATTCCGACAAGGGCATCACCAACCTGCACGTGCCCAGCGACGTGATCGTGGATGCCTCGATGCCGGCGATGATTCGCGACAGCGGCTGCATGTGGAATGCCGAAGGCAAGCTGCAGGACACCAAGGCGGTGATCCCGGACCGCAACTATGCCGGCATCTACCAGGCGGTGATCGAAGACTGCAAGGAGCACGGCGCGTTCGACCCGGCCACCATGGGCAGCGTGCCCAATGTGGGCCTGATGGCGCAGGCGGCCGAGGAATACGGCAGCCACGACAAGACCTTCAAGATCAGCGGCGACGGCACCGTGCGGGTGATCGACGAACACGGCACCGTGCTGCTGCAGCACCCGGTGAAGGCCGGCGACATCTGGCGCATGTGCCAGACCAAGGACGCGCCGATCCGCGACTGGGTGAAGCTGGCAGTGAACCGCGCGCGGCTGTCGAACACGCCGGTGGTGTTCTGGCTGGATCCGCGCCGCGATCACGACCGCGGCCTGGTGGCCAAAGTGGCCGCCTATCTCAACGAGCACGACACCAGCGGGCTGGACATCAGCATCCTCAGCCCGATCCGCGCGATGCGCCACACCCTCAAGCGCGTGCGCGCCGGGCAGGACACCATCGCCGCCACCGGCAATGTGCTGCGCGATTATTTGACCGACCTGTTCCCGATCATGGAGCTGGGCACCAGTGCCAAGATGCTCTCCATCGTGCCGCTGATGAACGGGGGGGGCCTGTTCGAAACCGGCGCCGGCGGCAGTGCGCCCAAGCATGTGCAGCAATACGTGGAAGAGGACTATCTGCGCTGGGATTCGCTGGGCGAGTTCCTGGCCCTTGGCGCTTCGTTCGAACACCTGGCCAATACCACCGGCAATGCAGCCGCGCAGGTGCTGGCCGACGCACTGGATGCGGCGAATGCGAAGTTCCTCGACAACGACCGTTCGCCGGGCCGCAAGCTGGGCACGATTGACAACCGCGGCAGCCATTTCTACGTGGCGCTGTACTGGGCGCAGGCACTGGCCGAACAGACCACCGATGCCACATTGGCCGCGAAGTTTGCGCCGCTGGCCCAGGCCCTGAGCGAGAACGAGGCGAAGATCGTCGAGGAGCTCATCGCGGTGCAGGGCAAGCCGGTGGACATCGGCGGTTACTACCAGCCGGACATGGCCAAGTTGGCGGCGGCGATGCGGCCGTCGGCGACGCTGAACGCCGCACTGGCGACGCTGTAAACCTCACCGCAAACGGTGTGCGAAGCCCGGTCCCGCGCCGGGCTTCGTGTTTGCGGCGATGGGTTACCCTGCCTGTCTGCCACTGCCGAGGACCTACCGATGCGCCCCTTGTCCGTCACCGTAATCGCCACGCTGGCTGCTGCCTTGCTGGCCGCCTGCGCGTCCGCGCCCACCACCACACCGCCTGCAGCTGCGGCCCAAAGCAACGCCCCCGGTGCCAATCTCGATACGGCGCTGGCCGGCGACTGGCGCAAGCCTGCCGACGTGCTGCGTGACCGCTACCGCCACCCCGGCCAGACGCTGGCCTTCTTCGGCGTGCAGCCGGACGAGACCGTCATCGAGATCACCCCCGGCGGCGGTTGGTATGCCGACATCCTGGCCCCCTATCTGCGCGCCCGCGGCCACTACGTTGCCGCGATCTGGGACGACACCATCCCCGGCCAGCCGGGCTATCGCTATAACCTGAACAAGGCGCTGCGAGAGAAGTTTTCCGGCAACCCGGAGGTATTCGGCACCCCCTTGCTGCGCAGCTTCGACCCTGCAACACCCAGTTTCGGTCCGGCCAATTCCGCCGATACCGTGTTGACCTTCCGCAACGCCCACAACTGGGTGGCCGACGGCAATGCCAGTGCGTACTTCAAGGCCTTCTTCGACGTGCTCAAGCCCGGTGGCGTGCTGGGCGTGGCTGACCACCGCGCCAAGCCTGGCACCTCGCTGGAGGCGATGAAGAAAAGCGGCTATCTCACCGAGCAACTGGTGATCGACCTGGCCACTGCCGCCGGCTTCGTGCTGGATGAAAAAAGCGAGATCAACGCCAATCCGCTGGACACCAGCGACCATCCCAACGGCGTTTGGACGCTGCCACCCAGCAACCGGCACGACAAAGCCGACGATGCCAAGTACCAGGCCATCGGCGAAAGTGACCGCATGACCCTGCGGTTCCGCAAGCCGGGTTGATGCGCGCGGCGTGCTGATTGCCTTCAACAAACCCTATGGCGTGCTGTGCCAATTCACTGATCGCAGCACGCCGCCCCGGCCCACGTTGGCAGGCTTCGGTCTGCCGGCGGGGGTGTATGCCGCCGGGCGCCTGGATGCCGACTCCGAAGGCCTGTTGTTGCTGACCGATGATGGCGGGCTGGCACATCGGCTGACCGACCCGCGTCACAAGCAACCCAAGACCTACTGGGTGCAGGTGGAAGGCAACCCGTCCGATGCCCAGCTGCAGGCGTTGTGCGACGGTGTGGTGCTCAACGATGGCCCGACGTTGCCGGCGCAGCTGCAGCGGATCGATACGCCGGCGTTGTGGCCGCGCGACCCGCCGGTGCGGTTTCGAAAATCCGTGCCGGATGCCTGGCTGGCACTGACGATTACCGAGGGCCGCAACCGGCAGGTGCGGCGGATGACCGCCGCCGTGGGGTTGCCCACGCTGCGTTTGGTACGCGCTGCAATCGGCGCGAACCGGCTTGAGGCCCTGTTGCCGGGGCAATGGCGGGTTCTGGATGACGCCACGGCGCGTGCAGCGGCGCGCGGGCGGCGGCGTTGAGTCGTTTGCGCACGATTTGCTAACGTCTTGCCACCCTCGTGCAAGACACATCCCTCGTGTCCATCCAGATCCCCGACAGCGGCTGCTTCCTGATCGTTCGCGATGCGGCGGACGACACCGATGCGGTGTGCGCCCTGTTGCAAGCACGTGGGCACGCGGTGTTTCCGGCCAGTCGCGGCGATGCTGCCTTGGCCCAAGCCCGCTCCACCCCACCGGATCTGGTGCTGCTTGACCTGCCGTTGGCCGCCAACGTTGCGCAATTGGAAGCCCTGCATGCACTGCCGGGCCTGGCCCAGGTTCCGGCGATCTTCCTGGTGAATGCCCCACCGCTTGAACAGCGGCTGGCGGCGTTCGATGCCGGCGCACTGGGCTATCTGGTCAAACCCGTGCACCCCGAAGAGCTGTTGGCCCGCCTGCAGGTGCAATTGCATCTGAAGCTGACCCGCGACCGGTTGGCACAGGTGGCAAGCGAGCGCGAGGCGCTGGTCAATCTGGTGGCGCACGACCTGAAGAACCCGCTGGCCAGCGTGCTGTTTGCCTGCGAAATGCTGGCAATGCCCAACTGCAAGCCGGAACGGGCATCACGCTACCTGCAAATCATCGACGACAGCGCGCGCGAAGCA
Organism: Pseudomonadota bacterium; assembly: GCA_963205445.1. Taxonomy (GTDB): domain Bacteria; phylum Pseudomonadota; class Gammaproteobacteria; order Xanthomonadales; family Xanthomonadaceae; genus Thermomonas. Next base: position 4,472 of record CAUJJG010000152.1, read on the forward strand.
CTGGGCTATATCCGCCACTATCTGCAGGGTCAATCGCATACCACCTGCCCGCTTCCTGCCCACGCGCAGGCCTGTACCCACCTGAATGACACCGTGCGTTGGCTGGCAGCGCGGTATGAGCTGCAGCTGGAAGCCTGCGGCATGTGCCTGCACTTGCATCTTCCCGATGCGGCCGCCTGTGTCGCCATCAATCACCAGCTGCTGCGGCAGGTGGGTGAGAACCTGATCAGCAATGCCCTGAAATATGCGCGTGCCGGCGGCCAGCTGGAGCTGCTGGTGCACCCGGGCGCTTCTGGCACGTGGCAACTGGTGGCGCAAGATCGCGGCCCCGGCGTGGCGAAGGACGCGCAGGCACGGCTGTTCCTGCCCTTCCAGGGCCCCGAGAGCCAACAGGTCATCACCGATCAGTCCAGCGGGCTGGGG
>CAUJJG010000153.1 GCA_963205445.1 Pseudomonadota bacterium
TCGTTGGCCAGGGCGTCATCGTTGGCGTACAGCGCAGGCAGGTCGGGGCCCAGGGCGATGCGCGCGGCGCCGGTCAGCGTGGCGAAATCCAGCAGCAGGTCGGGGGCCAGCTCGCAGGCGCGGGTCAGGGCGTCGCACAGCACCAGCCGGCCTTCGGCGTCGGTATTGTCGATCTCCACGCTGACACCCTTGCGGGTGGTGATGACCTCGCCGGGACGGAAGGCATTGGGGCCCACCGCGTTCTCCACCGCTGCGATCAGCAGGGTGATGCGCAGTGGCAGCTTGCGCGCCATGAGCAGCTCGGCCAGCGCCAGTGCATGCGCCGCGCCGCCCATGTCCTTCTTCATGTTGCGCATGCCGGCCGCCCCCTTGAGGTCCAGCCCGCCGGTATCGAAGCACACGCCCTTGCCGCAGAGGACGATGTGCGGATGCGATGCCTCGCCCCAGCGCAGCTCGATGATGCGCGGGGCACGGTGGCTGGCGCGGCCAACGGCGTGGATGGTGGGGTAGTTGTGCGTCAGCAGGTCATCGCCCTGGATGACGGATATCTGCGCAGCGTGCATACCGGCAATGGTGCGAGCCGCAGCTTCCAGCTCGTCCGGCCCCATGTGCTCGGTGGGCGTGTTGACCAGATCCCGCACGCGCAGGCAGGCCTGCAGCAGGTCGAGCACTTCGTCATCCACCCGGCCGGCCAAGCGGGACGTCACCGGTTTTGCGGCTTTGTAGCGGTCGAAGCGATAGCAGCCCAAGCCCCAGCCCAGCTGCAGCGCACGCAGGGCGTCGGCATCGTCCATGCCAACGGCTTGCCAGTCGCCGGCAGGCAGGGCGCGCGGGGCATGCGCATAGGCATACGGGTCGTGCGCATCCTCGATGCCGATCACCGCGCCGGCCACGCGGCCGTCGGGGCCGGCCCAGCTCTGCACGCTGCCGGCGCTGGCGTCAAAACGCTGCGCGGCCAGCCACGCTTGCACGGCGGGCGGCTGGGCGGCCAACCATTGGGCCAAATCGGCCTTGGCCACGACGTGCAGAGGCAGTGCGGCGGAGGTGTCGGTGACGTAACCGGCGGGCAGGGTCATGCAGGGGTCTCGAAAGTGGCGCCCGCCTCCAGCCAGTCGGCCAAGGCGGTGAGGGTGGTGACGTGGAGGTCGGCGCGCGGCTGCGTCGCCGGCCAAGGGTGGTCGCCGCGGTCGATCCAGCAGCTGCGCAGGCCGGCATTGGCGGCACCGGCGACATCCATCAGGGGATGATCACCGACATGCAGCACTTCGTGCGGCGCACAGCCCAGGCGGCGGCAGGCTTCGTGAAAGAAGCCTGCATCGGGTTTGGGGGCGCCGTATTCGCGGGCACCCAGCTGGAAGCGGAACAAGGAGGCGATGCCGATCACGGCCAGATCGGCGTTGCCGTTGGTCAAGGCGGCGATGGGCAGGCGCGCGGCGAGGCGGCGCAGGCCGTCCAGCGCATCGGGATAGAAATCGACGCGATTGCGCTCCTGGAAAAAGATGCCGTAGGCGGCACTGGCCAGACGCGGGTCATCGCCGCTTTCGTGCAGGGCGCGTTCGATGCTCAAGCGACGCAGCAGGCCAAGGTCGTGGGCATGTTGCGGGAACTCCGCGAACACGCGCTCGCGCAGCGCCCGCATCTCGTCGATGGGGAAACGCTCGGCGGTCTGCGGGCTGTGCGCGGTGAACCACGCGTGCAGCGCGCTTTCGATGCGCTCACCGATCGGGGCGAACGGCCACAGGGTGTCGTCGAGGTCGAGGGTGATGGCGCGGAGGGCAGTGCTCACGCGCTTATTGTAGGCCCCCGCGGCCTGAGCATGGCGGGGGCTTCATCCGGCCGTACCCGTGTCATCGGTGGGTGGCGTTGCCGTCGCGCCCACCTGCGCCTGCACGTCGGAGATCAGCTGCGAGACCGTGCGCAACAGGTTGAGCACCCCTGCGCTGCCGGCCAGCTGGAAAGGGCGTGCGCGCCCCACGAGGAAGCCGGCCACGAGCCCGGAGAGCAGCACGCGGCCGGGGGTCAGATTGGCGCGCCAGCGCGCACCCAGCCGTTGGGTTTGCACCTGGATGTCGCTGAGGCGGTCCTGCAGGGCCTGCTCGGCCTGCGACACACGGGCGAGCTGGTCATTCAGTCGCATGCGCTGCCCTTGTCCGTGGCCGCGGCAGCTTGCCCGAGGCGGGCCAGTTGGCGGCGGGTGGCGGTCAGGCGAAGGTGCTGCAGCAGTGGCTTTGCTTGCCAGCCGGCCAGCGCCACCCCGGCAAGGCTGAGCAGGGCGGCCAGCAACAGGGCCAGCCACCAGGGCAAGCCCGTCGTTTGCAGGGCCGCCACCGCGGCCGCCATCAGCAGCAGCCAAGCGCTGCCTGCCAACACCAGCGCCGCGCCTGCCCACAGCAGCAGGTGCAGGCCGGCGGTGCCGGCCAAGGCGAGGTCGGCTGCCAGCAACTGCCCCAAGGCCTTGCCGGCTCCCAGCGCCGCCTGCGCAGAGGCGCGCGCCTGCTGCCCCAGCGCCTGTGCGACCTCGGCCGCCGGGTCAGCGGTGGCGGTGGTCGTGGGGTCCGGGCCCGTCTGCGCTTGCGCTGCGGCCTGGGCGTTGTCGCTCATGCCGGCGGCTTACTTGTCGCTGCGGCCCAGCTTGGAAATGATCCAGCCAGCGGCAAACGCCACGCCGAACGCAGCCAGTGGGCGTTCGCGGATCAGTTCGGCGGCGCTGTCCAAGAGGTCGCGACCTTTGTCCAACAGGGCATCCATCTGTTCGCCGGTAGCGCCGCCCAAATGCTGCGCCGCGTTGAGCCCGGCGACGCCACTGTCGGCCAGCTCCGATTTGACCTGTGCCCGCCCCAGCCGCAGTTCGTCGCCAGCGGCACCGGCGGCGCTCTTGACCGCGCTGCCTGCGGCAACGGCGGCCTGCTTCAGATGGGTGCCGGCTTCACCCAGGTTGGCCTTGACGGCTTCGGTGTTCTCGCTCATCTGCGCCTCCATCGTGTGTCGAAGGTGCAGTGTCGCACTGTTTTGCGCGCGCGGTGCGTCAGCGCATCACCAACTGGCCACTGGCACCGCCGCGCAGCACGCGCAGCATCAGCTGCGTCGGTGGTTTTGCCAGCCCCGCGCGGAAGCCGCCGAGATCGCTGAATTCGCCACTGCTGGCCGCCAGCACCACGTCACCACGGCGCAGCCCATTGCGTGCGGCGCGGCTGTCGCGCTCCACCTGCTCCACGAGGACGCCCGACAGGCCCTGGCGCCGCAGGGATTCAGGCAATTCCGCAAACGAGGCACCACCCAGGCGTGGATCCAGCTGTGCGCCTGCCAGCGCCCGGGGCGCCTCGCTCAAGCGGCTGCGGACCTGCAGCGGTTTGCCGTCGCGACGCACGTCCAGAAGTATCGTGGAATCCACCGGCTGCAGGCCCTGGAAATTGCGCAGCGCTTCCGCGTTTTCGATGCTCTGGCCATTGGCCGCCACCACCACATCGCCAACCTGCAGGCCGGCTGCTGCCGCGGTGGAGCCCGCATGCACCCGCGTGATCACGGCGCCGCGCGCTTCGGCCAAGCCCAACGCCTTGGCGATGCGTGCATCCACGTCCTGGCTGTCGATGCCCAGACTGCCGCGATGCACTACGCCACCCCGCAGCAGCTGGTCCTTGATGCGGGTGGCCAAGTTGGCGGGAATGGCAAAGCCCAGCCCGATGTTGCCGGCCATCGAGCCGCGCGGATTGAAGCTGGCGGTATTGATGCCCACCAGTTCGCCGTTGAGGTTGACCAAGGCGCCACCGGAATTGCCGGGGTTGATGCTGGCGTCGGTCTGGATGAAGTTCTGGAAGCCGGCGCCGGGCAGGTTGTTGCGGCCCACCGCAGACACGATCCCCGAGGTCACCGTCTGGCCGACGCCAAAGGGGTTGCCGATGGCCACCACGAAGTCACCGATCTGGAGCTTGTCGCTGTTGGCCACCGGGATGGCGGTCAGGTCCTGGGCGGGGATGCGCATCAACGCCACGTCCGTATCCGGGTCCGAGCCAACGAACTCGGCCTTGAGGCTGCGGCCATCGGCCAGGGTGACCTGCACCTCGTCGGCGTTTTCCACCACGTGGTTGTTGGTCAGAACCAAGCCGAGCTTTGCATCAACGATCACGCCCGAGCCCAGCGACTGGGCGATGCGCTCCTGCGGGATGCCGAAGATGCGTCGAAAAACCGGGTCGTCACCGAAGGGGGTGTTCACCCGCACGACTTGCTTGGTGTTCACGCTGACAACGGCGGGCAGCACCTGTTTCAGCATGGGCGCCAATGACGGCATCGGCGTGCCGTTGACCGTTGACGGCAACACGCCTGCGACCGGCATGGCCGGCAGGGTGGCGGCAGGTGCGGCGGCAGCGGGCTGCTCCAGCATGAGGTTCAGGCCGGTGGCAGCAAAGCCGCCGAAAGCGGCGGCGGCGGACAGGGCGAGCAAGGTTTTGGTGGCGGTCTTCATTCGGGTGATCCGGATGGGCAACGCAATTTTTGAGTGTCACGGCATGCGGTGCAATCCTGCCTGAAGCAGGGCGGCGCCACGGAATGGATCCTGCACCGCAGCATTGTTCGCATTCAGAAAAGTACGAGAAAAAAAGGCGGATAGGGCAAACCCGCACGGCAGGCGGGTCTCAGCCCATGTACCGGAAATGCAAGCCCGCAGCGATGAATTTTCACGTTGACGGGCCCGATGGAGCTGGGTAAGGTCTGCCGGCCGAGCCACTAGATCTTGTGGTTCGTTTGCAGGATTGACCCAACGCTTGTGGCGGACGGGGCGCCGCAAGCCAACCGGGAAACGCGGTGGGGAGCAGCGTGGATGGATGCAGACGGCGGCGGCAACGCCAGCGATGGACCTCAGCGGGCAGCGTGCAAGCGCGGCCTGCGGCCGTGCCGTTGATGCTGCATGGGTTGGCCATTTGAGGTCCTGCGTCGACGCGCAGGCAAGCACAGGACAGGAGAGTCGAACGGATGAGCACGGCGAGGTTGGAAGTGGTGACGAAGGACGCAAAGCAGGACATTCCGATGCAACCGGCATCCTTGGATATCTGGGACAAGAAGTACCGTCTCAAGACCAAGGCCGGGGAGGCCCTGGATGCCGACATCGACGGCACCTACCAACGCGTCGCCAAGGCCTTGGCCGATGCCGAGCCCACCGCCGAACTGCAGCAATACTGGCAGGAGCGCTTCACCTGGGCGCTGCGGCGCGGCGCGATCCCGGCGGGGCGCATCACCTCCAACGCGGGGGCCCAAGCGCACAAGCCGGCCACCTCGACCATCAACTGCACCGTCTCCGGCACCATCCTCGATTCGATGGACGGCATCCTCGAGAAAGTGCACGAAGCAGGCTTGACCCTGAAGGCCGGCTGCGGCATCGGTTACGAATTCTCCACGCTGCGTCCGCGCGGGGCCTTCGTGGCGGGCGCGGGTGCTTACACCAGCGGCCCGATGTCCTTCATGGATATCTTCGACAAGATGTGTTTCACCGTGTCCTCGGCGGGTGGGCGCCGTGGTGCGCAGATGGGCACCTTCGACGTCAGTCACCCGGACGTGAAGGACTTCATCCGCGCCAAGCGCGAAGATGGCCGCTTGCGCCAGTTCAACCTCAGCCTGTTGATCACCGACGGCTTCATGCAGGCGGTGGAACACGATACCGACTGGCCGCTGGTGTTCCCGGTCAATGCCAAGGAACAGAACGACATCGATCTTGACGATGCCGCACAGGTGGTCTGGCGTGAATGGCCCACGCATCAGAATTACATCGTCCGTGACGACGGCCTCGTGGCCTGCAAGGTGTACGGCCACATTCGGGCCCGTCACCTGTGGGACATGATCATGGTGTCCACCTACGACTTTGCCGAGCCGGGTTTCATCCTGATCGACAAGGTCAACGAGATGAACAACAACTGGTGGTGCGAAACCATCCGCGCCACCAACCCCTGTGGCGAACAGCCGCTGCCGCCCTACGGCGCCTGCCTGCTGGGGTCGGTCAACCTCACCAAGTTCGTCAAGCACCCCTTCACCGACCAGGCCGAGTTCGACTGGGAGGAATACAAGGAAGTGGTGCGCGTGTTCACCCGCATGCTCGACAACGTGGTCGAGGTCAACGGCCTGCCGCTGCAGCAGCAGCGGGACGAGATCCTGCGCAAGCGTCGCCACGGCATGGGCTTCCTTGGCCTGGGCAGCACCATGACCATGCTGAAGATGAAGTACGGCAGCAAGGAGAGCTGCGAGTTCACCGAAGCCATCGCCCGCGAGATGGCGGTGGCCGGTTGGGAAACCGGGCTGGCGCTGGCGAAGGAAAAGGGTGCCGCGCCGATCATGGACGAAGCGTTCACGGTTGATGCCGGGATGCTGCGCAAGCGCCCGGAAATGGCAAAGGACGGCTGGACGATCGGCAAGAAGATCACAGGCCGCGTGCTGCACGCGAAATACAGCCGCTACATGCAGAAAGTGGCCGAAGTGGCGCCGGCGCTGGTGGCGGAGCTGGCGGAAGTCGGCTGCCGCTTTACCCACCACAGCTCCATCGCGCCCACCGGCACCATTTCGCTGAGCCTGGCCAACAACGCCAGCAACGGCATCGAGCCCAGCTTCGCGCACCACTACAGCCGCAACGTGATCCGCGAGGGCAAGAAGTCGAAGGAAAAGGTGGACGTGTTTTCTTTCGAGCTGTTGGCCTATCGCGAATTGGTCAACCAGAAAGCGATGCCCTATGCCGAGGACGCGGCGGCGCAGTTGCCCGGCTACTTCATCGCCGCTGACGACATCAGCCCGAAAGAACACGTGGACGTGCAGGCGGCAGCGCAGAAGTGGGTGGATTCGTCCATCTCCAAGACCGCCAACGTGCCGACGGATTACCCGTACGAAGACTTCAAGGACATCTACCGTTACGCCTACCAGCAAGGCTTGAAGGGCTGCACCACTTTCCGCTTCAACCCGGCCGCGTTCCAGGGCGTGCTGGTGAAGGAAGCCGACCTCGAAAACACCACCTACCGCTTCGAACTGGAAGACGGCAGCGTGGTGGAAGTGAAGGGCAACGAACAGATCGAATACGACGGTGAATTGCACACCGCCGCCAACCTGTTCGATGCCTTGAAGGAAGGGTATTACGGGAAGTTCTGATGGCCTGCGCGGCGCTCGCTGCGGCTTCGCCCTGACAGGTATAGGATCGCGCTGTTGTACCCACCAACCCACGCCCCGAAGGAGGGCACATGAGCAATGGAGATGGAGTGACGGCAACGCTGTCGGGTGCCGTTGAAACTGCGAAGGAAAAGGTTGCGGAAGTCAGCGGCGCTGTGGCCAGTACGGCCAGTGCCACCGTAGCCAAGGCGAAGAAGGCAGCCAAGTCGGCCGAGAAAAAAGTGAAAACCGAGGTGGCCAAGGCGAAAAAAGCGGTCAAGAAAACCGTTTCCGTGGCAAAGAAAAAGCTCGCGACTGCGAGCAAGGATGCCAAGAAGGAAGTCGCCAGCCTGAAGAAGAAGGTGGCCAGCAAGCAGGCAGCAGTGAAGAAAGCCGTGAAGAAAGCGGTGGCCAAGAAGGCCCCGGCCAAGAAGGCCGTGGCAAAGAAAGCGCCTGCCAAGAAGGCCGCTGTCAAGAAAGCGGCGGTGAAAAAGGCCGTGGCAAAGAAGGCGCCAGCCAAGACTGCCGTGGCAAAGAAATCCGCCGCCAAGAAAGCCCCGGCCAAGAAGGCCGTGAAAACAGCCGCGAAGAAGGCTGCGAAGTAATCCCGTGTGTCCTTGCGCCCGCCCGGTTGGCCGGGCGTGGCGCGTTACCCCCGCAACAGACAGACAACCAGAGTCAGGACCATGACCGTCAGGATCGAAAAGAAAATCAAGGGCTATGCCGTCGTCAAACCCGAAGACAAGGCTAAGGACGCTGCGCCAGTCGCCGCCGTGCCGCAGGTTGAGCCCGAGGACAATGTCATCCAGATGCACGAGCGCATCGAGCGCCCGGAAGTCCTGATCGGTTCCACCTACAAGATCAAATCGCCGCTGGTGGAACACGCCATGTACGTGACCATCAACGACATCGTGCTCAACGCCGGCACCGAGCACGAACACCGTCGTCCGTTCGAGGTCTTCATCAACTGCAAGTCGATGGAGCATTTCCAGTGGATCGTGGCGCTGACCCGCATCATGTCCGCAGTGTTCCGCAAGGGCGGCGACGTGACCTTCCTGGTGGAAGAAATGAAGGCCGTGTTCGACCCGCGCGGCGGCTATTTCAAGGCGGGCGGCGTGTACATGCCCTCACTGGTGGCCGAATTGGGCAGCATCGTCGAAGACCATCTGAAATCCATCGGCCTGCTGCACGACCCGGAGATGAGCGAGCATCAGCGCGCGCTGATCGCGGAAAAGCGCCGCGCCTTCGAACAGAGCCAAAAAAAAAACGCTGAGCCCCTCCCGCTGAGCAGTACCGCAACCCATCCCGAAGACATCGAAGTCACCGGCGACGGTGCCACCTTCCCGCCGTCCGCCACCATGTGCCACAAGTGCAGCACCAAGGCGCTGGTGATCATGGACGGCTGCGCCACCTGCCTGAATTGCGGCTACAGCAAGTGCGGGTGAGCAAGGGCAGGTGAGGGCAAGGATGAGGGCGCACCCGCGCCCCTCACTTCCCCCGGAATGCCTGCCCCAGCAGCTGCGCGTCGAAGCCGGTGCTGCTGCCTGCGCCTGTCGCGTAGCGGTACAGCGCCGCCGAGTAGATGCCGGCCAGCGCGGCTTGGGTCAGTGCCGCGGTCAGAAGTGCCACGACAAGCAGGGCGATGGCCAGTCCAAGCAGCCAGCCGTTGCCGCTGATAGCCGCGGCGACGATGGCGGCGGCGCCGACAAGGCCCAGCACCACATACAGCAGCCCGAACACCAGCCCCACGCCGCCTTGCCCGATCAGGTTTTCGCCCCAGGTCTTTTTCAGCAGCAGGGCGCTTTCCTTCACCGCATCCAAGGGGCCGATATTGCGGGTGACCAGCACCGGCACCACGAGGAAGCTGACCAAGGTCCAGGCCACGCCCAACATGCCGGACACCAGCTTGCCGAGAAACCCCGAGCGCTCCTGGATGGCGCGCAACACCAAGCCCACGGTGGCGGCGATGGCCGCATAGCCCAGGATGGGCAGCAGCTTGCTGCCGGCGATGCGCAGGCCATCACGCACGGTCGGGTTGCCGCCTTCCAGCCGGATCATCGCCGCGCCCACCAGGGCCGCGTTGAAGAAAAAGATCACGAAGTACTGCACCAAGTAGAACACGAAGCCCAGCACATAGGTCATGACCGAGGTGCTGCCATTGCCGAGCCCGTCCAGTGTTCCCAGCCCGATCAAGGGCAACATGAAGGCGGCGCCCACGATCACGGTGCAGACCGCCGACAGCAGTGGAAACACCAGCAGTTCCTTGTCCTGCGCCAGCACGCCGGCACTGGCCTTGATCAGGCCCCAACTGCGCGAAAGTCGTTCGAACATGGCCTT
>CAUJJG010000154.1 GCA_963205445.1 Pseudomonadota bacterium
GGTTGTATCAGGGCTTGTGTGGTGTGTTGAGCAAGGAGGCGCCCAATGGCACCGACAGCTATTGCGGCAGTACTGTACCGCCGGGTAATGGCTACGGGTTTGATGACGCCCATGCCGACTACTTCACCGGCGGCTACCAGCGCATCGAATCCGGCCTGAACCACCAGTGCGGCCTGAAGCTGGACGGCAGCATCGAATGCTGGGGCAACAATGACCACGGCCAGACCGATGACGTGCCAAGCGGCCCGTTCCGCACCTTCAGCGTGGGCTGGAACCACGCCTGCGCCATCCGCGCCAACGGCCAGCTTGCCTGCTGGGGCCACCCCGAAAACGGCAAGACCGTGGCCCCCGCAGGCACCTTCGTACAGGTCGCCGCAGGCAACACCTTCACCTGCGCCATCCGCAGCAACGGCACCCGCGTGTGCTGGGGCAGCAACAACCACGGGCAGGCCCCGCAACTGGCGCTCAGCCCGTCCAGCATCGCGGGCGGGCAAGTGAACACCGCCCACGTCGGCGCAACCTTCTCATTGACCGAAGACGATTACCTGCCCGAATCGCCGGCCTATGCGGTGGTGGCGGGCAGCCTGCCGCCGGGCCTGAGTCTGTCGGCTGCTGGCGTGCTCAGTGGCACCCCCACTGCAGGTGGCACCTTCACCTTCACCGTGGAAGGCGAGGATGCCAACGGCTTTACCGCCTCCCGCGGCTACACCGTCACCATCATTGCCGACAGCACGCCGCCGGTGATCGGTTACACGCTGACGCCTGCGGCACCGGATGGCAGCAATGGCTGGTACGTGAGCGACATCGGCATCGACTGGACGGTGAGTGATGCCGAAAGTAGTGTCAGCGGGATCATCGGTTGCGTGGATGAAGCCCTGAACACCGACACCCCCGGCACCACTCGCAGCTGCACCGCCAGCAGCCTGGGCGGCAGCGCCAGCTTGACCACCGAGGTCCTCAAGCGTGACGCCACCGCGCCCACGCTTGCCCCCACCACGCCAAGCCCGCTCCTGCGCGGCCAGAGCTACGTGGCAAGCCCGAACGCAAGCGATGCCACGTCCGGCATCGCCAGCAGCAGCTGCGGCGCGCTGGACACCAGCACGCTTGGCGAGAAGTCCCTTGCCTGCAACGCAAGGGACAATGCCGGCAACACCAATGAAGCGGAATTGGCCTACACCGTCACCACCACCTGCGTGAACGACGGCTACAAGAACACCCAGTTGAACTGGTGCAAGCAAATCTGCGAGAGCGGCCTGACCGGCAAGGCGCTGGACACCTGGATTCATCGCTGGGTGGCGCAGTTCCACGACCTGCCGTATTGCAGAGTGGGACTGTAAACCACAGGCGGGTGCCGGGTTGCCCCGGCACCGCGCTAAAATTGCGGCTTTCCCCAGCGCGCCTGCTCCATGACCGTCCGCACCCGCTTCGCCCCATCCCCCACCGGCTACCTGCACATCGGCGGCGCGCGCACCGCGCTGTACTGCTGGTTGGAGGCACGCCGCAAGGGCGGGCAGTTCATCCTGCGGATCGAAGACACCGACCGCGAGCGCAGCACCCAGGCCGCGATCGACGCGATTCTGGAAGCGATGGACTGGCTGGGGCTGGACTACGACGAAGGCCCGATCTACCAGACCCATCGCCTCGACCGCTACAAGGAAGTCGCCGAACAGCTGGTCGCCGCCGGCCACGCCTACTACGCCTACGAGAGCAAGGAAGAACTCGAAGCGATGCGCGCCGCCGCCGAAGCGGCCAAGGAAAAGCCGCGCTACAACGGCGCCTATCGCGAGGCCAATGCCGGCTGGCGCGACGACCCCAACCGGGTGATCCGCTTCAAGAACCCGGAAGGCGGCACGGTGGTCTGGGAGGACAAGGTCAAGGGCCGGATCGAGATCGCCAACAGCGAGCTGGACGATCTGGTGATCTTCCGCAGCGACGGCTACGCCACCTACAACTTCGCGGTGGTGGTGGACGACTGGGACATGGGCATCACCGACGTGGTGCGCGGTGACGATCACGTCAACAACACCCCGCGCCAGATCAATATCTACAAGGCGCTGGGCGCGGCCGTGCCACATTTCGCGCACCTGCCGATGATCCTCGACGAGCACGGCGCCAAGCTGTCCAAGCGCACCGGCGCCGCCGACGTGATGCAGTACCGCGACATGGGCTACCTGCCGCACGCGCTGCTGAACTATCTGGCGCGGCTGGGCTGGTCGCACGGCGATCAGGAAATCTTCTCGATCGCGGAAATGCAGGCGCTGTTCGATCTGGCCGACGTCAACGCCAAGGCGGCGCGGCTGGACCCGGCCAAGCTCGGCTGGCTCAACCAGCAGTACCTGAAGTCCGACGACCCCGAAGCGGTCGGCCAGCATCTGCTCTGGCATCTGCAGCAGGCGGGCTACGACCTCGCGCGTGGCCCCACGCCGGCGGAGCTGGTGCTCGCCCTGCGTGAGCGCGCGCAGACGCTGCAGGAGATCGCGGAAAAATCCGCGGTCTGGTTCAACCCGCTGACGAGCTACGACGAGGCAGCGGTGGCCAAGCATCTGAAGGACACCGCGCGCGAACCGCTGGCGCAGATGCGCCAGCGGCTTGCCGCGCTGGCGGACTGGTCGCCGGAGCCGATCCACGAGATCGTGAAGGCGGTGTCCGAGGCGCTTGGCATCGGCATGGGCAAGATCGCGCAGCCGCTGCGGGTGGCGATCACCGGCACTGCGGTCAGCCCGGACATCGGCTGGACGGTGTATCTGTGCGGGCGCGAGGAAGCGCTGGCGCGGATCGACGCCGCGCTGGCGATGCTGCCCGCCGCCGGTTGACGCATACTCCCGGCATGGGCAAAACGCACGCCTGCACCGACCCGCACCACCACGTCCACGACGCCGCCGCGTTCGTGGCCGCGGTCGAGCGTGCCTGTGGCGAGCGCGGGCTGCGCCTGACCGCGCCGCGGGCGCGGGTGCTGGCCTTGGTGGCGCAGGCGGGTGGGCCGATCAAGGCCTACGACCTGCTGGATCGCTTTCGCGATGCCGAGAGCAGCGGCAATGCCGCGCCGCCGACGGTGTACCGCGCGCTGGATTTCCTGCTGGCCAACGGCTTCATCCACAAGCTGGAATCCATCAACGCCTTCGTTGCCTGCCACCACCCGAACGCGGCCCAGCATTCGGTGCCGTTCCTGATCTGCAACCGCTGCCATTCCGCGACGGAGCTGGAAGACGCCGGCATCGTGGATACATTGGACGCCGCCGCACGCGCGCTGGGTTTTGCCCCGCAGGCGCAGACGCTGGAAGTGCATGGGCTGTGCGCACGCTGCGCACGCGACGGCTGACGCTCAAAAGTACAGCCGCACCCCCAGCGCCAGGTTGCGACCGGGCAGTGGCACCAGGTCTTTCAGGAATGAAGTGTGTGGGCGCGCTTCGCGGTTGCTCAGGTTGCTGGCGTCAAAGAACAGTTCCCACTCGTGCCCGTTGGGGCTGTCCAGATGCCAGACCAGGTGCGCGTCGATCAAGGTGTAGCCTGCCGATGCCTGTTCAAATGCGGCAACCCGATGTTGGCTTGCGTGGCGTATGGCACCGAGGCTGGCACGCCAGCCATCGCGCTCCCAGCGCAGGCGTGCACCGGTGCGTGCCGGCACGATCCGCGGCAGGTTGCCGCCGCTGGCGACTTGAATCGTTTCGCTGTGGCTGTGATCGCCGTGCGGTACTTCCAGTTCGACCGACTGCAGGGTGCCAGCCGCGGCGACCAGGCGGCCGCGCACGCTGTCGGTGAACAGCGACAGCGACCACACACCACTGCGGTTGTCTGCAAGCTCCCAGTCCAGTTTGGCTTCAGCGCCATGCAGGCGTGCGGCGTCCTGCCGCCAGAGCCGTATCGGTGTCCCGTCCACCACGCGGTCGGTGCTGGCGAGGTAAATGAAGTCGTCGTAGCGCGCCTGCCATGCGGATAGCTGCAGCGTCAGTGGGCCGCGGTGCAGGTGCAGGCCCAGCTCTACCCTGCGCGCAGTTTCCGTGCGCAGCGCTTGATCGCCGAATTCCAGGCTGCCGGTGGCGACGTGCAGGCCGGAGGAATACAGCTCTTCCGCACTGGGTGCACGCTGTGCGCGATCCACGCCAAGGTTCAGATGCAGGGTGTCACTGAGCTTCCATGCCAGCCCGCCGGACAGGCTGCTGGTGTGAAAGTCGCGGTCCGGCACTGCCTGTGCCGCGGCGGCAACATCGATCCTGCTGCGGTCGTGGCGCAGGCCAAGATCCAAATGCAGCGGACCAGCATTGCGCTTGCCGATCCAGAAGAGGCCGCTGTCGTTGGCCGTGCTGCCCGGGACGAAGGCCTCGGCACCTGCGGCGGTAAACCTGCGCTGGCTGGCCTGCAGACCGAAGGCGCCCTCCCAGCCCGCCAACGGCTGATGCACCAGTTCCATGCGCGCCTCTCGGCTGCGGTTGGTGAACACGGTACCAATGGCATCGCCTTCGAATTCGGTGTGCGTGTAGTCGGTGTCGGCGACCTTCAGCCGCATTGAAGCAAATGGGCCGATCGCATCGAGCCCGCCGCGAAGTTCGCTGCGGCGCTGATCCATCACCACCCGCACTGGGCTGTCGACATCGTGGTCATGGTCGCCACCCGCATCGTGGTCATGTGCGTGGTCGCCCGCATGAGCATGGCCGCCGGGAATGCCGTATCGAGTGCCGTACAGGCTGTAGGCAGCGCCGATAAAGCCGCGGCTGCCGATCCACGACAGCCCCAGTGCGGCGCCATGCGTGCGCACGCCGCTGTTGGTGAGGCGGCCAGATGCATCGGAAGTTGGAAGCCCGTCCTGCTCGGCAAGGTGATCGGCGCTTTCGGCGAAATCGGGGATTCGGTAATCGCCTGCATCGCGATGCAGGGCGTCGAAATGAAAGGCGATGTCGCCGCTGCCACCGTCCAGCCGCAGCATCCCCACGTTGCCGTGGCTGACACTGTCGTGGCGCAGTTCCACGCGGCCGGCCAGCGGCGTGGCCGCAGGTGTCACAGGGATGCGGCCATCGACCACATTGACCGCGCCACCGATTGCGCCGCTGCCATAGAGCAGGGTGGCCGGGCCTTTCAGGACTTCGATCTGGTCGGCCAAAAAGGGCTCGATGCTGACGGCATGGTCAACGCTGACGGTGGACACGTCGCCGCTGCCCAAGCCGTCGCTCAGAACCTGCACGCGTGCGCCATCGAGGCCGCGGATGATCGGACGGCTGACGCCGGGGCCGAAATGAGAGGCTTGCACGCCCGGGAGTCCCGCGACCGTTTCGCCCAACGTGCCGGCCTTGGCATCTTCCAGCGTGTTGCCGGCC
>CAUJJG010000155.1 GCA_963205445.1 Pseudomonadota bacterium
CGGCAGCCTTGGCAACTGGGCCGATACAGGATGTCGCCCGAGCGGCGGAACCCCCATTGCAAGGCCGTGGGGTAAAGGGAGGCCAGGCGAGGATCACGCGGGTCCAGCACCAGGTCGCGTGCTTGCCGATCATGCCAATAACCACAGGGGTGCGGGGCACTGTGGAACAGGCGCAGCTGCTGGTCGTCATGGCCACCCATGGCAGGCAGGATAGCGCCCTTGTTCAGCCAAGCGCAGGGGGCACGGTCAACCATGCCGTGATTCGGGCGTTTCAGATGGCAACCCCGGACGGTACCGGGAGGAGTGCATGACCATGAAGAAACTGACCCTGCTCAGCCTCGTGATTTCGGCCACGCTGGTTTCCGCCGTTGCGATCGCGCAGACCGCGACGCAGAAGAGCGGCATGCGGCCCGATGCGAATGGTGACGGCGTGGTGACGAAGGCCGAGGCGGCAAGCTTCCCCCGGCTTGCTGAGCGTTTCGATACGCTGGACAAGAACAAGGACGGCAAGCTGGCCGGCGATGAGTTACCGATGCACAAAGGCGGCATGCGCTCGCGGCACGGTGAGCGCGGGCATGGCGGCGGCATGGGGGGGCTGGATGCAGACAAGGACGGCCGGATCAGCCGTGCGGAGGCGCAGGCCGGCAAGCCGGAATTCGCCCAGCGCTTCGACACCATGGACGTGAACAAGGATGGTTTCCTTGACCAGGCCGACCGCAAGGCGCGCATGGACAGCCAGCGTGCGGAATGTTTCGGCAAGGCCGACCGCGACGGCAATGGCCAGCTCAGCCGCGCCGAATTCGATGGCATGCGCGAGGCTTGTGGTGCGGGTCGCGAAGGGCGCGGGCCGCATGGTGGCAAGGCACCCCTCGCGCCCCCTGCAAAGTGATGTGACCTGCGGGTGGCAGGCCGGCGTGCGTCAACGCTGGCCTTTCACCCGCCAGAGGGTGCCGTCGCGTTCCACTTTCAGCGTGCGCTCGGTCTCGCCCGTGCGTACGGAGACCTCGCCGCTGCCGCTGCCGTCGGTCATGTAGGCCTCGACGGCGATGTGAAGACTGCCGGCATCCACGCAACCTGACGCTGGATGCAGTCGGACCGCCCCGGCATCCACCGCCTGCAGCATGGCCGGCGTCGGGTCGCCTCCGTCGATGGCGATGCATGCGGCGGTGGGCTTCGCCTCGCGCAGGACGCGCTGCACCAGGGTGGCGGCTAGGGCGGTGGGGACATCGACCCGATACACCTGCAGGGTGTCGATGGCCTCGGGCACGAGGATCGTGGGTGCGGCAGGTGCAGGCTTGGCGACGGGCTGGGCGACGGGCTGGGCGACGGGCTTGGCTGCAGTCGCCGGTGCATCTGGCTTGCGCGCCGGGCCAAGGACGATGAACACCAGGACCAGACAGATCAGGCCCAGCACCCCAAGCTTGATCCGTTTGCCGATGGGTGAAATTCCCGTTGCGGCAGCACGCCCCTCGGGCAAGAAGGACAGGTCCGGCTCGCGGCTGCTTTCGAACAGGCCCAAGTCGCGCAGCAATTGCCGGCCGCGCGGCTGATCCTCTGCCCGCACGATCCATACGGCGGGCAGTTCGCTGGTTTCCTTGCGGGCGTCATAACTGAAGTTGCCACGGCGGTGCCCGCGCCAGCCGCGGCCATTGGTGATGCGGACCTCAATGCCCTCGGCGCGCAGCAAATTGGCCATGGCCTCGACGTTTTCAAGCCGCTGGCTGGAAAAGACCTTCCTCACGCGGTTTGCCCATCCGCCAGCACGCGGATCAGGCCTTCCTGTGCGGTACTGGCCACAAGGCGGCCGTTGCGGTCATACACCATGCCGCGCGCCAGTCCGCGCCCTTCCTGTGCACTGGGGCTGTCGATGGCATACAGTAGCCACTCGTCGGCCCGGAACGGGCGATGGAACCACAGCGCATGGTCCAGCGAGGCCATCAACACGTTCGGCTGGTAGTAACTGATGCCATGCGGGAAGGTGGCGGTGCCAAGCAGGTGGAAGTCGGAGGCGTAGGCCAGCAGCGCACGGTGCAGCTCCGGCGCATCGCCGACTTTTTCGGTCAGGCGAAACCAGACCTGCTGGAACGGCGGACGCTTGGGCGGGTTGAGCTCATCGCGCGGATAAACATGACGGAACTCGAACGGGCCTTGCCGGTCCAGCCAGCGCTGTACCTTGGTGGGCAACAGCGCCAGCTTTTCCTGCGGAATGGCGGGGGCCGGCTCCAGGTCCTCGGGTTTTGGCACTTCCGGCATCGACAGCTGGTGTTCGCCGCCGGTTTCGGCGTCCTGAAACGAGGCCGCGCAGAAGAAGATCACCTTGCCATGCTGGATGGCAGTCACGCGCCGCACCGAAAAGCTGCCGCCGTCGCGGGTGCGGTCCACTTCGTAGACGATCGGTGCCTCGATGTTGCCGGCGCGCAGGAAGTAAGCGTGCAGAGAGTGCGCGTGGCGTGGCTGGGTCAGCGTGGCCTGCGCGGCCGACAAGGCCTGCCCCAGCACCTGCCCGCCGAAGACGTATTTGGTGCCGATGTCGCGGCTCTGGCCGCGGAACAGGTTGTCTTCCAACCGCTCCAGCGAGAGCAGTTCGATGAGTTCGGAGACGGGGGCATTCATGCCCGCGATTATACCGGCGCGGCCTCCGTGATCCGCCGCAAAGGCACGGCTGCCAACACGCTGGCCCACGGGAACAAAGGCCCGGGATCGCGCTTGCGTGGCACCTGTCGGGCGGGGTCATCGCTGGCCGCGACCCATTCACGATCCAGATCTTCATGGCCGGCGATCTGCGTCAAGCTTGGGATCTGCACGGGCAGCCAGCGCAGCAGCTGCAGCAGGGCGCCAATCTGGGCGTCTGGATACGGCTCGTCCATCGCCTGCTGGCGCGAATCCAGCCAGTGCGGGTAGCGCCCGGTGTTGACCAGTTCGATGCCGATGCTGCGCGGATTCCAGCCGCGCACGTGGTGGGCGCAGCGATCCGGCGGCACGTATTCGAGGATCGCGCCGTCACGATCGATGTAGTAGTGGCCGCTGTTGCCGGTGCCGCTGTCGTACAGCACGCGCTCGCCGTAGTCGCGCGCCGTGGCCAGATCCGGCAGCTCGGTGCAGTGCAGGACCACGGTATCGATGGCGTCCAGCGGGCGCGGTGTCAGCAGGCCGACATAGGGCAGGGGAGACGGCTGGATCGGGGGCGCGGACATGCACCGATGCTAGCATTCACCCATGAAAGGACATTGCATTCTCTCCCACGGCTTCGAAAGCGGCCCCGATGCCACCAAGGTGGCGGCGCTGGCGGAAGCGGCGGAACGCTTGGGCTGGACCCACGAACGCCCCGACTACACCGATCTTGACGCCCGTCGCGAGGTCACCCCGCTGGGTGATGTGCCTGCGCGAGTCGCGCGCCTGCAGGCGCTGGCGCAGGCGGCGGCCGCGCGCGGCCCGTTGGTGCTGGCCGGTTCGAGTCTGGGTGCTTACATTAGCGGGCAGGTCTCGCTGCAGGTGCCGGTGGCGGGGTTGTTTCTGATGGCGCCGCCGGTGGTGATGGCAGGCGCGCCCCCGATGCCTGCGGCCGACGTGGCCACCTCCATCCTCCACGGCTGGCACGACGAGCTGATCCCGGCGCAACAGGTGGTGGACTGGGCGGCAGCACGCAACGCGCGGCTGCTGCTGGTCAACGACGGCCACCGCCTGTCCGACCATGTGCAGGCCAGCGCCGAGGCGTTTGCGGCCCTGCTGGCGGGGTTGTGAGGCGATGAAATTTTTCGCGTCCTGCGGCAAGGGTCTGGAATACCTGCTGGCCGATGAGCTGGCCCAGCTCGGCTGTGCCAGGGCCACCGCCGCGATCGCCGGGGTGAACGTGGAAGGCACGCTGCTGGACGCACAGCGCGCGGTGCTGTGGTCGCGCCTGGCCAGCCGGGTGCTGTGGCCGATCGCCGAGTTCGACTGCGCGGACGAGCACGCGCTCTACGCCGGTGCGGCGGCGATCGACTGGACGCAGCACATTGGCCCGATGCACAGCATCGCCATCGACGCCCATGTCTCCGGCGAGGCGCTGACCCACGCGCGTTACGCCGCGCAGCGGGTCAAGGACGCCATCGTCGATACC
>CAUJJG010000156.1 GCA_963205445.1 Pseudomonadota bacterium
AAGGAACTCGGGCATCGACATGCCTCGTTGGAACTGGATCAGGTTGTAGGCCATGGCTTGCGCTCCTTGGTGGGACGCATCCAGCCTACGGGCTGGGTAGCTCACCAAGTGAGCCAGGCTTAGCTTCGTTTCGAATCAGGTACCGCAATGGTCCGGTTAGCTCAAACGTTAGGCCCCGCAAATACCAGCATCCGCGGCATCCCCGCTTCAATGAGCAACTTGCACTCTCTACGGCAATGCCGTACACTGCTTGAATGCGAACAGTAGCCGAAACTGAAGTATTCATAAAGTACGCCACAAGCATCTGGAATGACACTGAACGAAGCGAGTTCATTTCTTGGATCGCTTCAAATCCAGAAGCGGGCGATGTCATACCAGGCTCAGGCGGATGCAGGAAAGTTCGATGGTCCCGCCAGGGTACTGGAAAGCGCGGCGGAACAAGAGTTATCTATTTTCTCGCACACGAGTCCACGATTTGGTTGTTGATAGCTTACGCCAAATCAAAATTCGACAATCTACCAGCCGGATTCCTTCAAAAGCTCAAGACCGAGGTTGAACATGCCATCAGAGATTGAGAAGTTTCAAAGCGATTTGCTTGAGTCAGTCAAACAGATGAAAACGGGCAAGGCCGCCCGAGTCACGGAGATCCAAATTCCGCAAGCAGCGGAGGCAAGATCTAGAGTTGGCCTTTCTCAGCCCGCCTTTGCGCGCTTGTTGGGGGTATCGGCTCGTACCCTGCAAGATTGGGAACAAGGTCGTCGTGAGCCCACTGGCGCTGCCAAGACCCTTCTCCGCGTCGCCGTCTCTAATCCAGAGGTTCTACTCAAACTTCAAGGCTGAGGCAGCGTGGCCTCTCAAGAAACTCCCCGTAAGTGACTGACGCACAAGGACTTTTTCAGGCCGTCTGCACCGCAGGCGCGGTCGGCACCAGCGCCATGCCCAGCTGCTGTGCTCGCCTGTTGAGGTTGTGCAGCACCCGCTGCCGATAACGCTCTTCGTAGTAGGCCTGACCTTGATCGGTGTATTCCTCGCCCTTGGTCAGCATGCTGTAGATCAGCCGCGCCAATTTGTGCGCCGCCGCCGTCACCGCCTTGGGTTTGTCCATGCGGGCGCACAGCCGGCGGAAATAGGCGCCCAGCGCCGACTGGCTGGTGCGCAATGCCGCAGCCGCCAGCCGCAGCGCCTGTGCTGCTCGGTTCGCGCACCGTTTGGTCTTGCTGCTCATCACCTTGCCACCGGTGATCTTCGTGCCCGGACACAGTCCCAGCCACGACGCGAAGTGCTTGTCCGTCGGGAATCGGCTCATGTCGGTTCCGATCTCGCTGACGACCACCAGCGCGGTGGTCACGTCGATGCCGTCGATGCGCGTGAGGTCCACGCCGCACATCTGGAACAGCCGCGTGCGCAGGTCGAACTTCGGCGCGTTGCGGGCCTTGCTGCGCTTCTTGCCTTTGTCCGGCTCGACCGCAGTGATGTGCAGCCGCTGCAGTTGCGCCTCGATTTCCTCGTCGCACTGCGCAAGCTGCTTGCCGCAGAAGTCGAACGCGTCCAGCGCCTGCCGCAGCGCGAACAGGTGCTCGGCGCGCCAAGTGCCCTGCAGGCTGCGGGCGATCTCTTCCTCGGTGGCACGAACGCGGCAGTTCTTCAGGCTCGCCAGCACGTACGGGTTGCGCTCGCCGGCCACGATGGCGCGCAGGATCGCCTGCCCGCTGGCGCCGGCCACGTCGGCGATCACGTTGGCCAGCTGGATGTTCATCTGCACCAGCGCCTTCTGCATGTGCTGCACGCTGCGCGCCTGGGTCTTCAGCAGCGTGGCGCGCTGGCGAGCCAGGGCGCGCAGCACGCACACTTGGTCGTCGGGGCGGAAGGCACCACGCAGCAGGCCATAGCTCATCAACTGCTGCAGCCATTGGCAGTCCAGCACGTCACTCTTGCGGCCCGAGACGTTCTTGACATGCCGGGCATTGACCAGCAGCACCGTGAAGCCGCGTGCATCCAGCAGTTCGAACAGCGGGATCCAGTACACCCCGGTCGATTCCATCGCCACCGTGTCCACGCCACAGTCGCGAAGCCAGTCGGCAAGGCGGTGCAGGTCGGTGGTGAACGAGGCGAACTCGCGCACCGGTTCGTCGTCACGGTCAGGCGGCACGGCCACGAAGTGGCTGGCGCTGCCGATGTCGATCCCGGCGGCGTTGGGGTGGGTCAACTCCAATGCCTGACGGCTGAAACTCCGATTGCGTGTTGCCAAGGCGCCCTCCATCATGAGAAGTGGAACGTGGCGCCGGATCGGGCTCGTCGTCGTGATCACTCTCTCAAACGGGATACCGCCCAGCCGGCTGCACACCGGCCAGTCGGTTCACCAACGTCGATGACGCAGCCCAAGACCACGCTAACCCGCGGGCATTGCGCACCATTGCCGTACCGGTCTTCCCCGGCGCCACGCTCCACCTTGCCACGCACGCCGCGGCGGTGCCAGGAGTTTCTTCGGGACGATTTGCGGGCGCGTCGGGCCGATTGGATCGCTAACCATTCGCTCAACCGGACCCATTGCGGCATGCGGC
>CAUJJG010000157.1 GCA_963205445.1 Pseudomonadota bacterium
TGCACGTTGCGGATCGCATCGGCCAACTGCTCTGCCGGTGCGTCCTTGAGCAGGTAGCCACGCACGCCTGCCTCCAGCGCACGCCGCAGAAAGCCGGCGCGGGCGAAGGTGGTGACGATCACCACCTTGACCGGCAGTTCGTGGCGAGCAATGCGCTGCGCCAGCTCCAGCCCGGTGATGCCGGGCATCTCGATGTCGGTGACCAGCACGTCGGGCTTGAGCCGCTGCAGCTCGCGCCACGCCGCTTCACCATCGGCGGCGGCGCCCACCACGTCCAAATCGGATTCCAGCGCCAGCAGTGCCGACAGCGCGCCGCGCACCATGGCCTGATCTTCGGCCAGCAGAATGCGGATCATGCGCGCACCTGCGCCTGCGGGTCGCGTTCCAGCACACCCACCGCCCCCACCGCACGCAGGGGCAGGATGGGTTCGCGCCAGACCAGCGGTACCCGCACCCGCACACGAGTACCGGCATCGCGCGGTGAATCCACACTGAGCGTGCCGCCCAGCTCGCGCACGCGATCACGCATGCCGGCCAGACCATTGCCGTCGGCAGCAACGCCACCGCAACCGTTGTCACTGATGCACAGCTGCACCGCCGCATCCTCCTGCTGAAACTCGATCTGTGCCTGAGTGGCGTGCGCATGCCGGGAAATGTTGGTCACCGCCTCGCGCAGCAGCAGTGCCAGCCCACGCTCGGCCTCGGGCGGCAGACCTTGCGGGGGAGCGCCGTAATCCAGCTGCACCTGCGCCGACTCCAGCATCAGTTTGGCCGACGCCAGTTCGGCCACCAGGTCGGTGGCGCGGAAGCCGGTGACCGCGCTGCGTACCTGCGCCAGCGCCTCGCGTGCAACCCGTTCCGCATCTTCCATTTCGCGCCTTGCTGCGCCCGGATCCCGATCGAACAGCTTGCGCGAAAGCTCCAGCTTCAAGGTGATCAGCGACAAGGTATGCCCCAGCAGATCATGCAGGTCGCGGCCAATACGCTCGCGCTCGGCGGTGGCGGCCAGCTTGCGCACTTCTTCCTGCGACAGTGCCAGCGCGGCGTCCTTTTCCTGGCTGGCATGTTCGACGGTGATGATGGTGGCCACCACGAAGCTCATCAGCGGCACCCACAGCCACATGGCTTTCGGATATCCGAAAGCCATGGCCACCGAGACATACACCACATTCATCACCAGCAAATGCAGGGCATAGCGCCAATAACGCTGGCCCGGGCTGCGCAGCATCACGCAGCCAAACACGAAATAACTCAACCCGGACGGATACCACGGCAACAGCAGCGTGCTCATCACCGCCATGGCCAACGCATGGCGCCACATGCGACGTTGCGGCACCAGCAGCGCGGTGACGTACAGATAGAGGAACAGCGGGTAGCTCAGCAGCGTCAGCAGGCCCCAGCGCAGGTTGAAACCGCCACCCATCAGCGGCGTGATGAACACCCAGACCGACCACAGCAGGTGGATGCCACCGGTCCATGGGGACTTCCCGCGGCGCAATTCGGCAGCGGCGACCGAATCCGCAGCCGGGGTGAAGTGACGGCGCAACCAGGCAGGCAAGTTCATGCGCGCATCCTACGGGATTGCATGCGGCCCATTCGATCAGCCATGCCTGCGCAGGCGGCGCGCCGCCAGCCACAGGAAGGCCAACGTGAAGCCGGCCAACACCAGCACATGCGGCCAGCGCGCGCCGGTATCGAAGCCTGCCGCCGACAGCGACAACGCGTTGAGGTGATAGCTGGGCCAGAGCACGGCCTGCTGCTGCAGGAATGCCGGCATCATGTGCAGGGGAAACCACAGCCCGGACAGGAAGGCCATCGGCAGATAGAGGATGTTGAGCAGCCCGGGCGCGCCCTGGCCTTTCATCAACGTGCCGACCCACAGCCCCAGCGCACAGAACGGCAACACGCCCAACACGTCGACCAGCAGCAGGCGCAAGCCCTGTGCCAGCGTCACGGGCGCACCGGCCGCGGCCCAGGCAAGCACCAACAGCAGCCCGCCCACCACGGCCGCCACGCACATCGCCATCAGCATCTTGCCCAGCAGGTAGGCACCGGGTGGCATCGGCAGGGCACGCTTGAGCACCAACAGGCCACTGTCACGTTCCAGCGCCAGCGAGACGCCAAAGCCGAACAGGCCTGGCGCCATCACTCCGAACGAGCTGTAGCACGCCAGCATGTAACGCGCGGCTTCGCCACTGCCACGATTCAGGAGAACCCCGAACATCAGATAGAACACATTGGGAAACAGCACGATTGGCAGCAGGAAGCCGGGATTGCGCAGATAGCGCAGCAGTTCGCTGCGGGCTTCCTGCCCATAGGCCGCCAGCATGCGCTGCCGCGACATGGGCGCGTCCTCCGGGCAAGCAACGGACATGACCTGGGGGGTGTGCATGTTCATCAGGCGGCTTCCTGCAGGGCAACGGCATCGTCGCGGGTGAGCTCGGTGAAGGCTTCGGCAAGCCCAGCGGCGCGCACCTCCAGCGCCGACAGCGTGGTATCCGCATCCAGCAGGCGGCGCACCAGCAACTCGGGATATTCGGTGGACAAACACAAGCGATCCCCGTCGCTGCTGGCGTCGGCCACTTCCGGCCAGCCGGCCACCTCCGCCAGAGACAAGGCCGTGGCGCACCACACCCGCTTGCGGGCAACCCGGGCGCGCAACGCATCCACGCTGCCTTCGCTGATCACCCGGCCGCGGGCCATCACGCAAACGCGATCGGCCAATGCCTCGGCCTCTTCCAGGTAGTGGGTGGTCAGCACCACGGCATTGCCCTCGGCCACCAAATGCCGGATCGCACTCCACAATTTCTGGCGCGCACTGATGTCCATGCCCACGGTGGGCTCGTCGAGAAACAACAGCCGCGGCCGTCCACACAGCGCCAGCGCAAACTGCACGCAGCGCTGCTGGCCACCGGACAGCTTGCCGTAGGGGCGCTGCAACAGGTGCTCGACACCGGCCAGCGCCGCGCTTTCGTCCAGGCTGCGCGGGTTGGCGTAATAGCTGGCAGTCAGCCGGATCAGCTCGCCCACGCGCAGCGTCTCGGGCAGCTGTGCGTCCTGCAGCATCACGCCGATGTGGCGGCGCGCGCGGATGTCCTGCGGGTCGCGTCCGAACAATGTCACCCGCCCGGCATCGGCGCGATGCAGGCCCAACAGCAGGCCGATCGCGGTGGTCTTGCCGGCCCCATTGGGGCCCAGCAGCGCCAGCACTTCGCCACTGCGCAGCGAAAGGTCCACACCCGCCAACGCGCATGTGGCGCCATAGCGTTTGCTCACGCCATGCAACTGCGCCAATGCCTGCTGCCTGCACTCCATCGGTTTCGCCTCGTTTGGGATGGAGCACATCCTCGCGCCCTCACCCGACACGGAGAACGCGCAGCCGTCACGGCATTCGCATGACAGTTGTCAGCGGACAGCGAATCCGTCGCTGCCTACGCTGGCGCCCTGCCCTGGTGCCGCCAACCGTGCGCACAATGGGCAACTTTCCAACCCTGTCCACACCCATGACCCAGAACGCCGACCTGCTGCATGCCTTGAAAATCTCCCGCAGTGCCCCGCCGCCGACGCCGTCACGCAAAGGGCTGTGGCTGGCCTTGGCTGCCGCGGGCGTGGTGGCTGCGGGTGTTGCCGCATTTGTGCTGCGCGGCGGTGACGGGTTGACGGTGCAAACCGCCGAAGCCGTTGCGATCGGCAATGGCGCAAGCACCAGTACCTCGGTGCTGGACGCCACCGGCTACGTGGTGGCCAGGCGCATGGCCACCGTCTCGGCCAAGGTCACCGGCAAGGTGCGCGAGGTGCTGATCGAGGAAGGCCAGACCGTGGAGGAGGGCCAGGTGCTGGCACGTCTGGACCCGGTGGATGCCGATGCCCAGCGCACGCTGTCGGCTTCGCAGCTGGCTGCGGCACAGAGCCAGATCGTCGGCACCCAGGCGCAACTGAAGGAAGCCGAGGCCAATGCCGCACGCCTGTCCGCGCTGGTGGCCAAGCAACTGGTGTCACGCGCGCAGTTCGACCAGGCCATCGCCAGCCGCGACGCCCTGCGCGCACAGCTGGCCTCGGCCCAGCGCAATGCCCAGGTGGCGCGCGATGCCTTGCACATCGCCGACAACGGCGTTGACAACACCATCGTGCGCGCCCCCTTTGCCGGCGTGGTGATCGCCAAGGCCGCGCAGGTGGGCGAAATCATCTCGCCGCTGTCGGCCGGTGGCGGCTTCACCCGCACCGGCATCGGCACCCTCGTGGACATGCAGTCGCTGGAGACGGAAGTGGAAGTGGGCGAGTCCTTCATCGGCCGCGTCAAGGCCGGCATGCGCACCGAGACGCTGCTCAATGCGTATCAGGATTGGAAGATCCCCGGCCATGTCATCGCCATCATTCCTGCGGCAGATCGTGGCAAGGCCACGGTCAAGGTGCGGGTAAGCCTGGAGGCCTTGGGTGACCCGCGCCTGCTGCCGGAAATGGGGGCACGGGTGAGTTTCCTCGATGCGGCGACGCCTGCGCAGGCCAACGCCAAGCCCGGCGTGCTGATACCGGCCAGTGCCCTTGCCCAGCGCGACGACAAGGACGTGGCCTTCGTTGTGGTGGACGGCAAGGCGCGCCAGCACACGCTCGTTTTGGGACGCACGCTGGGGGATGACCGCGAAGTGCTCAACGGCCTGCGCGGCGGCGACCAGGTGATCCTGGACCCACCGGCGCCTTTGCGCGATGGCGCCCCGGTCACGCTGGCGCACGACGATGCGTCATCCGATGCCGACAACGATTGACCCCCTCCCACCCCGAGGGGCTGCAACCACGCCCGCAACCACCCAGGAAGACCCTGCCATGACAACGCTCGTCAGCATCCGCAACCTGCACAAGACCTACCAGCGCGGGCCTGAAAAGGTCGATGTGCTGCGCGGCATCGATCTCGACATCGCCGACGGTGATTTCGTCGCCCTGATGGGGCCCTCGGGCTCAGGCAAGACCACCTTGCTGAATCTCATCGGCGGGCTGGATTCCCCCAGCGGCGGCGAAATCAGCATCGCCGGTCAACGCATCGATGCCTTGCGTGCCGGCCAGCTGGCGACCTGGCGCAGCCATCACGTCGGCTTCGTGTTCCAGTTCTACAACCTGATGCCCACCCTGACCGCGCAGAAGAACGTCGAGCTGCCCTTGCTGCTGACGCCGCTGTCGGCTGCGCAGCGCAAGCAGAACGCCGGCATTGCCCTGCAACTGGTGGGCTTGGCCGATCGCGGCAAACATCGCCCCAACGAATTGTCGGGCGGCCAGCAGCAGCGCGTGGCGATTGCCCGCGCCATCGTTTCCGACCCCACCTTGCTGATCTGCGACGAACCCACCGGCGATCTCGACCGCCAATCCGCAGAAGACATTCTGGGCCTGCTGCAAGAGCTCAACCGCGTGCACGGCAAGACCATCGTGATGGTGACCCACGACCCCAAGGCCGCCGAGTACGCCAGCCACACCCTGCACCTGGAC
>CAUJJG010000158.1 GCA_963205445.1 Pseudomonadota bacterium
GCTGGGCCTGCCGCTGCGCAGCGGCAAGGACGTGCCGGAGCTGCCGCCCGAAGAGCCGGTGCTGGCGCTGAAGTTCATGAAGCAGTTCCACGTGGTGCCGGTGGCGGCGGATGCGGCCGGGGTGGAGGTGCTGCTGGCCGATCCGCAGGACGGGTATGTGCTGGAGGCGGTGCAACTGGCCTGCGGCCGCGCGCTGCGACCGGCGGTGGCCTTGCGCAGCGAGATCGACGAGTTGATCGAGCGCTGGCATGGCCAGGGCCGCAGCGCAATGGAAGGCATCGTGGAAGGGGCCGAGGGTGAGGAGGCGTTCGACGATGTCGAGCACCTGCGTGACCTGGCCTCGGAAGCGCCGGTGATCCGGCTGGTGAACCTCATCATCCAGCGGGCGGTGGAGCTGCGCGCCTCCGACATCCACATCGAGCCCTTCGAAACCCGGCTCAAGGTGCGTTACCGCATCGATGGCGTGCTGGAGGAGGGCGAGAGCCCGCCGGTCAATCTCACGGCGGCCGTCATCAGCCGCATCAAGATCATGGCCAAGCTCAATATCGCCGAGCGCCGCTTGCCGCAGGACGGGCGCATCGTGATGCGGGTACAAGGCAAGGAGCTGGACCTGCGCGTGAGCAGCGTGCCCACCGCGCATGGCGAGTCCGTGGTCATGCGTCTGCTGGACCGTGAAACGGTGGTGCTGGATTTCAACAAGCTGGGGTTTGGCGAGGCCTTCATGCCGCGCTTCCAGAAAGTGCTGGAGCAACCGCACGGCATCCTGCTGGTCACCGGCCCTACCGGCTCGGGCAAGACCACCACGCTGTACACCGCGCTGAGCCGGCTCAATACGCCCAAGGTGAAGATCATCACCGTGGAAGACCCGGTGGAATACCAGATCGAGGGCATCAACCAGATCCAGGCCAAGCCCGCCATCGGGCTGGATTTTGCCAATGCGCTGCGCAGCATCGTCCGCCAGGACCCGGACATCATCATGATCGGCGAAATGCGCGATCTGGAAACTGCGCGCATCGCCATCCAGTCGGCGCTGACCGGCCACCTGGTGCTGAGTACCCTGCACACCAACAACGCCGCTGGCGGCATCACCCGCCTGCTGGACATGGGGGTGGAAGATTATCTGTTGACCTCCACGGTCAACGGCATTCTGGCCCAGCGCCTGGTGCGCCGGCTGGAGCCGACCCATGCGGAGCAATACCCGGCCACGCCGGAAGAAATCGAGAAATTCGGCCTGCGCCGCTTCCAGCCGCAGGGCGAGATTTTCCTGTATCGCCCCAAGCCTTCGCCGCTGTCGCCCACGGGGTATCTGGGGCGGACCACCATCATGGAGCTGCTGGTGATGGACGACGAGGTGCGACGCGCGGTGATGCGGCATGCGGGCATGGACGAGATCGAACGCTTGGCACGGCAGGCCGGCATGGCCACGATGTACGAGGTGGGCATCGCCAAGGCGCTGCGCGGCGAGACCACGATCGAAGAAGTGCTGCGCGTGACCGAGGACGCCTGAGCCGATGGCCCTGTACCGCTACAAGGCGCTGAATGCCCGTGGTGAGCTGCTGGATGGCCAGATGGAGGCCGCGACGCCTGCGGACGTGGCTGCCCGGCTGCAGGAGCAGGGGCATTTGCCGGTGGAGGCGCGGCTGGCCAGCGAAGCCGGTGGTGAATCCGCCTGGCGCGCGCTGCTGAAGCCCAAGCCGTTCGCGGGGGCGCGGTTGGTGCAGTTCACCCAGCAGCTGGCCACCCTGCTGGCGGCGGGGCAGCCCTTGGACCGGGCGCTGGGCATCCTGCTGGAGTTGCCTGAGGACGAGGTGGCCAAGCGCACCATCGCCGACATTCGCGAGGCGGTGCGCGGCGGTGCCTCGCTGTCGGTGGCGCTGGAGCGCCAGCACGGGGCGTTTGGGCGGCTGTACGTGAACATGGTGCGCGCGGGCGAGGCCGGGGGCAGCCTGCACGAGACGCTGCAGCGGCTGGCCGACTATCTGGACCGTGCCCAGCAGCTGCGGACGCGGGTGGCCAATGCGCTGATCTACCCGGCCATCCTGCTGGTGATGGTGGGGCTGAGCCTGCTGTTTCTGCTGGGCTACGTGGTGCCGCAGTTTGCCGGGATGTACGAAAGTCTGGACGCAGACCTGCCCTGGTTCTCGCAAATGGTGCTGGCGCTGGGCATGTTCGTGCGGGGCTGGTGGATTCTGATTCTGGCGGTGCCGCTGCTGGCGGTGCTGTGGCTGGAGCGCAAGCGTCGCGATGCCGCGGCGATGCTGCGTTTCGATGGCTGGTTGCTGCGCCGGAAGCTGGCGGGGCCGCTGGTGGCCAAGCTGGACACGGCGCGGCTGGCGCGCACCCTGGGCACGCTGTTGCGCAACGGGGTGCCCCTGCTGTCGGCGTTGGGCATCGCGCGCAATGTGCTGGACAACCGGGTGCTGGCGGCGGACGTGGAGGCGGCGGCGGACGAGGTGAAGAACGGCATTGGTCTGTCCACTGCGCTGGCCCGCGGCAAGCGTTTCCCGCGGCTGGCGCTGCAGATGATTCAGGTGGGGGAAGAATCGGGTGCGCTGGATGCGATGCTGCTGAAGACGGCCGACACCTTCGAACACGAAACCCAGGCTGCCATGGACCGCCTGCTGGCCGCGTTGGTGCCGGCGGTGACCTTGGTGCTGGCCGCCGTGGTGGGGGTGGTGATCCTCTCGGTGCTGGCGCCCATTTATGATTTGACCAATGTCGTGGGCTGATCTGGCCGCGATGCTCCTCGTTCCTTTTTCAAGCGGAATCCGTTGATCATGCGCAATCGTTCTGTCCGTCCCGTGCCGCGTGCCCTGCAAGCGGGTTTCTCGCTGATCGAGATCATCGTGGTGGTGGTGTTGATCGGCGGCATCGTCGCCTTCGCCGCCTCGCGCATTCTGGGCGGCGGCGACCGCGCCAAGGTCAAGCTGGCGCAGGCACAGCTGCAGACCTTGGCCGAGAAAGTGCAGCAGTTTCAGATGGACACCGGCGCGCTGCCGGGCACGCTGGAGGCGCTGGTCACGAAGCCCGGCGACGCGCAAGGCTGGCTGGGGCCCTATGCCAAAGCCGCAGATCTGAAGGACCCGTGGTTGCGCCCGATCCAGTTCACCGTGCCCGGCGATGGCCGGCCGTTCGACATCGTCAGCCTGGGCGCGGATGGGCAGCCCGGTGGCGACAGCGTGAACGCTGACATCCGGTACGAATAAGCACGGCACGGGCAGGGCATCCACATGCGTGCGCGCTCGCCCGGGTTCAGCCTGCTGGAGATGCTGCTGGTGCTGGTCCTGATTGCTGCGGCCAGCCTGCTGGCGATGGCGGCGTTTGGCGGCGGGCTGCGCGGGGCGGTGCTGCATGCGGCGGCCAAGGACGTGGCGGCGCAGTTGCGCTTCACGCGGGCGGTGGCGATCAGCAGCGGCCAGCCGCAGGACTTCACGGTGGATCCGCAGTCACGTCGGTGGCAGGCGGCGAAAGGGCGCAAGGGGCGGCTGCCGGATACGGGGGAGCTGGTGTTCACCGGCGCCCGCGAGGTGCAGCCCGAGCCGGGCAAGGGCGCGGTGCGTTTCTTTCCCGATGGGGCCGCCACGGGGGGGCGGTTGCGGTTTTCTGCCAATGGCGGCGGCTGGGACGTGGATGTGGCGTGGCTGACCGGCGAGGTGCGCGTGCGTCGCCTGCAGCAGGAGCGCCCATGAGCCGGCGCACGCAGGCGGGGTTCAGCCTGATCGAAATCATCGTGGCCTTCGGTGTGCTGGCCTTGGGTCTGACGCTGTTGCTGGGCACGCTGTCCGGCGCCAGCCGCCAACTGCATCAGGCCGGGGATGCCGGGCGAGCCGCCTTGCTGGCCCAGAGCCTGCTGGAGGAGGACGCCGACGCCCTGTTGCGCCCCGGCAAGGCCGAAGGCGAATTGGAGGGTGGGCGCTATCGCTGGCAGCGCGAAGTGGTGCCTTGGAAAGACCCGCAGCCGCGTGAAGGGGGGGCAGTGGAAGACCCTGCAGCGGCGCGTCTGCTGCATGTGCGGCTGGCGCTGCAATGGGGGGAGGGCGGGCCGCAGCAGCGCTTGCAGATCACCTCGCTGCGGCTGGCACCGGCGGCACCGCCGGGGGGTGATCCGTGAGGCGGCAGACCGGTTTCACCCTGATGGAGGTGCTGTTGGCCACCACCTTGCTGGCGGCTGCGCTGGCGCTGGCGTTCGGCATTTTGCGCGCCGCCGCCGCGACCACCACGCGGGGCGAGCAGATGGCCCAGCGCAACGAGCGCATGCGGGCCGTGTCGATGTTCCTGCGCCAGCGCATCGGCAGCGCGTTGGGGATCGTGTACGGCTTCGACAAGGACACCGGCGCGTCGCAGCGTTTCAGCGGGGATGCGCGTTCGATGCAGTTCGTTGCCGACCTGCCGGATTACCTGGGGCGCGGCGGTCCGCACCTGCATACGTTGCGGCTGCATGAAGATGGGGCGGGCATGGTGCTGGAGGTGGACTTCCAGCTGGTGCAGGCAGCCAAACCGGTGCCGGTGACCCGGCCGCCGGAACCGCTGGCGGACGGGCTGGTGGCCGCCGAATTTGCCTATCGCACCTTGGACGAGAAGGGTGCGCTTGGCCCTTGGGAAAGCACTTGGCCACAGACGGAAGGCTTGCCGTTGCAGGTGCGGGTACGCCTGCGCGATGCGCGCGGGCCCTGGCCCGACATGGTGGTGGCCCCCAAGGTGGCGGGCAATTATTTCGTGATGCGCAGCCCGACGACTGCCAAGGGGGGCGAATGAAGCCGGCCCGTGGTGCCGCCTTGCTGCTGGTGCTGTGGCTGGTGCTGCTGCTCAGCGGGCTGGTGGCCAGCTATGCCTTGAATGCCCGGGTGGAGTCGCTGCAGGGCAATGGCGCTGCGCGCGCGCTGGTGGCGCAGGAGGCCGCGCGCGCCGGTGTGGAGTACGCGGTGGCGCGGATGCTGGATCCGGATCAGGCGCGGCGGTTTGCGGTGGATGGGCGGGCGCAGCAGTTCGAGTTCGATGGGGTGCCGGTGGTGCTGCGCTTGCGTGATGAGGGGGCGAAGATCGACCTCAATTTCGCCTCGTTCGATCTGCTGCAGGGGCTGTTCATCGCCTTGGGCCAGCCGCGGGATGCTGCGACGCGGCTGGCGGGTGCGGTCATCGATTGGCGCGATCCCGACCCGCTGACGCAGCCGGCCGGCGGCGGCGAAGACGGGGACTATGCCGCGGCCGGGCTGGCTTGGGGGGCCAAGGATGCGCCTTTCGAGTCGGTGGCCGAGCTGGAGCAAGTGCTGGGCATGCGTCCGGCGTTGTTTGCGGCGGCGGCACCGCATCTGACGGTGTTTACCGGCCAGGCAATGCCCAACGGCGAGCTGGCGGATGCGGTGGTGCGCCAGGCGCTGGGCCTGCCTGAAAAAACCGATCCGATCGACCCCGACGCGCCCCCGCTGCCCGGCAGCGGCACGTATAGTATCGACAGCCGCGCCCGCCTTGCCGATGGGCGCAATGCGCGCTTGCACGTAGTCTTGCGGATGGGGGGAAGCAACTTGCCAGGAACGACATACACAACGCTGCATTGGCAGTGGGGCGGGGGCCACGAGTGAGCGCAGCATCGGCAACCATGTCGCGTTGGCTGGCCTCCGGCAACGGGCTGCGCGGTTTTCTGGGGTGGTGGGGTAACGGCCTTGCGGCGTGGCTGCCGGCGCGGATGCGTCAGGCGCTGGCGGCTCGCGGTGACCGGCTCCTGCTGCAGCCCCAAGGGGAGGCCATGGCCTTGTCGCGCCAGCACGAATCGCAGGTACATGCCTTGGCCAGCCTGCCGTTGCCGCTGCCGGCGGGCAGCGATGCGCTGGCCGGGGTCCTGCGCGAAACCGCCGCGGACCTGCCGCGCTGGCTCTTGCTGCCGGCATCGCTGGGGTTGCGGCGCAGCCTGCCCTTGCCAGCCGCCGCCCGTGAGCGGCTGCGTGACGTGCTGGGATTCGAGATCGAGCGGCAGACCCCTTTCTCGCCGGCGGATGTCCTGTACGACGGCCGGGTGCTGGCCGTGCGCGAGGACGGTCAGCTGCAGGTGGAATTGGTGGTGGTGCCACGCCCGCGCTTCGATGCAGCGGTGGCGCAGCTGGGTGGGTCGGCGGCTGCCTTGGCAGGCGTGGACCTGGCCGATGCCGAAGGGCAGGCGCTGGGTGTGAACCTGCTGCCGCCGGAACAGCGCCGTCAGCAGCGTGACCCTTGGCGCGTGTGGAATCTGGTGCTGGCGCTTGCGGCGGTGTTGGCGCTGGTGCTGGGCATGGCCCAATTGCTGGACAACCGGCGTGCCGCCGCGGACGCCCTGCAGGCCGACATGGCCAAGCGCGAAACCCAGGCCCGGGGGATCAATGCACAGCGCCAGCAGTTGATCGACGCAGTTGAAGGGGGCGCTTACCTCGGCGCGCAGCACAACGGACGGCCTTCCGCCGTGGAGATCATGAACACCCTGTCGCAGCGGATCCCGGATGGGGCTTGGCTGGAGAAGCTCGCGATCGACGGTGACCAGCTGACGCTGATCGGCCTTTCCAACCAGGCCGCGGCCTTGGTCGGAAAGTTGGAGGGGGCGCCGCAGTGGCGCACGCCC
Source organism: Pseudomonadota bacterium (assembly GCA_963205445.1). Lineage (GTDB taxonomy): Bacteria > Pseudomonadota > Gammaproteobacteria > Xanthomonadales > Xanthomonadaceae > Thermomonas. Next base: position 6,587 of record CAUJJG010000158.1, read on the forward strand.
GCGCTCAGTGGCGCCTTGCAGCAGGATCCGCGTTCGCGGATGGATCGCTTCACCCTGATTGCCCAGCTGGCAGGAACACCGGCTGCCACCAAGGCCAAGGAGGTGCCGGATGGTCCGCGCTGATCGGGATCGCTGGCTGGCGCTGGCGCTGCTGCTGGCGGTGTTGGGGCTGGTGTATCTGTTGCTGGTGCATCCCCTGTTCACGGTGCCGATGGCCGAGGTCAATACGCGGATCGCAGATCTGCAGCAGCGGGATGCACGCCTGCGAGGCCTGTTGCAGCAGCAACCGCAGATTCAGGCACGTTTGGCCACGCTGGATGCACAAGGGGGCGGTACCGGCTTTCTGGCTGAACCGACGGCAGAGCTGGCAACGGCGTCCCTGATCCAGCAGCTGGAGCGCGTGGTCAGCGACGCAAGCCCGGGCAGCCGGGGCTGTGCACTGGTCAACCGCACGCCGCTGGGGGAAGAGCCCCAGTCCGGGCGCTACCGCAAGGTCACGGTGCAGGTGCGCCTGCGCTGCGGCAATGCAGAAACACTGGCGGTGCTGCATGCACTGGAGTCGGCGCGGCCCTACCTGTTCGTGGATGCACTGGGGATCACCGCGCAGCGGTATTTCGCGGTCCCTGGCAGCAACCAGCCGCAGGAAGGCGGCTTGGACGTGAGTTTCAACCTGTTCGGCTACCTGCGCCCCGCGCCGGGAGGTGCCCGTGGCCCGTGATCTTGGTGGTCTGCAGCGCCTGCAGCAAGCCGGCCCCCTGACCTGGCTGCTGGCGCTGGCCTGCGGCTGGGCCCTGCTGGTGTGGCTGGGGGCCCTGCTGGGCATGGGCGGAAGGCTGGGCGTCACCACGCCGGGCGCACTGGAACCGTTGCCGGCACCCGGCGCGGCAGTGCGGGACCGGATGGGGCCATTGGGCCAGTATGCGGATGCGGCGTCGCGCCCGCTGTTCACCCAGGACCGACGCCCGCACCCCTTCCTGGCCACCGGGCCGGGTGAAGACGGTGCCGCGGAAGCCAATGCCGCGCTGGATTTCGTGCTCACCGGCGTGGTGCTGTCCCCTGCCTTGCAGATGGCCATTTTGCAGCCCAGTGCGGGCGGCGACTCCCAGCGGGTTCGGGTTGGCAGCAGCCCGGAAGGCGCGGCTGGCTGGCGGCTGGTGGAACTGCAGCCGCGGCGCGCCATTTTCGAAGGTGCGGGCGGACAGATGACGCTGGATTTGCGGACCTTCGGCACCGATGGCAAGCAGATGGCGGCAGGCGCAGCCGCGCAGGCCGCCGATGCGGCCGCCGCGGCCGCCGATGCAGCGTTGCCACCGATGCCGCCACCCACGCCGGACGAGCAACGCCGTATCGAGGATATCCGTCGCCGCATCGAGGCGCGTCGGGCGCAGATGCAAGCGCAGGGCGGATCGGCGCCGACTGCCGCGCCGTCATCGCCCGGCAACCGCAACTTGAATGCCAATGGCTCGGCCGTCAGAAGGCCGCAGTCCAAGCCCGCCAATTGAGATCGAAATGTCGACCATGAACCGGAAAACCCCGCTCCTGACCCCGCGCCCGCTGTTGATCGCCTCGCTGGCAGGCGTGCTGACTGCTTGCGCCGGTGCACCCCAGCCGCGGTTGGTGCGCGGCGATCACAGCGCCGACCCACAGGCTTCCAAGGCCAGCGCGGCCGACATCCGCCGCGAAATTCTGGAAGAGTTGGGCAATGACGGGCCGAAGCCGGTGCTGCATCGCGGCAGTGGCGTGCAGATCAATCAAGCAGCGGCCAGCGCGCCACCGCCCTCGTTGGCCAGCAGTGGCCAAGCCAGCTTCAATTTTGAAGGCGAGGCGCTGCATGCCGTGGTCAAGGCGATCCTGGGCGACATGCTGGGGCAGAGCTACAGCATCGCCCCGGGCGTGCAGGGCACGGTCACGGTGGCCACCCAGAAGCCGGTGGGGTCTGCCGGGGCGCTGAGCCTGCTGGACCAGGTGCTGGCGCAGAACGGGGCGCGCATGGTCTACAGCGACGGGCGCTACAACATCGTGCCCGTGGGCGAGGCCTTGCAGAACGGTGCCGTGGCGCGTACCGGCTCGCCGGCGTTGGCGCGCGGCTTCGAATCCCGCGTGGTGCCGCTGCGGTACGTCGGTGCCGCCGAAATGGAGAAAATCCTCAAGCCTTACGCCCGCAAGGACACCATCGTCAGCGTGGACGGGGCCCGCAATCTGCTCACGCTGGGCGGCACGCGCGCCGAGCTCGAAAACTACCTGCGCACCATTCAGATCTTCGATGTCGACTGGATGGCGAACATGTCGGTAGGCGTGTTCCCCCTGCAGTCCGGCCGTGCCAGCGATGTCGTGCAGGATCTGGAGCGCGTGTTTGGCGAACAGGGCAAGACGCCGGTTGCCGGCATGTTCCGCTTCATGCCGCTGGACAGCACCAATGCGGTGATGGTGATCACGCCGCAGCCCAGCTACCTCGAGGAGATCGGGCGCTGGATCGACCGCATCGAAGGTGGCAGTGGGGATGGTCGCCTGTTCTCCTACGAGTTGAAGTACATCAAGGCCCGGGATCTGGCTGACCGGCTGTCGGAAGTGTTTGGCGGCAGCGGCGGCGGCAGTCGCGATTCTGTCAACTTGATGCCGGGTGCCACCCAAAGCAAGGTGGGTGATGGTGCCAGCACCCTCCGTACGGATGACGGCAGCGGATCAGCCGGAGGGCTGGGGGATGGTGGCAGCCTGCCGCAGCAGGGGTCGGGCAATGGCCGCGTCACCCTCAAGGTAGACGGGTCCGAAGTGGGCGTGTCTGCGGTGGAAGACACCAATTCCCTGTTGGTGCGTGCCAGTTCGGCCCAGTGGAAGTCGATCCGTGAAGTCATCGAGCGTCTCGACGTGATGCCCATGCAAGTGCAGATTGAAGCGCAGGTGGTCAGCGTGGCGCTGAAGGGTGACCTGCAATACGGCGTGAGCTGGTACTTCGACAATGCCCTGGATACGGCCGGGCTTCCGTTCCCCACCGGGCGCAGCAACTGGGGCAGCCACGCCGGCAGCGTGGCTCCCAATGCCAACGGCACCGGTGCGCTCAGCTGGACCTTTCTCGGCAGCAGCGCCGGGGCCATCATCAATGCGTTGGACAGCGTCACCGATGTGCGCACCCTGTCCTCGCCGTCGGTCTTGGCGCAGAACAACCGTGAGGCCACGCTCAATGTTGGCCAGAAGATTCCAATCGCGTCGGTCAGCTTCAATCCGCAGACAGGTGCGGATACCGGCACCTACAGCCAGGTGCAGTACCTCGATACCGGCATCATCCTGAAGGTACGCCCGCGCATTACGCGCGACGGCATGGTGTTCCTCGATATCGTGCAGGAAGTCAGCAAACCCACCGGTACCGCCGATGCCAACGGCAATGTGCGCATCGACACCAGCAAGGTGACCACCAGTGCGGTGGCGCCCAGCGGGGATACCATCGTGCTGGCGGGCTTGATCACCGATGGCAGTACGCGCGGGACTTCCGGGGTTCCTGGCCTGAGCCGGATCCCGGTATTGGGCGGCCTGTTCGGGCAACAGGTCAATGCCAAGGTGCGTGATGAACTGGTGGTGCTCATCACCCCGACGGTGGTGCGCAATCCATTGGAGGCGCGCAACCTCACGGATGAATACGGCCGTCGCTTCCGCGCGCTCGACCCGATCTTCAAACCGAAGAGCCAGTGAGCCCTGCGGGCGCGTCCCTGCCGATCGTGCTGGTGCCGGTGGGCACCGACGAGGATGCGCTTGATGCCTGCCTGTCGGCATTGGATGCCGGCACTCCCGCCGACACCCGGGTCTGGCTGGCCGATGATGCGCAGGCCGGGCCCCGCGGGCTGGCGCTGATCCAACACTGGCTGGGCCGCACCCGTCTGCAGGCGGGGCATACCCGGCGCAGCCAGCCGCTTGGGGAAGCGCGTCATTTGGAACAAGCCTTGCGCGCCTGTGGCAATGCCGACGTCGCCGTGCTGGCGGCGGACGCTTGCCCGGTGCCAGGTTGGCTGGAGGCGCTGTCAGCGTGTCTGGCCGCTGATGCCCGCATCGTGACCAGCAGCCCGTGGTGCAATGCCGGCGAAACCGCTGCCTGGCCACGAATCGGTGAGATCGTGCCGTTGCCGCAGGCGCCGTTGCGCTTGGCCGAGGCCTGCGCGGCCCTGGCAGCCTCTTGGCCCGAATTGCCCTCGGCCGTCGCCCATGCCGTGCTGCTGCGTGGCACCGCGCGGGTGGCGGCGGGTGGGGTGGATGGTGCCAGTTTCGGGTCTTGGTACGCCGCCCTGATCGACCTGTCGCTGCGCATGGCAGGCTTGGGCGGGCGCAATGTGCTTTGCGACAACGCCTTCGTCCTTCGGGAGCGCGAAAGTGCCCCGATGCCCGGGGATCTCGACGCTCTGGCGGTGCGCTGGCCCCGTTGGCATGCCGCGCTGGCAGACTGTCTGATGCATGACCCCTTGCAGCCGCAGCGCCAGCGTCTGGCACGCGCGCTGGACGTGTTGGAACACCTGCCGCCACAGCCGGATCTGTTTGCGGAGGCGACGTGAAGGACGGCGATATTGCCGCCGTGGTGGTGACCTGCAACAGCGAGGAAACCATCGATGCCTGCCTGCAGCGCCTGCGTGCGGCCCGTGCGGTCGCAGAGATTCGCGTCATCGACAATGACTCCCGCGACAGCACGATGGAGCTGGTGCAAAAGCACGCCATCGCCGATCCGCGTGTGCGCTTCATCGCCAACCCCGACAATCCCGGGTTTGCGGTGGCCTGCAATCAGGGTGCGCGCGACAGTGCCGCGCCTTGGGTGGCCTTCGTCAACCCCGACTGCTTCGTGGAACCCGAGGCCTTGCAGCGCATGCGGATGCATGCGGTGGCGTGCGCTCCCGCACTGCTGGGGGCAGATTTGATCGACGAGGATGGCCGTCGCGATGACGCCGCGCGTCGGCGCGACCCCGACTTCGCCGCCATGCTGCGCAACCCGGCACGGTCACGCCTCGGAGTCGCCAGGGAGGCATTGCAGCCCTTGCAGCAGGTGGATGCCGTTTCCGGCGCCTTGATGCTGCTTCCGCGTGCGCTGTTCAACAGCATCGGCGGCTTCGACGAGGGGTATCGCCTGCATGCAGAGGATCTGGACCTGTGCCGCCGCGCGCGCGCGGCGGGCGCGGTCGTTGCCTGTGCCAACGACGTCGGCGTGGTGCACGTGCGCGGCGTATCCTCCCGGCGTCGCCCGCTGTTCGTGGAATGGCACAAACATCGCGGTTTGTGGCGCTATTTCCGCAAGTTCGAGGCATCGCGGCGCACCTTCCTCATGCGGGTGGCGGTATTCGCGATGATCTGGGGCCGCTTTCCTTTAGCCGCTGTCCGGGCCGCGATGCGGCCGTAGATGCGGGGCTTGCCCCGCATGTCGATGTGAAGGTTCTTGGCGTGCCGGGCAAGCCCGGCACCTACGAGGCGGCGGAGAGCCGGGCACGCATGTCGATGCGAACGTTTGTCCGGGCCACGATGCGGCCGTAGATGCGGGGCTTGCCCCGCATGTCGATGCGAAGGTTCTTGGCGTGCCGGGCAAGCCCGGCACCTACGGGGTGGCGGGGTGGCGATATTTGTTGATTTCGTCCCGCAACGATTTCGCCGCGTTTGCCGCCGCCTCGGCATACCCCTCGCCGCGCGAGGCGTACAGGATGCCGCGCGAGGAGTTGATCATCAGGCCGCTGCCGTCGGCAGTCTTGCCGTTGGTCACCACCGCCTCCACGTCGCCGCCCTGTGCACCCACGCCGGGGATCAGCAGGGGCATGTCGCCGACGATGCCGCGGATCACCTTCAATTCTTCGGGGAAGGTGGCGCCCACCACCAGTGCGCAGTTG
>CAUJJG010000159.1 GCA_963205445.1 Pseudomonadota bacterium
GGCATGCTCACCCGCTGGCTGGCACAGCAAGCAGAAGCGCTGGGCGTGGAGATCTTCCCCGGCTTTGCCGCCGCCGAAGTGCTCTATACCGAGACCGGCGCGGTCAAAGGCGTGGCCACCGGCGACATGGGCATCGGCAAGGACGGTCAGCCCACCGACCAGTACCAGCCGGGCATGGAGCTGCACGCCAAGTACACGATCTTCGCCGAAGGCGCGCGCGGCCAGCTTGGCCGCCAGCTGATCGCCAAGTACCAATTGGATGCCGGCAAGGACCCGCAGAGCTACGCGATCGGCATCAAGGAGCTGTGGCAGGCCGATCCGGCCCGGCACCAGCCGGGGCTGGTGGTGCACACCGCCGGCTGGCCGCTGCAGAGCGACACCTACGGCGGCTCGTTCCTCTACCACGCCGAGGACGGCAAGATCGCGGTCGGCTTCGTGATCGGGCTGGATTACAAGAACCCGTGGCTGAGCCCGTTCGGTGAGTTCCAGCGCTTCAAGACCCACCCGGCCATCCGCAAGCATCTGGAAGGCGGCAAGCGGATCAGCTACGGCGCCCGCGCGCTGACCGCCGGCGGTCTGCTCAGCCTGCCGAAGACCGTGTTCCCCGGCGGCGCCTTGGTCGGCTGCGAGGCCGGCTTCCTCAACGCCAGCCGGATCAAGGGCAGCCACGCCGCGATCAAGACCGGCATGCTCGCCGCCGAGGCCGCGTTTGCCGCGCTGGGCGAAGGCCGTAGCCACGACGAGCTGGCCGCCTACCCGGCCGCGTTCGAGCAGAGCTGGCTGCACGCCGAGCTGCAGCGCGCGAAGAATTTCAAGCAGTGGTTCAAGAAGGGCCGCAACCTCGCCACCTTCATGACCGGGATCGAACAGTGGCTGCTGCCCAAACTGGGCATCAAGACCCCGCCGTGGACGCTCCACCGCAAGCAGGCCGACCACGAATGCCTGCAGCCGGCAGCCAGCCAGCCGAAGATCGACTACCCCAAACCCGACGGCGTGCTCAGCTTCGACCGCCTGAGCTCGGTGTTCCTGTCCAGCACCCACCACGACGAGGATCAGCCCAGCCATCTGACGCTGAAGGATGCATCGGTGCCGGTAGCGGTGAACCTGGCCCAATACGCCGGCCCCGAAGCGCGCTATTGCCCAGCCGGCGTCTACGAGTTCGTCGGCGAGCCGGGCAACGAGCGGCTGCAGATCAACGCCGCCAACTGCGTGCACTGCAAGACCTGCGACATCAAGGACCCGACCCAGAACATCGTCTGGGTGGCCCCGCAGGGCGGCGGCGGGCCGAATTATCCGGGCATGTGATCTGACACAACGAAGAAGCCGCCCCGAAGGGCGGCTTCCGTTTGTTGCACCCGGACATGCAACGCCTCAGCGTTGCACCACCCACGCGGCATTGGTCACGCCGGTCAGGTTGCGGGCGTTGGCGAAGCGGCCGGAATCCCAGACGATGTTGGCGCCGGTCACGCCATTACGCCAAAGCAGATCGGCTTTGCCGTCACCGTTGTAATCACCGGACGCCACGACCTTCCATGCCGTGCTGACGGTCAGTTCGCGCACCTGGGTGGCGAAGTCGCCGTTCCACCACAGGATGTTCTCGCCCGTCGTGCGCTGGCGCCAGAACAGGTCCGCCTTGCCGTTGCCGTCGAAGTCATCCACCGCCACGATTTCCCATGCCTGCGTGAGCACGCTGGTCAAATTGGTGAAGCCTGCATACTTGCCGGACCACCAGACGATATTGGCGCCAGTCGCGGTATTGCGCCACACCACGTCATCCTTGCCATCGCCATTGATGTCCCCGGCACCGGCCACGATCCAGGCCGTGGACACCTGCTGTTCCATCGTTCTGGCCGCGTAATCGCCCGACCACCAGATCGCGTTTTGGCCATTGGTCGCATGCCGCCAGAACACGTCACCGCGACCATCCCCATCAAAGTCCCCGGAGGCCACCACCTTCCAGTCCAGACCCGTGATGGCGGTCAGGCTGCGCTTCTGGCTGCCGTCCGCCGAAGGCCAGACGATGTTCTGCCCGTCGGCTGCATTGCGCCAGAACAGGTCACTCTTGCCATCGCCATCGTAGTCACCCGCCCCCACCACGCTCCAACTCTGGGTGATCACGCTGCCAGGGTTGAACTGATTGGCAAAATCCGCTGCCCACCAGACGATGTTGCGCCCGTCGGACAGATTGCGCCAGAACACGTCGGACTTGCCGTCACCGTTGAAATCATTGCGCACGGCGCTTTGTGGCTCATGCGGCACCACCGTGGCACGGAAGGTGGCGATGATCGGCAGGGTCTGGCTGATGCTGCGGGCATTGTCCTCGCTGTTTTCCACGCCGCAGGCCTGGCCTCCGCAGAGGGTGATGCGCGGGTTGGAATAGACCTGGTATTCGTTATTGCCCTCGTTGCAGTAAGCCATGATGTCGCAAACCCCATTGGCGTTGTAGCCATAGGAGTACAGGTAGCGGCCACTGCCGGAGGCATTGGCACGATCATGAGCGGAGCCGAGCAGATGCCCGGTTTCATGGCCCAGGGTGGAATCCTCGCAGTACCAGGTCTTGCCGTCCTTCGAGTAGCTGCCATCCCCGACGACGCCATAGGCCCAGTCGGCATCCCACTGGGTGATCTCGCGCTGCCCGCCCCCCAGCAGCCATGCGACACCGCACCCGCCTTGGGTCTGCTCCAGCTTTCGGGCCAGCAGTGCGATGTCGGCCCCCTTGGTGTCGCGCAGCTGGCGCAGGGGATCCATGGCTGGATC
>CAUJJG010000160.1 GCA_963205445.1 Pseudomonadota bacterium
ACGATGGTGGCGAACAGCACGTTGATGGTGGCCGACTTGCCGCGCAGCAGGCCCAGCTTCACGAACAGGAAGCTCATCACCGCCACCGCGAACACCTCGAAGAAGCCTTCCACCCACAGGTGGACCACCCACCAGCGCCAGTAGTCGACCACCGACATGTGGCTCTTCTCGCCCCACATCAGGCCAGCGCCGTAGAACAGGGCGATGGCAACCGTGGACAGGAACAGCAGGCCCACGATGGAGGACATCTCATCCTTGCGCTTGAGTGCCGGCCACAACGAGCGGCCCATCAACGCCAACCACAGCAGCAGGCCGATGAACAGGAAGGCTTGCCAGAAGCGGCCGATATCGACGTATTCCCAGCCTTGGTGGCCGAACCAGAAGTTGTACTTGATGTCCATCTTCTGCATCACCGCGAACCACTGGCCGGCGAACGCGCCCACCACGATGATCAGCAAGCAGACGAACAGGAAGTTGACGCCAGCACGCTGGTACTTGGGCTCATGCCCGGATACCGCCGGTGCGATGTACAGGCCGGTGGCCAGCCATGCCGTGGCGATCCACAGCACCGCCAGTTGCGTATGCCAGCTGCGCGTCAACGAATAGGGCAGGATTTCCGCGATGGCGAGGCCATACGCCTCCTGGCCTTCCACCTGGTAGTGCGCAGTGGTGGCACCCAGCAGGATCTGGCACAGGAACAGCGCCACCACCACCCAGAAATACTTGGCCGTGGCTTTCATCGATGGGGTGATGGTCAGGCCCTGCAACGGGTCCTTGGCCGGGGGGGCGGGCAGCTCTTCCTTGCCGTGATAAGCGGCGTAGTGCCAGGCCAGCAGACCGATGCCGCCGATCAGGAACAGGATCGAGAATACCGACCAGATGAAATTGTCCGAGGTCGGCTTGTTGCCGATCAGCGGTTCATACGGCCAGTTGTTGGTGTAGGTACGGTTCTCGTAGCCGGGGCGATCGGTACCGGCGGCCCAGGCAGCCCAGAAGAAGAAACCTGTCATCTCGCGACGCTTTTGGGCATCCGGAAGCGTGGATTCCTTCATTGCATAGGCTTCACGCAGATCGCGCGTGGCCGGATCGTTGGAGAACAGGCTCTCGTAATGTGCGGCCACCACGCTGATGGCTTGTGCGCGCTGGTTGCTCACCACGATCTCGTTCTTGGCCGCGTCGTAGGTGTTCTTCCGCATCTGCGGCTTCACGCTGGCCTGGGTCTTGGCCTTCTCCTCATCGGTCATGCTGTCGTAGGACTGACCGGTGTCCTTGCGGGCCTGGAGTTCCAGCATGGCGACCGTTTCCCGGTGCAGCCAGTCGGCCGACCAGTCGGGGGCGATCAGGGCGCCGTGGCCCCAGATCGAGCCCAGCTGTTGTCCGCCGACGCTCTGCCAGGCCTGCTGGCCTTTCTGAATGTCGTCCTTGGTATAGAGCACCTGGCCATTGGCGGCAACGATGCGGTCGGGGATGGGGGGCTTGGTCTGGATCAGATCCACTCCCAGCCAAAGCATGACGGCGAAACTTGCGACAAGCAGGGCGCCGAGGCCCAGCCATAGCCGCTTGGTGGTTGACATTGCGTCTCTCCAGAGTGAACGAAGCGTCAGGGGGAAAAGCCGTGAACATGCTCGTTCGGAGTATGTCCGGGTTCCATGACTTGTGTCACTTTGGGGGGCATTTGCGGATTGCCGGGGCGTGAGTGCCGGCCCACTTGATCTGCGTCAGGCCGAGGGGCTGGTCATTCACGCAGGATGGGGGCCGCCAGTTCCTCGATGCGCGTCTGTTCCAGCAGTTCCAATTCCCGGCGATCCACGGACAGGATGCCGTCGTTCTGCATCCTGCGCAGAACCCGGCTCACCGTTTCCGGGGCCAAGCGCAGGTAGTTGGCGATATCGGTACGGGCCATGGTCAGCTGGAAGCGCGTGGCGGAAAACCCGCGTGCGGCCAATCGGCGCGACATGCCGACCAGGAATGCGGCGACCCGCTGGTCGGCACTCCAGTCACCTGCCAGCAGCGCGGCGCGGCCGATGTCGCGGCTGAGCAGGCGAAACAGCTCGCGCTGCACGCCCGGCACCCGCGCCGCCAGCACCGAAATCTTGGGGAAGGAAAAGCGGCACAGCATCACCGTGTCCAGTGCGATCGCATCGCAGGGATAGCGGTGGCCGTCGATGGCATTGAGGCCGATGACTTCGCCGGGGAAATGGAAGCCGAGCACGTGTTCCTGCCCGTCGCGGTCGGTTACGCAGGTTTTGACGCTGCCGGCGCGTACGGCGGCGATGGCCTCGAACGGGTCCCCTTCGCGGAAGAGATAGTCGCCGGCATGGAACGGGCCGATGTGCTCGACCAGAACGTGCAGTTCCTTCAGTGCGCTTTTGTCCATGCCCTGCGACAGGCAGGCATGCGAAAACGCGCAGGTGGTGCAGAACTGCAGCTCGTCTCCGTCATCGGACAAGACCTGCGGGCTCAGCCGCGGGAACGGCAGGGTGCTCATCGCACCCCCTTACGAGGGGCGAGGTGGGGGATGCTCAGATCGCGCGCGAGAAGCGCGGCCTGGCGTCGGAATCGGGCGGGGCCAAGTATCGGTCGAAGCACATGGCAATGTTACGCAATAGCAGGCGTCCTTGCGAGGTCGCCGTGATCAGTTCGGGGGCGATCCGCACCAATCCGTCCTCGTGCAGGGGGTGCAGCTGCTCCAGCTCGTGCGCGAAGTACTCCTGGAAGCGAATCCCGTAACGACGCTCCAGTGCGGCCACCGGCACTTCGCCCTGGCACATCAGCGACTGGATCAGGTCGGCGCGCAGTTCGTCGTCCTCATTCAGGTGCATGCCCCGGAAGACGGGCAGCTTGCCGGCATCGATGGACGCTTCCCACGCAGGCAAATCCCGCGGGTTCTGGCTGAAGCTGTTGCCGATATGGCTGATGGCGGAGACACCCAAACCGATCAGGTCGCTGTCGGCGTGTGTGGTATAGCCCATGAAATTGCGATGCAAGCCGCCGCGCGCCTGTGCCTGTGACAGATCGTCGTCGGGCAAGGCGAAATGGTCCATCCCGATGTAGACGTAGCCGGCCGCCGTGAGTTTTTCCACGGCCAGTTGCAGCAGGGCCAGCTTGTCTTCGCCATCCAGCAGCAGGTCGTCCTTGATCTGCTTCTGCGCCTTGAAGAGATGGGGCATGTGGGCATAGCTATACACCGCCAGCCGATCCGGGCGGATCTCCGTCACGGTATCCAGCGTCTTGCCGAAGCCTTCCAGGTTCTGGCCGGGCAGGCCGTAGATCAGGTCGATGTTGACCGAACGCAGCCCGGCGCTGCGGCCAGCATCGACCACGGCGCGGGTTTCCTCCACCGACTGGATTCGGTTGACGGCTTCCTGCACCTTCGGGTCGAAGTCCTGTACCCCGAGACTCATCCGATTGAAGCCGATGTCCGCCAATGCCGGCATCCAATCGGGCTTGCAGAACCGCGGATCGATTTCGATGGAGATGTCGCGGTCCCGGCTTTCGGAAAACAGGAATTGGTTGCGCAGGCAGGCCACCACGTCACCCAGCTGCTGCGGCGACAGGAAATTCGGTGTGCCGCCACCAAAATGCAGCTGGATCACTTCGCGGTCGCGATCGAACAGGGGGGCCATCAGCGCGATTTCACGCTGAAGCCGGGCCAGATAGGCTTCGCCCCGGCTCACGTCGCGGGTGATGATCCGGTTGCAGCCACAGTAGAAGCAGGGGCTGAAGCAGAACGGGACGTGTACATACAGCGACAGTCGCCGGGGGATGGGCTCTTCGTTGCTGGCCTGGATCGCGGCGCGCAACTGGGCGTCACCGAACGCAGCGCTGAACTGGGGCGCGGTCGGGTACGAAGTGTAGCGAGGGCCGGGCCGATCATATCGGCGCAGCAGCCCTGCATCGAAGGCGATCTGCTGGGAGTGCATGGCGGCAGCTTAGGCAGTTCTTCCCTGGGATGAATTGATCTTGGTCAACCTGTCCGGTGTCGACGGGTTTCGATGCAGGCTGTAAACGCTTGTATCCACACGCGTTGTCCCATTCACATAGCCGGGGTGGCTGGCCGGGATGGGGCGTCGTTCCAGCAGCCTGATGCCCCATGCACCACCATACAGGCTTTGGACTTCGGGCTCGTCAACCGAGAAAGGCGGGCCGTCGCGCTCGACCTGTGGGTATTCCAGCGTGATGAGCAGGCCGCGGCATCCTGCCGGCATGCGCGCCTGCAGTTCCCCTGCATAACGTTGGCGAAGGTCGGGTGGCAGGGCGATCAGCGCGGCGCGATCAAACATGGCGGTGCAATCGGCCAGAACCTCAGCCGTCAACCCGAATGCATCGCCACAAATGATCTCGACGGCGCCTGCGCGATAGTGCACGCCAAGTTGGCTGACTTCGATGGAGGGCTGCAGATGGTTGTCTGCGAAGAACTGCTCGATGGCCAGCCGTGACAACTCCACGCCCAGCACCCGATGCCCCTGCGCCGCCAGCCAGGCCATGTCCAGCGACTTTCCGCACAGGGGCACAAAGACCCGTGCGCCTGCGGGTACGCCCAGCGCTGGCCAGTGCTTCTGCAGCAATGGTGTCGGGGTGGATTGGTGGAAGCCGATTCGGCCTTCCTGCCAGCGCTGATGCCAAAATTCGGGGTGCATGGCGGCTCCTGAGGCGCGGAACGGTCAGGCTTCGACCGCCAGCGCGTCCACCTTCTGCCAGCCGCGTGGCAGCAGGCCGCCGCGCGAACCGCGGGCACCGAGGTAGGGGTCCAGTTCCTTGTACGCCAGCGTCATCGTGCGTGCGCCCGACTGCACCAGCAGCTTGCCGCCCTCGGGCACCACCGCCACTGCCACCACATGTTCGGTGCCACGTTTGGCTTTGGGGATTTCGATGAGCTTGTTGCCTTTGCCCTTGTCCAGCTCCGGCAGCTCCGACAGCGGGAAGGCCAGGATGTGCCCGGCGCTGGTGACCGCGACAAGGCGATCGGTCTCGACATGGCAGGCGGTGACCGGTTGCAGCACATGGCCGCCCTCGGAGAGTGAGAGCAGCGCCTTGCCGGCCTTGTTGCGGCTGGTGAGGTTTTCGAACCGGGTGATGAAACCGTAGCCGTGGCTGGAGGCGATGAGCATCCTGTCGTCATTGCCGCCGCTGGCCAGGGCTTCGAAACTGGCCCCCTGTGCGGGAGCGAAGCGTCCGGTCAGCGGTTCGCCATTGCCGCGCGCGCTGGGCAAGGTATGCACGGCTGTCGAATAGCTGCGACCGGTGGAATCGAGGAAGGCGACTTGCTGATTGCTGCGGGTGCGCATGGCTGCCAGCAAGCGGTCGCCCTCACGATAGGACAACCCGGCAGCGTCCACGTCATGGCCTTTGGCGGCGCGCACCCAGCCCTTGGCGCTCAGCACCACGGTCATCGGCTCGCTGGCCACCAATTCGGTTTCATCCAGCGCCTGCGCGGCTTGACGCGCCACCAGCGGGCTGCGGCGGGCATCGCCGTACTTTTTGGCGTCGGCCAGCAATTCGTCCTTGATCAGCTTCTTCAACTTGGCCTTGCTGTCCAGCAGGGCCAACAATTTGAGCCGCTCGGCCGCCAGTTCGTCCTGCTCGCCGCGGATCTTCATTTCCTCAAGCCGTGCCAGTTGCTTGAGGCGGGTGTCGAGGATGTAGTCGGCTTGCTCTTCGGACAAGTTGAAACGCGCCATCAGCACCGCTTTCGGCTCGTCCTCGCTGCGGATGATGCGGATCACTTCATCCAGGTTGAGGAAGGCGACCAGCAGGCCATCCAGCAGGTGCAGACGGCGTTCGACCTTCTCCAGCCGATGGGTGAGCCGGCGCGTGACGGTGGTCTGACGGAAGCTGAGCCATTCGGACAGCAGCATCTTCAAGTTTTTCACCTGCGGGCGGCCATCCAGCCCGATCACGTTCATGTTGACCCGGAAGCTCTTTTCCAGATCGGTGGTGGCAAACAGGTGGCCCATCAGCTGTTCGGCGTCGACGCGATTGCTGCGCGGGATCAGCACGATGCGGGTGGGGTTTTGATGGTCGGACTCGTCGCGGATGTCCTCCAGCCAAGGCAGTTTCTTGGCCCGCATCTGGTTGGCGATCTGTTCGATCACCTTGCTCGGGCTGACCTGGTGGGGCAACTCGGTGATGACGATGTTGGCTTGCTCCTTCACGAACACCGCGCGTACGCGCACGCTGCCGTTGCCGGTTTCATACAGGCCCAGCAGGTCGGCAGGCGTGGAGATGATTTCTGCTGCCGTGGGGTAGTCCGGGCCGCGCACGTGTTCGCAGAGGTCGCGCACCGTGGCGTCGGGGTCGTCCAGCAGCCGGATGCAGGCGCTGACCAGTTCATTGAGATTGTGCGGCGGTACGTCGGTGGCCATGCCCACGGCAATGCCGGTGGTGCCGTTGAGCAGCAGATGCGGCAAGCGCGCCGGCATCCAAGTGGGTTCTTCCAAGGTGCCGTCGAAATTCGGTGTCCAGTCCGCCGTGCCTTGGCCCAGCTCACCCAGCAGTGCCTCGGCGATCGGGGCGAGCTTGGATTCGGTATAGCGCATCGCCGCGAACGACTTGGGGTCATCGCTGGAGCCGAAGTTGCCCTGGCCTTCGATCAGCGGATAGCGCCAGGAGAACGGCTGCGCCATCAGCACCATCGCCTCATAGCAGGCGGAGTCGCCGTGCGGGTGGTATTTGCCGATCACGTCGCCAACGGTGCGGGCGGATTTCTTGGGCTTGGCGGAGGCGTTCAGGCCCAGCTCGCTCATCGCGTAGATGATGCGGCGCTGTACCGGCTTGAGGCCGTCGCCGATGAAGGGCAGGGCGCGGTCGAGCACCACGTACATCGAGTAGTCGAGGTAGGCGCGCTCGGCGTATTCGCGCAGGGGAATCTGTTCGAAGCCGTGGAAGGCGGTGCGGAAGCTGTCGTCGGTCATCCGCCCATTCTAC
>CAUJJG010000161.1 GCA_963205445.1 Pseudomonadota bacterium
AATCCCTTGCGCTTGGCCATGGCCATCTCCTTGAGTCGTTCGTTCGAGGATAGCGCCGCCAAGGTTTAGAATTGCGTTTTCCCCACGCTGCCACTGCCCCCATGTCCGACGCCCTCACCGCCCTGTCCCCGCTCGATGGCCGCTACGCCGGCAAGGTCGATGCCCTGCGTCCGATCTTTTCCGAATTCGGCCTGATCCGCGCCCGCGTGAAGGTGGAAGTGGAGTGGCTGCTGGCCTTGGCATCCGAGCCGGGCATCCCCGAGCTGGCCCCCTTCTCCCAGGAAGCCAGCGAGCGCCTGCGGGCGCTGGCCAGCGGCTTCACCGTGGAGCATGCGGCCCGCGTGAAGGCCATCGAAGCCACCACCAACCACGACGTGAAGGCGGTGGAGTACTTCATCAAGGAGCAACTCAAGGACGATGCCGAGCTGGGCCCTGCGCTGGAATTCGTGCACTTTGCCTGCACCAGCGAGGACATCAACAACCTCAGCTATGCGCTGATGCTCAGCAAGGCCCGTCAGCATGTCCTGCTGCCCAAGCTGGATGCCCTGATCGAGAAGCTGCGCACGATGGCGCACGAACACGCCGCCCTGCCGATGCTCTCCCGTACCCACGGCCAGACTGCATCCCCCACCACGGTCGGCAAGGAGCTGGCCAACGTCATCGCCCGCCTGCAACGCCAGGGCGAGGCACTGGCGGGGCTGCCCATGCCGGGCAAGATCAATGGCGCAGTGGGCAATTACAACGCGCATGTTGCCGCCTACCCGGATGTGGACTGGCCGCTGTTCTCCAAACATTTCGTCGAATCCCTCGGCCTGGACTGGCAGCCCTACACCACCCAGATCGAACCGCATGACGGCGTGGCCGAGCTGTGTGACGCCTGCAAGCGCATCGACACCATTGCCATTGATCTGTGCCGCGACATCTGGGGCTACATCTCGCAGGGCTATTTCAAGCAGGCGGTGAAAGCCGGCGAAGTCGGCAGCAGCACCATGCCGCACAAGGTCAACCCGATCGATTTCGAAAACGCCGAAGGCAATTTCGGCATCGCCAGTGCCCTGTTCGAACATTTCGCGATCAAGCTGCCGATCAGCCGCTGGCAACGCGACCTCACCGATTCCACCGTGCTGCGCGCGCTGGGCACCGCCTTCGGCCACATGCTGATCGGTTTCGATGCCCTGCAGCGCGGCCTGAACAAACTCAGCGCGAACCCCGAACGACTGGCTGCCGATCTCGACGCCAGCTGGGAAGTGCTGGCCGAGGCCGTGCAGACCGTGATGCGCCGCCACGGCCTGCCCAATCCCTATGAACAGCTGAAGGCCCTGACCCGTGGGCACGGCATCACCGCCGAGTCGATGCGCGCCTTCGTCGAATCGCTGGAACTGCCGGCCGAGGCCAAGACCCGCCTGCTGGCGATGACCCCGGGCAGCTACACCGGCCTGGCCGAGCGTCTGGCCCGGGAGATCTGACATGACGGCCGTGCGCGACATCCCGCTGGAAATCGATGCCGCGCAGGGCCCGTCCCCGCTGGGCATGCTGCCCGCCGACTTTCTGCGCGACTACTGGCAGAAAAGGCCGCTGCTGATCCGCAATGCCTTCCCCGGCTTCGTCTCGCCACTGGAGCCGGAAGATTTGGCTGGCTTGGCCTGCGAGGAAGGCACACTGGCGCGGCTGGTGGAATACGACCGCGCCAATGACCGCTGGCAGCTGCGCCACGGCCCATTCGAGGAATCCGTCTTCCCGGCCCTGCCCGATCACGACTGGACCGTGCTGGTACAGGACGTGGACAAGTGGGATGCCGACGTGCGGGAACTGCTGACGCATTTCCAGTTCCTGCCGCGCTGGCGGATGGACGACATCATGGTCAGCTTTGCCGCCACTGGCGGCTCGGTGGGCGCCCACATCGACCAGTACGATGTCTTCCTGCTGCAGGGACAAGGCCAGCGACGTTGGCAAATCGACACCACACCCAATCCGGCCAGCGATTACCGCAGCGATGTCGATATCCGCCTGCTCACGCAGTTCACACCCACTCACGACTGGGTACTGCAGCCCGGCGACATGCTCTACCTGCCGCCCGGCATCCCCCATCATGGCGTGGCGGTAGACCCCTGCCTGACCATTTCCATCGGCCTGCGCGCCCCCAGCGCCGCCGAGCTGCTGGACGACTGGGCCAGCACCCTGACCGCCGACGCCCCTGACACCCTGCGCTATGTCGACCCCGATCTGGCCCTGCCCGAAGACAGCGGCGAAATCGATGCCAGCGCTTTGGCCCGTGCGGAAGCAGCCTTGCGTCAGCTGCAGATGGACGACCCCGACCGCTTTGGTGATTGGTTCGGCCAGTTCATCACCACCTACCGCTGTGCGGTGCAGCCGGCCGCTGCCGATACCACCCCCACACCGGAGGCGCTGGCAAAGGCACTGGCCAACGATGCCCTGCTGCTGCGCCACCCATGGTCGCGAATGGCATGGCGACGCGACAGCCGCGGCGGCGCCCGCCTGTACGTGGGTGGGCATGCGCATGCGATGGCCGTGGCGGATGCACGCATGCTGGCGGCGCTGGAAGCCATTGACCACCGTCTGTACGCTGGGCTGGGCCCATCGGGCCAACAGACGGTGCACGCCCTGCTGGCAGCAGGTCACTACCAACTGGCACAGGAGGATGCAGCATGAGCACGCAGTCTGGCCCGGAAACCCCTTCCGACCTCCTCCGCATCACCGATCACCCTGCCGCGGTGGACATCGCCATCCAGATCATCGCAGCTGCCCGCCGCCGGCTGTTGATCCGCAGCCTGGATCTGGAAGCCTGGCTGTTTGACCATCCCGACGTCCTGGAAGCCCTGCGCAGCTTTGCCACCGCCGGTCGCGACGGCCAGGTGCTGGTACTGCTGCACGACGCCGCCGCCCCGCAGGCCGCCCATGCCAAACTGCTGGAGCTGGCCCAACGGCTGCCGAGCATCTTCCAATTTCGCGAAGTGGACGACCCGGTCTATCGCGAGGATCGTGCAGCGCTGATCGCCAACGACACCGGCGGCTACTACTTCCGCAATCAAGGCGACGTGGTCGCCGGAACCGCCTCGCTGGACGCCCGTGCCCGCGTGCGGCAGCTGCAGCAGCGCTTCGAAGAAATCTGGGAGCGCGCCCGACCGGTAGCTGAATACAGGGCGCTGGGGCTCTGATTCCAGCATCTTCTTGACTTTGGTCGCATGCGCTGCCGACGGCGCTGGGGCTATAATCCCGAGTCTTGCTGTTGCCCATTCAGTTTCCCGTTCCGGACTGGACGCCAGCGCCGGGCGGTCTTCCCTTCACCCTCCGAATAGGTTGCTTGCCACACCGTGGACAGTCTGCTCAAGCAGTTCGCACAATCCTCGCAGCTCGGCGCCAATGGCGCGTACATCGAAGATCTCTACGAGCAATATCTGGTTTCACCAGAGAGCGTCGAGCCCAAATGGAAGCAGTATTTCGATGGCCTGAAAGGCCGCGAAGCCGGCGACGTGCCGCACTCGGCCGTGATCGACCAGATTGCGGAGGCCGGCAAGCTGGCGGCCCGCGGGCTGCTGGGTGGCAGCGGTGGCGGCGACGAACGTGAACGCAACGTCGGCCGTCTGATCACTGCCTACCGCTCACGTGGGCATCTGGGTGCCAAGCTTGATCCGCTGGGCCTGAGCCAAACCCCCAAGACGCCGGATCTGGAGCTGGGCTTTCACCATTTGAGCCAGTCCGACCTCGGCGATGAATTCAGCACCGGTGGCGTCGCTGGCCAGCCGCGGATGAAACTGCGTGACCTGCTGGCCCGGCTGCAGGCCACCTACACCGGCAGCATCGGTGCCGAGTTCATGCACCTGTTTGAAGTGGACCAGCGCCAGTGGCTGTACCAGCGTCTGGAAGCCGCCGGTGGCAATTACAACCTCGATGCCGATACCCGTCGCCGCACCTTGGAGCGGCTGACCGCCGCTGAAGGCCTGGAACGCCACCTGCACACCAAGTACGTCGGTCAAAAGCGCTTCTCGCTGGAAGGTGGCGACGCGCTGATCCCGCTGATGGACACCGTGATCCGCAACGCCGGCAGCGCAGGCGTCAAGGACGTGATCATCGGCATGGCCCATCGCGGCCGTCTGAACGTGCTTGTCAATACGCTGGGCAAGAACCCGCGCAAGCTGTTCGACGAGTTTGAAGGCAAGTTCGACCATGACGAACACGCCGTCGCCGGTGACGTGAAGTACCACATGGGCTTCTCCGCCGACGTCGCTACCCCGGGCGGCCCGGTGCATCTGGCGCTGGCATTCAACCCCTCGCATCTGGAAATCGTGGATCCCGTGGTTGCCGGTTCGGTGCGCTCGCGGCAGGAACGTCGCAGCGACAACGCGCGCAAGCAGGTGATGCCGATCCTGATCCACGGCGACTCGGCCTTTGCCGGCCAAGGCGTGGTGATGGAGCTGTTCCAGATGTCGCAGGCGCGCGGGTTCACCGTCGGCGGCACCGTCCACGTGGTGGTCAACAACCAGGTGGGTTTCACCACCTCCAACCCGGACGATACCCGCTCCACCCGCTACTGCACCGACATCGCCAAGTTCGTCGGCGCACCCGTCCTGCACGTCAACGGCGACGACCCGGATGCCGTGGTCTTTGCCGCCGCACTGGCCTTCGAGTTCCGCCAGACCTTCGGCAAGGATGTGGTCATCGATCTAGTCTGCTACCGCCGCCACGGCCACAACGAAGCCGACGAGCCGTCGATCACCCAACCGTTGATGTACCAGGTGATCCGCAAGCACAAGACCCCGCGCGAGCTGTACGCCGCGCAGCTGGAGGCCGCCGGCGTGATTCCGGCAGGTGCCGGTGCGGCTTTGGCGGACGCCTTCCGCAACAAGCTGGAATCGGGCGAGGTCACCACCGAGCTGGCCAACGTCGGCAAGACTCCGGCAGACAGCCCATTGCACGTGGACTGGCCGAAGCTGCTCTCGGGCAAGCTCAGCGACGCCATCAGCACCGCCGTGGGCATGGACAAGCTCAAGGCACTGGCCGAAAAGATCAATGCCGTGCCGGCGGATGTGCAGCTGCATTCCCGCGTGGCCAAGGTCTACGACGACCGCCGCAAAATGGCCACCGGCGAGCTGCCGGGCGACTGGGGCTTTGCCGAAAACCTGGCCTATGCCACCTTGCTGGATGAGGGCTATCGTCTGCGTCTGGTCGGGCAGGACGTGGGACGCGGCACCTTCACCCATCGTCACGCGATCCTGCACGACCAAGCCACGGACGCCTATCACTTGCCGCTGCGTCAGCTTGTGTCGGCGCCCGAGCACGTGTCGGTCATCGATTCGCTGCTCAGCGAAGAAGCAGTGATGGCCTATGAGTACGGCTTCTCCACCACCGATCCCAATACCCTGTGCATCTGGGAAGGCCAATTCGGCGATTTCGCCAACGGCGCACAGGTGGTGATCGACCAGTTCGTGGCTTCAGGCGAAGCCAAGTGGGGCCGCCTGTCCGGGCTGACCCTGCTGCTGCCGCACGGCTATGAAGGCCAGGGCCCGGAACACAGCTCGGCGCGTCTGGAGCGCTTCCTGCAGCTGTGCGCACTCGACAACATGCTGGTT
The DNA here is from genome assembly GCA_963205445.1 of Pseudomonadota bacterium. Classification (GTDB taxonomy): domain Bacteria; phylum Pseudomonadota; class Gammaproteobacteria; order Xanthomonadales; family Xanthomonadaceae; genus Thermomonas. The sequence continues at coordinate 5,589 of CAUJJG010000161.1, forward strand.
TGCGTGCCGTCCACCCCGGCGCAGGCCTTCCACATGCTGCGCCGCCAGCTGTGCATGACCACCCGCAAGCCGCTGGTGGTGATGTCGCCCAAGTCCTTGCTGCGCCACAAGCTGGCGGTCTCATCGCTGGAAGAAATGGCCAACGGCGAGTTCCAGCACCTGATCCCGGACACCACGGCCACCGCCAAGAAGATCAAGCGTGTGGTGTTGTGCTCGGGCAAGGTCTATTACGACCTGCTGGAAGAAGTGCAAAAGCTGGGCCTCACCGACGTTGCACTGGTCCGCGTGGAGCAGCTGTATCCGTTCCCGCGCCCGCAGCTGGCGGCCGAACTCAAGCGTCTGGGTGCCAGCGAGGTGATCTGGTGCCAGGAAGAGCCGCAAAACCAGGGCGCCTGGTACCAGATCCAGCACCACCTGCGTGCCTGCCTGCAGCCCAAACAGTCCTTGAGCTACGCCGGTCGCTCGCGTTCGCCCTCCCCGGCAGTAGGCCACATGGCCGACCACATGGCCGAACTCAAGCAGTTCCTGGCCGATGCCTTGGTCAACCCCGCAAGCAGCGATACTGCTGCCGACTAACCCTTTCCACACCGCATCACTGCATTCCGACAGGACGCCCTCATGGCCATCGAAGTCAAAGTCCCGGTACTCCCCGAATCCGTCGCCGACGCCGTCATCGCCACCTGGCACAAGAAGGCCGGTGAAGCCGTCAAGCGCGACGAAAACCTGCTTGATCTGGAAACCGACAAGGTGGTGCTGGAAGTGCCCGCCCCGGTCGACGGCGTGCTCAAGGAGCTCAAGTTCGCCGAAGGTGCCACCGTCACCAGCCAGCAGGTCATCGCGGTAATCGAGGAAGGCGCTGTTGCCGCCGCCTCCGCCCCGGCCGCCGCCGAGGCTCCGAAGGCCGTCGCGCCTGCCGCTGCAGCGCCGGCACCAGCCGTGACGCAGGCAGCCCCGACCGCCGATGTGCCGCCGGGCGCGCGCTTCGCCGCCGCCACCAGCGGCGTCAACCCGGCCGAGGTCGCCGGCACCGGCCGCCGCGGCATGGTGACCAAGGAAGACATCGTCAACTACGCCGCTGGCAAGACCGCCGGCGTCGGCGCCAGCGCGCGTCCGGAAGAGCGCGTGCCGATGACCCGCATGCGCGCCCGCATCGCCGAGCGCCTGATGCAGTCGAAGAACTCCATCGCCATGCTGACCTCGTTCAACGAGGTGAACCTGGCCAAGGTCATGCAGATGCGCAAGGAACTGGGCGAGCAGTTCGAGAAGGCCAACGGCATCAAGCTGGGCTTCATGAGCTTCTTTGCCAAGGCCGCAGCGAATGCCTTGCAAAAGCACCCGGTGATCAATGCCTCGGTCGACGGCAGCGACGTGTTCTTCCACGTCTATGCCGACATCTCGGTGGCGGTGTCCACCGACAAGGGGCTGGTGACGCCGGTGCTGCGCAATGTCGAGCGCATGAGCTTTGCGGACATCGAGGCCGGCATCGCCGGCTACGCCAAGAAAGCGCGCGACGGCAAGCTGGGTCTGGAAGACTTGCAGGGCGGCACCTTCACCATCACCAATGGCGGCACCTTCGGCTCGCTGATGTCCACCCCCATTGTGAACCCGCCGCAGTCGGCCATCCTCGGCATGCACACCATCAAGGAACGCCCGATCGTCGAGAACGGCCAGATCGTGGCCGCACCGATGATGTACCTGGCCCTGTCCTACGACCACCGCATCATCGACGGCAAGGATGCGGTGTTGTTCCTGGTGGACATCAAGAACCAGCTCGAAAATCCGCACCGCATGCTGCTGGGCATGTGATCCAGCCGAAGCCCCGCCCTGCGGGGCTTCCTGTTTGCAGACAAGGAACCTATGCAATGAGCGAACAACAGCAATTCGACGTCGTCGTCATCGGTGGTGGCCCCGCTGGCTACCATGCCGCCATCCGCGCCGCCCAGCTGGGCCTGAAGACCGCCTGCGTGGACGCCGCGCTGGGCAAGGACGGCAAGCCGGCCCTCGGCGGCACCTGCCTGCGCGTGGGCTGCATCCCGTCCAAGGCGCTGCTCGATTCCAGCCGCCAGTTCTGGAACATGGGCCACATCTTCGATCAGCACGGCATCAGCTTCGACAAGCCGGCGATTGACGTGAAGAAGATGGTCGCCCGCAAGGACGGCATCGTGAAGCAGTTCACCGGCGGTATTGCGGCCCTGTTCAAGGCCAACAAGGTCAGCGCGTTCTACGGCTTCGGCCAGCTGCAGCCGGGCAACGTGGTGTCGGTCAAGCAGCACGACGGCAGCACGGTCGAGCTCAAGGGCAGCAACATCATTATCGCCGCTGGTTCCAACTCCATCGAACTGCCGTTCGCCAAGTTCGGCGAGCACATCGTCGACAACGAAGGCGCGCTGGATTTCGACGCCGTGCCCAAGCGCCTCGGCGTGATCGGCGCCGGCGTGATCGGCTTGGAACTGGGCAGCGTGTGGAAGCGCCTCGGCGCCGAAGTCACCATCCTCGAAGGTCTGCCGGAGTTCCTCGCCGTCGCCGACAAGGAAGTGAGCAAGCTGGCAGCACGCGAGTTCAAGAAGCAGGGTCTGGACATCAAGCTCGGCTGCAAGGTGTCCGGCACCGAGGTCAAGCAGGACGGCGTCCACGTCGCCTATACCGACGACAAGGGTGCGGCGCAGACGCTGGTGGTGGACAAGCTGCTGGTCTGCGTCGGCCGCCGCGCCGCCAGCCAGGGCTTGCTGGCCGAAGGCACCGGCGTGCGCGTGAACGAGCGCGGTCAGATCGAAGTCGATGCGCACTGCCACACCGGCGTCGACGGCGTGTGGGCGGTGGGCGACTGCGTGCGCGGGCCGATGCTGGCGCACAAGGGCTTCGAGGAAGGCATCGCGGTGGCCGAGCTGATCGCGGGCCTGCCAGGCCACGTCAACTTCGACACCATCCCCTACGTGATTTACACCGAGCCGGAGCTGGCCTGGGTCGGCAAGACCGAAGAGCAGCTCAAGGCTGAAGGCGTGCCCGACAAGGCCGGCAGCTTCCCGTTCGCGGCGGTGGGCCGCGCAGTGGCGATGGCCGAGCCGGCCGGCTTCGTGAAGGTGTTGGCGCATGCCGAAACCGACACCGTGCTCGGCATGCACCTGATCGGCGCCAACGTCTCCGAACTGGTGCACGAAGGCGTGCTGACGATGGAGTTCAAGGGCAGCGCCGACGACCTGGCGCGGATCTGCCACGCCCATCCGTCGCTGTCGGAAGCGGTGCACGACGCCGCGATGGCGGTGCACAAACGCGCGATCCACAAGGCC
>CAUJJG010000162.1 GCA_963205445.1 Pseudomonadota bacterium
CCAGGTGCCGGCGGTGTTCATCACCCTCACCAACAATTCCGGCGGTGGCCAGCCGGTCAGTCTGGAAAACCTGCGGCAGACCAGCGCCGTTTGCCGCAAGCATGGCCTGCCACTGTTCCTCGACGCCTGCCGCTTCGCCGAGAACGCCTGGTTCATCCGTGAGCGCGAGCCCGGCCAGCAGGAGCGCGAGGTCGCCGACATCGTGCGCGAGATGGCGCAGCTTGCCGACGGCATGACCATGAGCGCGAAGAAAGACCCGATGGGCAATATCGGCGGCTGGCTGGCACTCAACGACGATGCGCTGGCCGAGGCCTGTCGCAATCTTTTGATTCTCACCGAGGGCTTCCCCACCTACGGCGGACTGGCCGGCCGCGACCTGGAGGCATTGGCACAGGGGCTGAAGGAAGTGGTCGACCACGACTATCTGCGTTACCGGATCCGCTCCACCGCCTATCTGGGCGAGGCGCTGGCCAAGGCCGGGGTGCCGGTGATGCAGCCGATCGGCGGCCACGCGGTGTACCTGGACGCGCGCGCCCTGCTGCCGCAGATCGATCCGCTGCAGTACCCCGGCCAGGCGCTGGCGGTGGCGCTGTACGAAACCGGCGGCGTGCGCGGCTGCGAGATCGGCACGGTGATGTTCGGCCGCCAGGCCGACGGCAGCGAGCAGCCGGCGGCGATGGACCTGGTGCGGCTGGCGATCCCGCGCCGCAGCTACACCCAGAGCCATATCGACTACGTGATCGAGGTCTGCGAGCAGGTCGCAGCCCGCGCCGGCGAGCTGCGCGGCCTGCGGATCGTGTCCGAGCCGAAGCAGCTGCGCCACTTCACCGCACGGTTTGCGCCGCTGAGTTGATGGCCAACCCGTGCCTGATGGCTGGCGTCAGGGGTTGCGACCGCTGACGCTGGCCACGGCATCATGCGGATGCAGGCTTTCAAAATGTGCCACCCGCGCCTGCCAGGCGCCGATGCGAGCATCGGCCGCCAACACCGAGGCCACCCGGCGCGCGGCATCCTCGCAGAACATCAGATTGGCCGCATTGGCCAGCGCGAAGGCCTGCTCATCCTCGCGCTTGACCGCCGTCTGCACGGCGGTGCCGAGCGTGGCTTCCAAGGCATCCAGCAAAGCGGCTACCGGCAAGTCGTCGAAGCAGGGCTTGAGGCTGACCCGGATCTCCGCGCGGCTGCGCTGGGCATGCGGGGTGGCGGCCATGCCGCGCTCGCTGGCCAGCCAGTCGTGCACTGCAGATAGCGACGGTGCGGCGCCGGCGAAATCTTCGGCGAAGCGTTGCGCATTGGCCTGCCGTGACAGCGCCGCCGAGGCCGGACAGGTGCTGGAATACTCCAGCGAGAAGGCCAAGGTCAGGTGCAGATGGCCGCCGGCCAGCTCGGCCTCGACCTCCACCGGGTAGCGCTTCCAGCCGGCGTTGTCGCTGCGCAGCGCACGCCGCAGCAACAGGTGTTCGAAACGCAGACGCAGCCGCGCACGATCGGCCAGGCCATTTTGCGAGGTGATGCAGGCTTCCAGCAGACGGCGCAGCGAGGGTGCGCCCAGCGCCTCGTTGGCCAAACCGTCTTGCAGTTGCAGATACAAGCGCGACATATGGATACCGCGCGCATCGGGATCGCGCAGATTGACCGCCACATCGACTGTGGCTGGTACCCGCATGGACACGCCGTCGTCGCCGTGCAGCTTGATCGGAAGCGCCATGCCGTCCATGCCCACCCAGTCCAGCGGACGCGCAAGGGGGACGGCCTCAAACGCGACATCAGGCAGAGCGGCAAGGGAGATGGGTTTGTGCATTGCGGCATTGTACCCCCGCGCAGGTGAGTGTTCCTGCAACGCTGTGGTTCAACCGCGCGCCGCGCGCCATGCCGTCCACAGTGCGGGCCATCGCCCCAGTGGCCCTGCCTGCCCTGCTGCACGCCGCTGCAGGCGGCCCCGCAGCAGACTGGCGTGCAGGCGCTCTGGCCGGGAGGCATCGGTCAAGGGCGGCAGTGCCAACAGGCCGCGAGCGCCCAAGGCCCCCTGCACGCCACTGGGGGGCAGGCGCAGGGCGCGTTCTGCCAACAGGGTCACCGCGACGTCCTGCGGCTCTGCGGAAGGCGTGCCGAACAGGACTGCCGCCAGTTCCGCCAAGCCCTGCGAAACGCGGTCCAATGACTGCACGGCGGCCGCCAGCTCACCCTGCTGGCTGCGGCTGGCGGCCAGCTGCGGCAGCGCCGTGGCCAAGCTTGCCCAAGCTGCGGTCTGTTTCTGCAGGATGCGTCCCAAGGGGTGCCGGTACGCCCCGCGTGCCCAGCCCTGCAGCTCCTCAGACCACCACGCCAGCTTGGCCGTCCCCGGCGTTGGGTCTTCACCGGCCCAGGCGGCGTCGGCCCATTCCCCGCGCAATGCCAGCCAGCTGCGTACCAATTCGCGCTGCGCCAAGGGCAAAAAGACTTCGGCCACTGCCCACTCGGGCCAATGCGCCTGCCATTTCTCCAGCACGTCCACACTGGTGCTGCGGCCGTCGGTCATGGTGAAGCCCAGCACGCTGGCGACAACAGCGTCATGACGGTGTCAGCCAGCACGTCACCGCCCCACTGCGCGGGATCGTCTCCCTCGGGCCGATAGCCCCACAGCGCCACGATCGAGCGCATGCCGGCGGCGCGGGCGGCATCGATGTCGCGCTGGTCATCGCCCACATAGACGCAGTCGGCAATCGCGGTACCCAGCGCCTGCGCCGCGTGCAGCAGCGGCAGCGGGTGCGGCTTGCGCTCGGGCAGCGTGTCGCCGCCGATCAGAATCGCGCTGCGCGTGTCCCAGCCCAATTTTGGAAGTATTTGCCGGGCCAGATATTCGGGCTTGTTGGTGACGATGCCCCAGCGGCTGCCGGCAGCCTCGATCGCGTCCAGCAGCTCGGCCACGCCGTCGAACAGCACGCTGTGCTGGCCCAGTTCCTGCTCGTAGATGTCGAGAAATTCGCGGATCAGTGCGCCGGACACCTCACCGTTCAATTCCGGAAAGGCCGCCGCGCTCATCGCCCGCGCGCCCTTGGAGACCTGCGGGCGCAGCGCCTCCAGCGTCATTGGCCCCTGCCCGCGCACGGCGCGCATGCGGTTGACCGTGGCCAGCATGTCGGGGGCGGAATCGAGCAGGGTGCCGTCCAGATCGAACAGCACCAGCTTTGGAAACATGGGCTGCATCACGGCTTCCGTGCGCAGGCGAGGTAGTTGACGTCGGTGCGATGGCTCAGCTTGGCCGCGTTGCGCCAAGGCAGATAGGCCAGACCGCTGACGTCCTCCAGCTGCAGGCCGGCATCGCGCAGCAGCCGCGCAAGCTCGGCCGGCTTGAGGAAGTCGCGGTACTGGTGGGTGCCCTTGGGCAGCAGCCGCGCCACGTATTCGGCGCCCACGATCGCCAGCGCGAACGCCGCCGGGGTGCGGTTCAGGGTGGACAGAAACAGCCGCCCACCGGGCTTGAGCAGGCGTGCGCAGGCGCTGACAATCGCGCCCGGATCGGGCACGTGCTCCAGCATCTCCATGCAGGTGACCACGTCAAACTGGCCCGGCATCTCCTCGGCCAGCGCTTCCACCGCCAGCTGCCGGTACTCGACCTTGATCCCCGACTCCAGCCCATGCAGGCGCGCCACCTTGAGCAGGTTCGGGGCCAAATCAATTGCGGTCACCTGCGCGCCGGCGCGGGCCAGCGCCTCACTGAGCAGGCCGCCGCCGCAGCCGACGTCCAACGCCTTGGCGCCCGTCAGTGAGGCCCGCGCGGCCACGTAGTCCAGCCGCACCGGGTTGAGCGCGTGCAGGGCTTTCTGCGGGCCGTCGGCGTCCCACCAGCGCTGCGCCAGCTCGTCGAACTTGTCGAGCTCGGCCTGATGGTAGTTGGCGTGAGGGGAAGCTGTGCTCATGGCATTCATCCGAAATAATCAGCGCGGAATGGTGGCGATCCGTTGCCGCCACTGGCGGGCATTGGCCTTGATCGCGTCCACGTCCATGTCCACCAGCACGCGACGGTCGAGCTTGCGCACGCCGTTGATCCAGACGTCGGACACCTGCTGGCGGCCGGTGGCGTACACCAGCTGCGACAGCAGGTGGTGCAGCGGCTGGGTTTCCAACTCGGCCATGTCCACGCAGACCAGATCGGCCTGCTTGCCTGTTTCAATACTGCCGATCAGTTGGTCGAAGCCCAGCGCCTTGGCGCCACCGAGAGTGGCCGCACGCAACGTGGTCGCCGCGTCCAGCGCGGTGGCATCGTTGGCTACCGCCTTTGCGAGGATGGCCGCGGTGCGGTTCTCGCTGAACATGTCCAGATCGTTGTTGGAGGCGCAGCCGTCGGTGCCGATGGCCAAGTTCACCCCCGCCCGCTGCAGCGCGCAGGCTGGGCAGAAGCCGGAGGCCAGCTTGAGGTTGGACTCCGGGCAGTGCACCACCGACACCCCGCGCTCGGCGCAGAGGTGGATTTCGGCCTCGGTGAGCTGGGTCATGTGCACCGCGATCAGGCGGTCGTTGACCAGCCCCAGCCGGTCCAGCCGCGCCAGCGGGCGCTGGCCGTGCAGCTTCAGCGAATCGGCGATTTCCTGCGCGGTCTCGTGGGTGTGCAGGTGCACCGGCAGGTCAAGCTGATCGGCCAGCATGCGCACGCGTTCGAAATTGGCGTCGCTGACGGTGTACGGCGCGTGCGGCGCGAACGCGGTGCCGATCAAGGCATCATCGCGCCAGTTGTCGTGCAGTTCGCAGGCGCGGTCGAAATACTCATCGTCCGACTTCGCCCAGGCGCTGGGGAAGTCGATGATCACCGCGCCCACCCGCGCGCGGAAGCCGTGCTGCTTGTACACCGCCGCCTGCACGTCAGGGAAAAAGTAGTTCTCGTTGGCGCAGGTGGTGCCGCCGCGCAGCATCTCGGCGATGGCGAGGCGGGTGCCGTCGGCCACGAACTCCGGCCCGATCACCGCCGCTTCCACCGGCCAGATGTGCTCGCGCAGCCAAACCATCAGCGGCAGGTCGTCGGCGATCCCGCGCAACAGGGTCATCGGGTTGTGGGTATGCGCGTTGACCAGGCCCGGGATCAGCGCCGCATTCGGGCGCGAGACAACCTCTATCGGCGCGAAGCGCACGCGCGCCTCGGCGATGGGCAGGACGGCCTGGATGACGCCGGCAGAAACGGCAACGGCGTGGCCTTCAAGGACCACGCCGTGCGGCACCACTGGCACCACCCAGCCGGCTTCGATCAGCAGATCGCAGGGCTGCGGGGCGTTTTCGGTCATGGCTTATTTGACGCGCGAGACGTATTCGCCGCTGCGGGTATCGACCTTGATCACTTCATCCTGACCGACGAACAGCGGCACCCGCACCACCGCGCCGGTTTCCAGCGTGGCCGGCTTGCCGCCGGTGCCGGCGGTGTCACCCTTCACGCCCGGATCGGTCTCGACGATCTTCAGCTCGACGAAGTTCGGCGGGGTGACCTGGATCGGGTTGCCGTTGAACAGGGTGACCACGCAGTCTTCCTCGCCCTTGATCCACTTGGCGGCGTCACCGACGCCAGCCTTGTCGGCCTGCACCTGCTCGAAGGTTTCCTGATTCATGAAGTGCCAGTATTCGCCGTCGGTGTACAGGTACTGCATGTCGGTATCGACCACGTCGGCTGCTTCCACCGAGTCGGTGGACTTCATGGTGAGTTCCTGCACCCGGCCGGTACGGATCTGGCGATAACGCACGCGGGTGAAGGCCTGGCCCTTGCCCGGCTTCACGTAATCGGTTTCGAAAATGACCGCGGGCTCATTGTTGACCAGAATTTTTTGTCCGCTTTTGACGTCGTTCATGCCAAGCGTGGCCATGGATGCTCCTTGGGGCCACCCGGCAGGGCGGCTAAACTGTGTGATTGGTGAAATTCCGGCAACACCGGAACATTGATTTCGCAGCCCGACATGATACCTGCAGCCCCCATCCCTGTGCAGCAGGCCGAGCCCGTGCGTTGGCAGACGCATTGGCGGCAGGCCATACGCGACCCGCGCGAGCTGCTGACCCTGCTCGGACTGGAGGCGCTGGCCGCCGGCATTTCCGACGCCGCCGCCGCGCAGTTCCCGCTGCGGGTACCCCGCGGTTTCATCGCCCGCATGCGCCCAGGCGACGCGTCAGACCCCCTGCTGCGGCAGGTG
>CAUJJG010000163.1 GCA_963205445.1 Pseudomonadota bacterium
CAAGGGCGAGCAGGTGCGTGCCTTCCTTGATGCGGACAGTGCGTACTTCGTCTATGACGAGACGGGGCATCTGCTGGGTGAGTCCGACGAAAACGGCCAGCCGAAGCAACAGATCCTGTGGTTCGGCGACCTGCCGGTGGGTGTGCTGCAGGGAACAGGCGTAAGCCAGCAACTGCACTACATCGAACCGGATCACCTCGGCACGCCAAGAGCGATCATTGACGGCACGCGCAACGTGGCGATCTGGGAGTGGAAGCCGACGGGTGAAGCCTTTGGCAATACGCCGCCGAATCAGGACCCGGATCAGAATGGGATCGCCTTCAACTTTGATCTGCGGTTCCCGGGGCAGCGGTATGACAGCGCGACGGGGTTGAACTACAACTACTTCCGCGATTACGACCCCGCAACTGGTCGCTATGTGCAGAGTGATCCGATTGGGTTGGTTGGAGGCATAAGCACATTCGCCTATGTAAGTTCGAATTCCCTGGTTTCGGTTGATCCGCAGGGGTTGGACGAATACGGGCAAGCCTTTTGGGATGCCTGGGATCATTACTGCACAGGGAATGGCAGTGACTGGACGGTTCCTTTCAACATGGTCAATTGGGGGGATGCCGTCAAGCGAGCGAAGGCCAATATCGAAAGGATAGTTAGCGGCATCGGCTGTCAACCACGCACTATTCGTATTGATGAGCAAGTCTCAGCCTCCGCAAAAGATGAATACTCCAATGTGATTGGGCGTCATCAACTGCGCTCGTCTGGTGCACTTAAAACAAGATGTGACTGCTACTACTCATATTCTGGATCTTTGAGTTCTGCGCTTGGTTACGATCCTTACGATTTCAATTCGTCCAACCGTGGGTTTAAGGGTGAATTCAAAACATGGGTTGGGCGGAATAGGTGTCCTAAAGCAGGTACGCCATTCAATATTCGCTTGCCTGGCTCTATCCCTGTCAGCTTCAGTGGTAAGGCGCGTGGGGCAGAGGGGCCGTGCTGTGATGCGTCTTGGTAATTGTGCTTTCTTCTGCTTCATCTTTTTCTTAGCCTCATGTCGAAGCGAGAATGAGGCTGGTGGCAGTGACGCTGCAATAAAAATTGCAAAGGAAGAAATTATTTCTCTTTCCGCGAGGATGGAAAATCACGTCCCAATTGACGCAGGGAAGGTAGCGGTGGAGGCTGTCGAGAGGATCGACGATGGTTGGAACGTCACCCTAAAAGAAGAAGGGTGTGTGTACATCGTTTATGTAAACCCGGGAAAAGAAGTTGATGTCGCTGGAAAAAATGCGGCATGCCAACGCGGACCAAAAGGGAAATAACCCCTCTAGCAGGCTGCTGAAAAACGTTCCGATTTTCGTGCATCGATCCCCCGACGAAGCCGAGTTTGGATTTGGCTGAACTTGAGTTGCGGGAACAAAAACGGGGTCAGGTTCAGATCCTGATAGCTTGATCAAGGAAGCTTGCGACGTCCCCCCGGTTTTGAGCAGCCCAGCCAGTTGCACCTAGGTCAGAGCTTGATCCTTGCGTAGCGCCATTACGACGCAGAACCGGCAGGGTGCGCTGCTCAAGCAGCGGCCCGTTCGCGGCCGCGTTCCAGCTTGCGGTAGCCGATGGCCTCGGTGAGGTGCGGGGTCTCGATTGCCGCGCTGCCGGCCAGGTCGGCAATGGTGCGCGCGACGCGGAGGATGCGATGCAGGGAGCGCGCCGACAGCTGCAATGCGTCCACGGCGCGCTCCAGCAAGCCTGAGTCACGCGTCGCCAAGCGGCAATGGGCTTGGGTTTGAGCGTGGTCAAGCCGGGCATTGGTCACGCCGGCGCGGGCTTCCTGCACGGCGCGTGCCTGCAAAACGCGGGCGCGGACCTGGGCGCTGGATTCCCCGGTGGGGGCATCTGACCGCAGGGCGGTGGGGGGTAGCCGCGGTACTTCCACATGCAGGTCGATGCGCTCCAGCAGCGGGCCGGAAATGCGGGCCCGGTAGCGGCGGATCTGCTCGTCGTTGCACAGGCAGCGGCCGGACGGGTCGCCGGCCCAGCCGCAGGGGCAGGGGTTCATGGCGGCCACCAATTGAAAACGGGCGGGGAACTCGCAGTGGCGGGCCGCGCGTGAGATGCAGACGCTGCCCGACTCCAAGGGCTCGCGCAGAACCTCCAGCGCGTGGCGGCTCCATTCCGGAAGCTCGTCGAGGAACAATACCCCGTGGTGTGCCATCGAGATTTCGCCGGGGCGCGGGTCACTGCCGCCGCCCACCAGCGCAACCGCGCTGGCGGTGTGATGGGGGGCCCGGAAAGGCCGCTGGCGCCAGTGCGCAAGCTCCAGCCCGCGACGGCTGGCAGAGGCGATGCTGGCGGTCTCCAGGGCTTCGTCGTCGCTGGGCTCAGGCAGGATGCCGCCCAGCCGCGAGGCCAGCAGGGTCTTGCCGCAACCCGGCGGGCCCACCAGCAGCAGGTGGTGGCCCCCGGCCGCGGCGATTTCCAGAGCGCGTCGGGCCTGGGTTTGTCCGCGGACATCGGCAAGGTCGGGGGGCGGCACAGACTGGCTTGCCACCGGCTGGGCACGGGGCAGTTCCTTGCGTGCTTCCAGCGCTGCGCAGACTTCCAGCAGCGTGCGTGCCGTGCGGACGTCCACCGCCGCTGCAAGGGCAGCTTCGGGCCCATTGCCGGGCGGTACCAGCAGGCGTCGCCCTTGTGTGCTGGTGGCCAGCGCGGCGGCCAGGGCGCCGTCGACTTCACGCAGCTCGCCGGTCAAGGCCAGCTCGCCCAGGAATTCCCAGCCCGCCAGCGCCTCCACCGGCAGCTGGCCGCTGGCCGCCAGGATGCCGAGCGCGATGGCCAGATCGTAGCGTCCGCCCTCCTTCGGCAGGTTGGCAGGCGCGAGATTGATGGTGATGCGGCGGGCAGGAAATTCGAACTGCGCGCACTGGATGGCGGCGCGAACGCGGTCCTTGGCTTCGCGGACGGCCGCTTCGGGCAGCCCCACGATGGACATCGAGGGAAGGCCGCCCGCCAGATGCACCTCCACCCTGACTGCAGGCGCACGCACGCCCTCCCGCGCACGGCTGTGCACGACGGCAAGACACATGGCGGCAGCCCTCAGTGGTGGGGCGGTGTGGTGTCGGTGGTGGCGCTCAGCTCGGCAAGCTGGCGTTCGATGGCTTCGAGCTTCTCGCGGGTACGCGCCAGCACGGCGCGCTGCACGTCAAACTCCTCGCGGGTGACCAGATCCAACTTCCCCAGCCCGGCCTGCAGTACGGACTTGAAGTTCTGTTGCAATTCCTCGCGGCCATCGCGCAGGCCAGGTGGCACCAAGTTGCTCAGGCGGCGGGCGAGTTCGTCGAGTTGGGCGAGGTCGATCATGCGCGGTGTGTTCATGGCGGGTCTCCTGCGGTGTGGCCATCCTGCGCGTGGAGCAGGGCGGGGACAGTCGGTGCAGGGCGCGAAACCGTGTCGGGGAAATCCGAAACCGCGCGAGGGGAAGTATGCACGCATCAGCCGCGGTATGCTCACCGGACCCACAGGAGGTTGGTCGATGAAGATGGTCATGGCGGTGATCAAGCCGTTCAAGCTGGACGATGTGCGCGAAGCACTGGCGGAGGTAGGCGTGGCAGGCATCACCGCCACCGAGGTCAAGGGCTTTGGCCGCCAGAAGGGCCACACCGAGCTTTACCGCGGGGCCGAATACGTGGTGGATTTCCTGCCCAAGATCAAGCTGGAAATCGCGGTGCCGGATGATCAGGTCGAGGTCGTAACCGAGGCCATCCTCAAGGCCGCCGGTACCGGCAAGATCGGGGATGGCAAGATCTTCATCTCGGATCTGGAGCGCGTGGTGCGCATCCGCACCGGCGAACTGGACGCCGACGCGCTTTAATCGACGTAGCGGTTGCGGCCGCTTT
>CAUJJG010000164.1 GCA_963205445.1 Pseudomonadota bacterium
CCTTGCGGCGTCACCCAGACCACCTTGCCGGCCACCGGCAAGCGATCGGACGAATCGGGCAATGTCAGAAGCAGGAAGACTTCATCGCCGATGAAGTATCGCTTTGCTGTCGGCACGAAGATGCCGCCCTGCTTGATGTAGGGCATGTACGCGTTGTACAGCGACGGCTTGTCTTTGATCACCAGCGACAGGATGCCCTGTCTCGTCCCACCGGTTGGAATGCTCATCCCCTGTACCCCATCAAAGGTCGACCCATCAGCGCCATGCCTGCAATGCTTCCATCACCGCCAAATCCGCGCGCACCGTACTGCGCAGCAACTCACGTGCACGGTTGGCGGCGTCGAAACACGCGGCAAGCCTGCGGGTTCCTGCGCGATCGGTCAAGCTGGCGGCGTCCTGCAAGGCGAATTCTGCCAGATGCCGCAGGCGCTCATCCGCACGCCCATCGGTGACCCAGCGCTGGGCCAACACCTCCACCGCCACCTGCCCGCTCCGCAAGGCCCGCGCATCGTCCCGGGTAGCGCGGCGCATCGCCAACCCATCCCCCGTCGCCCACGCATCGGCCAAACCCGGATGCCCACGGGCTGCTTCCAGCGCCTCTGTCGCCAAGGCGGGCGCATGGCCCCGGCCTTGCAACCACCGCAACGCCTCCTCGCATGGCGGCAGGCGCAGTTCGAGCTTCTGGCAACGACTTCGGATGGTCGCCGGCAGCTGCGCCGGATTGGACGCCAGCAACCACAGATAACGGCCCGGCTGCGGCTCTTCCAGGGTCTTCAGAATTGCGTTCCAGGCATGCCAGTTGACTGCATCGGCAGGCTCGACGATCACCACCTGGGCACCGCCCAGTTGGGCGGTCAAACCCAGCGATTCGGTCAATGCACGCACCTGTTCGATCACGATCTCGGCCCGGGGCTTGCCGGTTTTCGGGTGGTTCCCATAACCGAGGAAATGCAGGTCCGGGTGCGAGCTGTGCCCCCAAGGATGCGCCAATGTGCCATCCGGGCGCAGCTCGGGGACCTCCATCTGGGAACGTGCGGCGAAAAGCCTGCAGCTCTTGCAAACGCCGCAGGCTGCGCCGTCGCCGCCAGGCTGCAGGCACAGCAAGCGATGCGCCAACATCTCGGCCACGATGCGCTTGCCGATCCGTGCCGGCCCGGTGATCAGGGTGGCGTGACCGAAGTATCCGGCAGCGATGGCCTCGCAAGCCTGATCAAAAGCACGCTGCTGCCAAGGCGCAAGCGCAGGCAACGGGGTCATGCCAGTCCCCGGCGATACGCGGCCAAATGGGCCATGGCGGCTTCGGCCACCCGGTCTGCCTCCAGGCTCGCGTCCAGCACGCGGATCCGCCCGGGGAATTGCGCAGCACGCGCAAGGAACCCTTCGCGCACCCGCTCAAAAAATTCATCGCGCTCGCGCTCGATCCGATCCGGCGCCCCTCCTTCCAGCAAATCACGCCCGCGCGTCCGCGCGCGCGCGCTGGCAACGCCCAGATCAAGCAGCAGGGTCAACCCTGGGGAAATGCCGACGGCTGTTGTCTCCAGCGCCTCGATGAACCCAGTGTCCAACCCACGTGCAGCCCCCTGATAGGCATAACTGGAATCCGTGAAGCGGTCGCTGATCACCCAAGCCCCACGCGCCAGCGCCGGCAGTATCACCTGCTGCACATGCTGCGTCCGCGCCGCAAACATCAGCAGCAACTCGGTATGCGCATGCACCGGCTCGCCCCCCGCATCCAGCAGCAGCCCGCGGATGCGCTCGGCCAGCGGCGTGCCACCCGGCTCGCGCGTGCACACGACATCGCACCCTTCCTGCACCAGTGCATCGCGCAACGCGCGCAATACCGTGGTCTTGCCCGCCCCTTCCCCGCCCTCCAGCGTCAACAGCCGGGGCTGGACAACCAGCGCACCTGCGCTCATTCCGCCCCACCCTCGCGCCGGCCGCGCAGGCGTTGCAGATAATCGCGCACCGCCGTGTTGTGCGCCGTCAGCGACGGGCTGAACACATGCCTGCCGCTGCCATCGCCCACGGCCACGAAATACAAGGCGTCACCCTGCGCCGGACGGGTTGCTGCCTGCAACGCAGCCTTGCCGGGCATGGCGATCGGGGTCGGCGGCAGGCCGCTGCGGGTATAGGTGTTGTACGGCGTGTCCGTGGTCAGGTCACTGCGCCGGATGTTGCCGGTGTAACTCGACCCCATCCCGTAGATCACGGTCGGGTCGGTCTGCAGCCGCATGCCGATCTTCAAGCGCCGCACGAACACGCCGGCAATGGCCGGACGCTCCTCGGCGATGCCGGTTTCCTTTTCGACGATGGATGCCAGCGTCAGGGCCTCGGCGCTGTCCTTCAGGGGCAGCGACTCGGCGCGCTGTGCCCAGGCTTCGTCCAGGGCCTTCTCCATCGCGCGATGGGCGCGCCGCAGGATGTCGAGGTCGGTATCGCCCCGCGTCCAAGCATAGGTCTCGGGCAGGAACCGGCCCTCAGGATGCTGCCCGGCTTGCCCCAGTGCCGCCATCAGTGCCGCATCGTCCATCGTCTCAGTGGATTGCCCCAGCAACGGCACCTTGCGCAGTGCGGCACGCAGATCACGGATATTCCAGCCTTCCACGATGGTGAAGTTGCGCCGCACCACTTTGCCATCGCGCAACTGCAGCAGCAGCGCGCGCGGGGACGTGCCCTGCGCCAGCAGATACTCGCCCACCTGCAGGCGACCGGCGGCCCCGGTCTGGCGCGCCAGCAGTTGCCATGAAACGGGATCCCCGGTGGCCACCCCCATCGCATCCAACTTGCGCAGCATCTTGGGCAGATTGTCTCCACGGGCAACGATCAAGCTGGCTTCCGCCGGAATGCCGGCCATCGGGGCATCGGTGAACTGGTAGTAACGCCAGCCCAAACCCGCGGCGACCAGCAGCAGCGCCAGCAGCACAAACAATGCGAGCCGCTTCATGCGTCGCCCCCAAGCGCATTGAACATCGGATATGCCATTGCCAGTCGTGCCTTCAGATCGAATACGGCAGTGTTTGCAGGCCACGACTGACCCGCCAACACCGCAACCGGCAGGATACCGCGCACCGCGTTGCACAGGGCCAGCGCATCAGCCGACGCCAGATCGGCCAGCCGCATCTCCGCCACATTTGCCAGCCCCTGCGCCAGCAGCAAGCCACGCAGCACGCCCGCCACGCCACAGTGCGCAACCGATGGCGTCAGCCAATGGCCGTCGCGCAGCACCAGCACATTGGCGGCGGTGGCGCTGACCACCTGCCCATTGGTATCCAGCATCAGCCCCTCATCGCAGCCGGCCTGCTCAACCTCGGTGCGCGCAAGCACCTGCTCCAGTCGGTTGCAGTGCTTGAGCCCGGCCAGCGCCGGCTGGATCGCCAGACGGGTGTCGCACACATGCAATCGCAGCCCTGCTGCAGCTGGCGTGGGCGGCAATGGGTGCAGGCTCAACTGCCAATACGGCAGTGCATCGCTGGGTGGCGCATAACCGCGCCCGCCGTCGCCACGGGTCAGCAGCAGCTTGAGCACGCCAGCTTCAACACCTTCCAGCAGCGCTGCAATCTGCGCCTCGATGAAGGCAGGCTCGGGCAGCGGGATGGCCAACCGCTGCGCACCTGCGCACAGCCGCGCCAGATGCTGCGGCCACAGCGGCAGCATGCCGTCGTGCACGCGCAGGGTTTCGAACAGGCCGTCACCGTAGGCCAGGCCGCGATTGCCGGAGGACGCGCCGTCCACGCGCTCTTGCCCCATGTATGCAGCGGACATCATGGGGTTCGGCTCACAAAGCGAGTATCGGGGAGCGACTGAGCCGAACCCCATGATGTCCGCACGCGATGACGGCATGCTGCTCTCATTTCACTCCCAGCGCACGCAACATGCCGCGCGCCTTGGCGCGGGTTTCCTCCAGCTCGCGCTGCGGGTCGGAATCGATCACGATGCCGGCGCCGGTGCGGAAGCGCAGGGTGTCGCCCTCCACTTCCGCGCTGCGGATCAGAATATTCAGATCCATGTTGCCGTCGTGGCCCAACCAGCCCATCGCGCCGGTATAGGCACCGCGACCCACGCCCTCCAGCTCGGCGATGATCTGCATGCAGCGCACCTTCGGGCAGCCGGTAATGGTGCCGCCGGGAAACACCGCGGCGATCGCCTGCGCCGGGGTGACGCCGTCGCGCAGCCTGCCGCGCACATTGCTGACGATATGATGGACGTGGGCATAGCTCTCCACCGTCATCAGCTCGTCCACCCGCACGCTGCCGGGCGCGCAGACGCGGCCCAGATCGATGCGCTCCAGATCCAGCAGCATCACGTGCTCGGCGCGCTCCTTGGGGTGGCCCACCAGCTCGCGGATGCGCTCTGCGTCGTCGTCGCCAGCAAAGCGAGCACGGGTACCGGCAATGGGCCGGGTTTCGGCGATGCCGTCATGCAGCGACAGCAGCCGCTCCGGCGAGGCGCTGACCACGCTGCCCCAGGGGCTGCGGAAGATGCCGGCAAATGGTGCCGGGTTGTTGTCGCGCAGCCGCTGCAGCAGCA
>CAUJJG010000165.1 GCA_963205445.1 Pseudomonadota bacterium
GCAAGAGCAAGAGCTCCCCCTCACCCCAGCCCTCTCCCCCATTGGGAATGGGGGAGAGGGGGTAAAAGCAGAAGCGGGCACGGCTGACGCGCCACCCGGCATCGTGGTGGAGGGATCGCACTGCCTGAAGTGCGGACACAAGCTGGCGGCGTGGGAGAACATTCCGCTGCTGAGCTTCCTTGTGCTGGGCGGGCGCTGCCGCGGCTGCAAGGCGCGCATTTCCTGGCAGTATCCGGCGGTGGAGGCGCTTACGGGCCTGCTGTTCGCGCTGGTGGTCTGGCGCTACGGGGTGAGCTGGCAGGCCGGCGCGATGCTGGTGGCCACGGGCTTCTTCGTGGCGATGAGCGGAATCGACGCGCGCACCACGCTGTTGCCCGACGTGCTCACCCTGCCCTTGATGTGGTTCGCGCTGCTGCTGAGCCTGGTGCCCGTGTTCGTGACGCCGGGCGAGGCGATCCTGGGCGCAGCGGTGGGCTATCTCTCGCTGTGGAGCGTGTACTGGGGCTTCAAGCTCCTCACCGGCAAGGAAGGCATGGGCTTTGGCGACTTCAAGCTGCTCGCCGCGATCGGTGCATTCTGCGGCTGGAAGGCGATCCTTCCGGTGGTGCTGATGAGCTCGGTGATCGGCGCGCTGGTGGGGCTTTCGCTCATCTTCATCCAGGGCCGCGACCGCGCGACGCCGATCCCCTTCGGCCCCTATCTCGCCGCCGCAGGCTGGGTACAGATGCTGTACGGCGGCGATCTCCTGGGCGCCTACGTGCGCTGGATCGGCGCCTGACCGCCGCAACCTCCCGTCGGGGGCGTAGCCCCGACCTATGCGGCCGATGTGAACGTGACGGTCTGCGGAAGCCTCCCGTCGGGGGTGTAACCCCGACCTATGGGGACTGCGCGGTGGGTTCGTCGAGCACGCGGCCGGTTTCGTCGAGGATGAAGCGGGCGCGTTTTCCGGCGTAGTAGAAGCTGGCGCGGTAGCGGCCGGTGTCCTCGCCGGTACCGCGTTCGCACAGGACGGCGATCTTGCCGTCGTTCATCAGCGCGCGGAACTGTTCGACGTCCAGCTCCAGGGTGCGGGCCACGAGGGCGCCGTCGATGTCGATGGCGGGGTTGCCCATGGACGGGTCTCCGGTGAGGCGAGGCGGACACCTTGCCACGGTGCGGGGCGCGCGGCGCTGATCCGGGTCAGGCGCCGGGGGCGTCGGCTTCGGCCATGAGCCAGGCGATCTGTGCGCCGATGGCGAGGTCGTTGGCCTGGCCGAAGTGGCGATGGCGCAGGTGGCCTCGGGCATCGATCAGGCACAGCGTGGGCGTTCCCTGCAGGGCGTAGGCGCGCATGGTCTGCGGGATGGGGTCGCCGGCGGGGCCGGCACGGTCCACGGCGACGGGGAAGTCGATGCGGTATTCGTGCAGGAAGGCTTCCAGCGCCACCGGCGTCATCGCGGCATGGTGTTCGAACACGCTGTGCAGGCCGATCACCGCCACGCTCTCGGGCGGAAAGGTGTCGCGGATGCGGCGGGCCTGCGGCAGGCCGTGCGAGACGCAGCCGGGGCAGAGTATCTGGAAGGCTTCCAGCACGACGACGCGGCCGCGCAGGGTGGAGATGCCGAGCGGTTCGGGCGCGTTGAACCAGCGTTCGACCTGCCAGTCGGGGGCCATGGGATGTTCGGCGCTCATTGCGTTTCCTCCTTGCTGCAGACAGTGGATGGCAGGCCGTCGCGGAAGCGGCGCGCGCGGCGCAGGGTGCGCACCAGGAAAAAAAGCGTGGCCGCGTGCGCCAGCATCATGAAGCCGCCGGCGGCGCGCGCCAAGGCATCGGGCCAGAGCGTGGCCGTCGTCAGGGCGAGGGCGGACAGCAGGTGCAGGGCGAGCACGAGGCGCTTGTCGGCCTCCGGCGCAAGCAGGCCCGTGCCGGGCACGCGCACGCCGTGCGGGCAGGCGCGGCGCAGCGCGATCCAGGCGAGGAAGGCGACGATTTCCAGCATCATGCCGGTGACCAGCAGCGGAAACCCGGCACCGAGAGCGAGCGCACCGGCGGCGAGGCCGGCGCGTTCGGGAAGCCGTTGCATCGCCACCAGCGGCGCGATCAGGCAGGCGATTCCGAGCGCGAGGGCTCCGGCGCGCCAGAAGTGCACCAGCGTGGCCCCGCGCTTGCGGTTCGGGCCGGCTGTGGCGAGCACCCAGAGCAGGCCCGGCAGGGCCAGCGCGAGCGCCAGGACGGTTTGCGAATCGGCACCGCTGCGCGCCGCGATGCCCAAGCCCAGGGCCAGGCCCGCGAGCGCGAAGCCGCCGATCAGGACGCGATCGGGCAGGCGTCGCGCGCCCTGAAACATCGGCTGGGTGATGCTGCCCACCGCGGCGAGCAGGCCCAGCACCCAGCCGAGCAGGCCGAGCGCGGCGTGCGAATCGACGAGGGGCGGCAGCGGCAGGGCGAAGTCGCCGCGCAGGACCAGCGCCGCAAGCGCGCCGGTGGTGGCGGTACACAGGAGCGCGAGGAGGGCGAAGGCGATGCCTCCGCGCGCCGCGCGCAGCGCGCCGTGCCGCAGCAGCGAGGGCAGCGCGGCGGCGAATCCGATGGGGGCGGAGGCGAGCAGGAAGGGGGCCGCGGCCAGCGCCGGCGCGTTGCCGGTCGCAAGGCCGAAGGCGAGCGCGAGAAGGCCGAGGTTGAAGATCGCGTGCAGCACGTCGGCGACGCGTCCGAGCCGCAGCGGGCAGCCGACCGCCACCGGCAAGAATTGCAGCAGCGCGCCGAACATCGCGTTGCCCAGCACGCCCAGCGCGAACAGGTGCGCCAGCGCCGCGGTTTCCGGCATCCAGCGCCCGATCAGAAGGTGCGGGCCTCGCCACAGCAGCCACAGGCCGGCAAGCACGCCCCAGACCGGCGCACTCATGATCCAGCGCAGCGGGCGCGCGAGCGCAGGCGCCTTCGCGAAATCGAGCGCGCTCACGCGCTCGCGTCCAGCCGCGCCGCGTCATCGCGCCGGCAGATGGCGATGCGCGCGTGGCCGTCGGGGAGTTCTTCGATCTTCCAGCAAAAGCCCCAGTCTTCGAGCAGGGGCAGAAGCGGCAGCGGGCGGAAAGGGGTGAGCGCCACCAGCACCGCGCCGGGGGCCAGCGCCTCCAGCGCCGTGACGATGCGTTCCATCGGCTCGGGTGCGGGCAGGTGGCGCAGGTCGAGCGGTTCGTTCATGGCGGCAGGGGCATTCCGGACAGGGCACGAGGCCCTGCCCGGAGAGCGGGAGCGGATCAGCCTTCCCAGCCGCAGTCCTTGCCCTCGTTCTGCTTTTCCAGCCAGGCGTTGAGCGGGGCGAAGTATTCCAGCACCGGCGCGGCGTCCATCTTCTCGCCGCCGGTCAGCTCCTTGAGCGTTTTTTGCCAGGGCTGGCTGCTGCCGGCCGCGAGCATGGCCCAGAAGCGCTTGCCGGCCTCGGGATTGTTGGCGAAGTTGCACTGGTAGAGCGGGCCGGTGTGGCCGGCGGCGTCGCACAGCGCCTTGTAGAACTGGAACTGCAGGATGTGCGAGAGGAAGTAGCGGGTGTAGGGCGTGTTGCCCGGAACGTGGTACTTGGCGCCGGCGTCGAAGAACGCCTCGCCGCGCGCCTCCACCGGCGCCACGCCCTGGTACTTGGCCTTCATCTGCCACCAGGCGGTGTTGTAGTTCTCCGGCGTGATCGAGCCGTCGAACACGCCCCAGCGCCAGCGGTCGATCATCAGGCCGAAGGGCAGGAAGGCGACCTTGGCCAGCGCCATGCGCATCTGCGAGTTGATGACCGCCTGCTCGCTCACCGCCGGCGTTTCCACCAATCCGATCGAGGCCAGGTACTGGGGCGTCATCGACAGCACGATGGTGTCGCCGATGGCCTCGTGGAAGCCGTCGTGGGCGCCGTCCTGGAACAGCGGCGGCTGCCCCTTGTAGGCCATGTAATAGAAGATGTGCCCGAGCTCGTGGTAGATCGTGGTGAGCTCTTCCTCGTTGGGCTTGATGCACATCTTGATGCGCACCTCGCCGTGGGTGTCCATCGGCCAGGCGCTGGCGTGGCAGACCACGTCGCGGTCGCGCGGCTGGATGAGCTGGGAGTCGGCGTAGAACGAATCCGGCAGCGCGGGCATGTCCAGGCCGGTGTAGAAGCTTTCGGCCAGACGGGTCATCCGGGTGGCGATGTCCAGGTCCGCCTTGCGGCTGAGCTCGACCTGCTGCTCGGCGGTGAGCTTGCCCAGTCCGCCGGCCTGCGCGACCGAGGCGTTGAGCGCGTCCTCGCGCTGTTTGCGCAGCGCGCCGTTGATGTCGAGGCTGCCCACGCCCTTGTAGGGTTCGAGGATGGGCCAGAGATTGCCCCAGTCCTGCTGCCACAGGTTGCCGGTGAGGTGCGCCGGCAGCATTCCGTTGACCTGGCCGCGCTCGCCGTACTTTTCCACCAGCTTGCCGCGCGCGTAGCACTGCAGCTGGGTGTAGAGCGGCTTGACCTGGTTCCAGAGGCGGTCGGTTTCGGCCTGGAATTCGGCCGGGGTCATGTCGTATCCGGCGCGCCAGACTTCGCCGGTGTTGGCGTAGCCCATTTCCCTGGCACCCTCGTTGGTGAGCTCGACGAAGCGCTGGTAGTCCTTGCGCAACGGCGGGGAGATGGTGTGCCAGCCCTGCCAGGCGTCGAGCTGCTGCTCGTAGCTGCTGTTCGCGGTGTCGGCGAGGATTTCGGAAATCTGCCCGATATCGAGGCAGTCCTTGGCCGTTTTGCCGTCGCGGCACCACTTGCCGGCGCCATAGGTGGCTTCCATGCGGGTGGCGATGCCGGTCAGCTCGCGGAGCTTGGCCGGGTCGCGCGGCGCCGGCATGGCGGCGTTGGTCTTGAGGATGTGCAGGGCGCGCGCGGTGGCCGGCGACTGCGCGGCTTCGTCGTAGGTCTTGGCCTGTTCGACAAAGGCGTTGTGCGCGGTCAGCCAGCGCTCGTTGGCGGCGGCGGCCACGCGCTGGGTGTCGGCGTTGATGTAGGTGCTGGAGAGCCACTGCGCGGAGGTGACTTCAGGGGTGTCTTCCTCGATGGTGCGGTTGACCCGCGCGATGAAGGCGTCGGCGCTTTCCGCGGGCGCTGCGGCGGGCGCCTTGGCGGTTTCTCCTTCGGGCGCGGAGCCGCAGGCGGAGAGAAGCAGCAGGGAGGCGGCGATGGCCGTTCCGAGCAGGGTGCGAACAGGTGTCATGTCAGTTACCTCGTGGGACGGTTGCCGTCAGCCGGCGGCGGGGAAAATGCGGGATCGGTGATGCGCATGCGCGTCACCGGGCCGTACTTGGAGAGGGTGGAGGCGATCTTCTCGCCGTCGCCGATCACCACCATGGCGTAGTCGCGGCCCTGCGGGAACACCGCGCGCGCCGCGGCGAAGGCTGCGGGTCCGACCGCGGCGATTTCCTCGGTGTATCGCTCGATGCGCTCGCGCGGCTGGCCGTACAGGGCCAGCATCGCCAGCGCGTCGGCGATCTGGCCGTGGGTTTCGTATTCGGGCGCGAACTGGCCGATCACGTAGCGGCGCGCGGACTGGAGATCGTCCTCCTTCACCGTCTGGTGATGCAGGCGCTCCTGCACTTCCAGCCCCAGGTCGATGGCGCGCTCGGTGGCGTCGGTGCGGGTGAAGGAATACCAGGCCGCAGCGCCTGGGCGGGAGAGTCGCTCGAGTTCCGCGCGGGCGCCGTAGGTGAGGCCGGATTTCACCCGCAGCTCGGCGTTGAGCATCGAGGTGAAGCGTCCGCCGAACAGGGTCTGCACCAGGTCCTGGCCTGCGCTGGCAGGATCGTGGGCGGCGGCGCCGAGGGTGCCGATCCAGAAGTAGCTCTGGGTGGCACCGGGCTTGTCGACCAACAGCACGCGCGGGCCTTGCGGACGCACGGCGGTCGGGACTTCGGGCGGTTCGCCTTCGGCCTTGTGCCAGCTTCCGAAGACTGCGGTGACTGCGCGGCGCATGGCCTCGGGTTCGAAGTCGCCGGCGAGGGAGAGGATGGCGCGGTCGGCGCCGATGCGGCTGCGGTGCAGGGCGCGCAGGTCGTCCAGGGTGAGCGCGGCCAGGCTGGCCTCGCTGCCGTGGACCGGGCGGCCGTAGGGGTGGTCGCGGAACAGCCAGGCGTTGCCGTAGACATCCAGCAGCGCGCGCGGATCGCCGTCCTTGAGCGCAGCCAGCGACTGGATGGCGCGCTCGCGCAGCTTGTCGAATTCGCCCTGCGCCAGCGCGGGACGCTGCAGCGCGTCGGAGAGCAGTTCGAGCATGAGTGCGGCGTCGTCGGCCAGAAAGCTGGCTTGGCCGTGCAGGGCCTCGGTGGAGGCGGAGAACGACAGCTCGCCACCGACGTCGGCCACGGCGTTCACGAAGGCCCGCGCGTCGCGTTCGCCGGCGCCCTTGCCCAGCAGTTCGGCCAGGAGCTGCATGCTGCCTTCCTTTCCGGGCGGGTCGACCAGCGCGCCGCCGCGGACCACCACGCTGGCCGCCACCAGCGGCACGTCGTGTTTGGGCGTGAGGAGGACGGTGAGGCCGTTGTCGAGGGTGAATTCCTGCGAGGGCGGCAGGCTCAGGGCGCGGGACGGGCCGATCGACAGGAGCAGGAGTGCGAAGATGACCGCGAGCAGGGTGGGAAGGCGCATGGTTCAGTCCTTGGTCGCGGCGGCGCTTGGGCGGATCAGGCCGACGGTGCGGTTGATGCGGCGCAGGACGCTCGCCGCGGCGCGGTTCGCCTGGTCGAGCGTGACGGCGGCCAGCCGCGCGGGTTCATCGAACAGCAGGCGGTGGTCGCCGAGGAAGATCTCGCGGCTGCCCAGCGCCTGGGCCTTGCCGGAAATCGTCTGCAGGCCGCGCCAGAAGTCGGCCTCGGCGACCTTGCGCGCGCGCGACAGTTCGCCGGCGGAAAGGCCTTCGGAAACGAGCCGCTCCAGTTCCTCGTCGATGGCTTTTTCCACCGCCGCCGCATCGCCGCCGGGCGGCAGCACCGCATAGACCCAGGCCAGACCCGGATCGAAGCCCGAGTCGAGCGAGGCGCCGACGCGCAGGGCCAGGCCATCGCGCTCCACCAGGCGCTGGTGCAGGCGCGACGCTTCGCCCTCGGCCAGCGCGGAAAGCAGCAGCTGCAGCGGAAGGTGCTGGTCCGAGCGCGCGCTGCCGGCGTGCCAGGCCATGGCCAGCATCGGCGCCTGGATGCCTTCCTTCTCCACCACGATGCGGCGCTCGCCCTGCTGTTCGGGTTCGACCGTGGTGACCGCGCGCGGCGCGGGCTGGGCGGGAATCCTGCCGAAGCGCGCTTCGATCTTCTCCAGCACCGCATCCGGCTCCACGTCGCCCACCACGAACATCACCGCGTTGTTGGGTGCGTAGTAGGTGCGGTAGAACGAGGTGAGGTCGTCCATCGACCAGTTCTCCACGTCCGAAGGCCAGCCGATCACCGGAAACTGGTAGGGATGGGCCACGAAGGCGGTGGCCTGCATCTGCTCGAACAGCGCGCCCATGGGATCGTTGTCCACCGAGGAGCGGCGCTCGCTGTAGACCACCCCGCGCTCGCTTTCGATCACTTCGGGATCGAAGGCGAGGTGGGCCATGCGGTCCGACTCCAGGTCCAGCACGACTTCGAGCGACTCCTCGGGAAACCAGTCCTGGTAGACCGTCACGTCCGAGGAGGTGTAGGCGTTGTTGGAGCCGCCGGCGCCTTCCATGGTGCGGTCGAACTCGCCCGGCGCGCCGGTGCTGGTGCCGTTGAACATCATGTGTTCGAAGAAGTGCGCCAGCCCGGTGATGCCGGGGTACTCGTTGCGTCCGCCGACGCGGAACCAGGTGTAGAGCGCGACGTTGGGGATGTCATGGTCGGGCCAGACCACGACCTTGAGGCCGTTGTCGAGCGTGCGCACGGCGAGGGTTCCGGCGCCCGGCACCGCGGCGGGCGCGGAATCGGCGGCGGGTTTGGCGAATGCCGCAGGCGCGAGGGCCGCCAGCGCCAGCAGCAGGGCCGGCAGGCGGCGCGGGGAGTCGTTCATGTCAGTTCCAGTTGCACACGATCTTGCCGCACTGCCCGGCTTCCATCAGGTCGAAACCCTTCTGGAAGTCGTCGATGTGGATCTGGTGGGTGAGCACCTTCTGCAGCGGGAAGCCGGTCAGCACCATCTGGGTCATCTTGTACCAGGTCTCGTACATCTTGCGGCCGTAGATGCCGTGCAGGGTCAGGCCCTTGAAGATCACCTTGTCCCAGTCGATGCCGGCACCCTTGGGCATGATGCCGAGCAGGGCGATGCGCCCGCCGTGGTACATGCAGTCGAGCATGTCGGCGAAGGCGCGCGGGTTGCCGCTCATCTCCAGGCCCACGTCGAAGCCTTCCATGTGCAGGTCCTTCACCACGTCCCTGAGCGACTGCTTGGCCACGTTCACCACGCGCGTGGCGCCCATGTCGGCGGCGAGCTTCAGGCGGTAGTCGTTGACGTCGGTCACCACCACGTTGCGCGCGCCCACGTGCTTGCAGATGCCCGCGGCGATGATGCCGATGGGGCCGGCGCCGGTGATCAGCACGTCCTCGCCGATCACGTCGAACTCCAGCGCACAATGCGCGGCGTTGCCATAGGGGTCGAAGAACGCGGCCAGCTCGGACGGGATCTGATCGGGGATCGGCCACAGGTTGGAAACCGGCATCGTCATGTATTCGGCGAAGGCGCCGTTGCGGTTGACGCCGATGCCCACCGTGTTCGGGCACAGATGCGGGCGGCCACCGCGGCAGTTGCGGCAATGGCCGCAGACGATATGGCCTTCGGCGGAGACGCGCTGGCCGATCTCGTAGCCGGTGACGGCCGAGCCGAGCTGGACGATGCGGCCCACGAATTCGTGGCCGATGGTCAGCCCGGGCTGGATCGTGCGCTGGCTCCACTCATCCCACAGGTAGATGTGCAGGTCGGTGCCGCAGATCGCGGTCTTCTCCAGCTTGATCAAGACGTCATTGGGGCCCGGAGTAGGGACCGGAACCTGTTCCATCCAGATGCCCTTGGCGGCGTCGCGCTTGACCAGCGCGCGCATGGTGTTGGCTTGCGTCATGAGCATGGCTCGTTGGGAGTGGCCGACATTTTACGCCCCGTTGGGGGCCGGGGGCCTGACCATGGTCACGGGTACGCCGTTGCCGGGAGTGGTCTAATACACGTTTCGTTCACGGAGTTGCATCCATGCGTACACGCATGTTGGCTGCCAGTTTGGCGATGATCCTGACTGCCGGCGCGGCGCACGCCGACGAAGGCATGTGGATGCCTTCGCAGCTGCCCCAGCTTTCGAAAGCCTTGCGTGCCGCGGGTTTCGAAGGGGACCCGGCTGCACTGGCCGATGTCACCCAAGCCCCCTTGTCGGCCGTGGTGTCGCTGGGTGGCTGCACCGCCAGCTTCGTTTCGCCGGAAGGCCTGGTGGTGACCAATCACCACTGTGCGATGGGCGCGATCCAGCTCAATTCGACCCCCGAAAAGAATCTGATCCAGGAGGGCTTCATCGCCGCCACGCGGGACGCGGAAGTGTCCGCGGGACCGGCGTCACGCGTGTGGGTGACGGTGGGCTTCGACAAGATCACCGACCGGATTCTTGCTGGTGCCAAGGGCAAGACCGGGCGCGCCTATTTCGATGCGGTGGATGCTGCAAAAAAAGCCGCGGTGTCCGCCTGCGAGGTCGATGCCGGCCATCGCTGCAGCGTCGCCGACATGTACTACGGCAGCGATTTCTACCTGATCAAGCAGCTGGAGCTGAAGGACATCCGCTTGGTCTATGCGCCGCCACGCGCCATCGGCAATTACGGGGACGAAATCGACAATTTCATGTGGCCGCGCCACACCGGGGATTTCACGTTCTACCGTGCCTATGTCGGCAAGGATGGCAAGCCGGCAGCCTACAGCAAGGACAATGTGCCCTATGCCCCACCGGCACACCTCACGGTGTCCACGGCGCCGGTCAAGGCGGGGGATTTTGCGATGGTGGCCGGATACCCGGGGCGCACCTTCCGCCATCGCACCGCGTCCGAATTCGCCAATCAAATCGACTGGCTGCTGCCCACGCGGATAGCGATGTATCAGGGGTTGATCGGCACCATCCAGCAGGCGACAGCCGGCAGCAAGGCAAAGGAAGTGTTGTATGCCTCTGCGGTGGCCAGCAGCAAGAACACGCTCAAGCGTGCGCAAGGGGAACTGGAGGGGCTGCGGCGCAGCGATGCGGTGCAAGTGCGGCGTGCGGACGAGGCGGCGATGCTGGCTTGGCTGGGCAAGCAGGTCGACGGCAAGGCCGCGCTGGCCGGTATCCGCGCGCTGCAGGCCGAGCTGGACGCCGATGACGCCAAGCGCGAGCGTGATTTCATCTTGCCTTTCCTGCGCCCCGGTCTGCTGGGGGCGGCAGTGCAGCTGCAGCGCCTGGCGCTGGAGCGCGGCAAGCCCGATGCCCAGCGTGAATCCGGTTACCAGGCTCGCGATGAGGCGATGCTTGAGGCCAGCCTGAAGCAACTCCAGCGGCGTTTCGATCCCGAGGTGGAGAAGGCGACGCTGCTGTTTGCCCTGCAGCGCTATTTCGCGCTGCCCGCTGAGCAACGGGTCCCTGAGTTCGATGCCGTGTTTGGTACTGACGCATCCGAAGCCACCCGTCGACTGGAAGCCCTGTATGCCGGGACTGGCTTGGATGATCAGGCTACGCGCTTGGCCGCCATGACGTGGGAGGCCAAGGCCTTGGCCGCTTCAGACGACGCCCTGTTGAAAGCCGCCGCAACCTTGCAGCCGGCACTGCTGCGGCTGGAGGCCGAAGCCAAGCAGCGGGCTGGCGAGCAACTGCGGCTGCGGCCGGCCTACATGCGGGCGTTGATTGCCTACCGGCAGTCGCAGGGCCGGGCGGTGTATCCCGATGCCAACTCCACCTTGCGGGTGAGCTTTGGCAAGGTCAGCCCGCTGTCGCCGCGCGATGGCATGGACTACCGCCCGCTGACCACGGTGGCCGGAATCGTCGAGAAGGCCACGGGCGTGGAGCCTTTCGATGCGCCCAAGCCACTGCTGGAGGCGATTGCCAAAGGCGATTTCGGCAGTACAGCCGACCCCAGTCTGGGCACCCAGACGGTGGACTTCATGACCAACCTCGACACCACAGGCGGCAATTCCGGTTCGCCGGTGCTGGATGCCCACGGTCGCCTGATCGGGTTGAATTTCGATTCCAACTGGGAAGCGGTCAGTGCCAGCTGGATGTTTGACCCGCGCTACAAGCGTGCGATCCACGTCGACATGCGCTATTTGCGCTGGCTGCTGGCCAAGGTTTATCCGGCCCCGCACCTGCTGCAGGAAATGCAACTGCCGGCAGAATGAGCCGGCGGCCCATTCAAGTGATGCAACCCCCAAGGACAAGATGATGCGCAAGACCCTGATTACCGCCGCCGTCACCGCGGCCATCGCCGGCTTTGTGACCACTGCGCATGCCGATGAAGGCATGTGGGTGCCCCAACAGCTTCCGGAAATCGCCGCACCGCTCAAGAAGGCCGGGCTCAAGCTGGACCCAAACCAACTGGCCAACCTCACCGGCGACCCCATGGGGGCCATCGTGTCGCTGGGCGGCTGCACTGCCAGCTTCGTGTCACCCCAGGGCCTGGTGGCCACCAACCACCACTGCGCCTACGGCGCGATCCAGCTCAATTCCACGCCGGAGAAAAACCTGATCCACGACGGCTTCAACCCGGCGACCCAGGCTGATGAAGTGTCCGCGGGGCCGAATGCGCGCATCTATGTGCTGGAAGCGATCACCGATGTCACGGCCGAGGCCAAGGCGGCCATGGCTGCGGCCGGCAATGACCCGGTCAAGCGCACCGAAGCGCTGGAAGCATTCGACAAGCAGGTCACCACTGCCTGCGAAGCCGACGCCGGCTATCGCTGCAGGCTCTACAGCTTCACGGGGGGCAATGTCTGGCGCTTGTTCAAGAATCTGGAAATCAAGGACGTGCGTCTGGCCTACGCGCCGCCGGCCAGCGTGGGCAAGTTTGGTGGCGATATCGACAACTGGATGTGGCCGCGCCACACCGGCGACTTCAGCTTCTACCGTGCCTATGTGGGCAAGGATGGCAAGCCGGCGCCCTTCAGCAAGGACAACGTGCCTTACCAGCCCAAGCACTGGCTGAAGATTGCCGACAAACCGCTGGGCACCGGCGACTTCGTGATGGTGGCCGGCTACCCGGGCCGCACCGATCGCTACGCGCTGGCCGCCGAATTCGAGAATACCGAGAGCTGGCGCTACCCGGCCATCGCCAAGGCCTACAAGGACCAGATCGCACTGGTGGAAGCCGCGGGCAAGGACAACCCGGACATCGCGGTGAAGTACGCCGCCAGCATGGCCGGCTGGAACAACACCAGCAAGAATTTCGAAGGCCAGTTGGAAGGCTTCCAGCGCAATGATGTGCTGGGCATCAAGCGCAAGGAAGAGGCCGAGGTTCTGGCCTGGCTGCAGGCACAGGGCGAGGCCGGCAAGCCGGCGTTGGCGGCGCATGCCACCTTGCTCAAGCTGTTGGAAGACGGCAAGCGCACGCAGGAGCGCGATCTGGTGCTGGGCAGCTTCAACCGCAGCGGCGTGCTGGGGGTGGCCGTGAACCTGTACCGCCTGGCCATCGAAAAGCAGAAGCCCGATGCCGAGCGCGAATCCGGCTACCAGCAGCGCGACCTGCCGGTGATCGAAGGCGGCTTGAAGCAGATGGAACGCCGCTATGTGCCGGCGATGGATCGTCAGCTGCAGCAGTACTGGCTGGACCGCTACGTGGCACTGCCGGCATCGCAGCATGTGAGCGCCGTGGATGCCTGGCTGGGCGGCAGCGACAAGGCCGCCGCGGAACAGGCGTTGGCGCGTCTGGATACCAGCAAGCTGGCGCAGTTGGATGAGCGCTTGAAGTGGTTTGCGGCCGACAAGGCGGCCTTCGAGGCCAGTACCGACCCGGCCATCCGTTATGCCGTGGCGGTGATGCCCACCCTGCTGCAGATGGAGCAGCAGGCCAAGGTGACCTACGGCACGGCCCTGCAGGCCCGTCCGCTGTATCTGCAGGCGATTGCCGACTTCAAGCGCAGCAAGGGTCAGTTCGTTTACCCGGACGCCAATTCCAGCCTGCGCATCACCTTCGGCAACGTGAGGGGCTACACCAGCCTGCAAGGCAAGGCCTATACGCCGTTCACGCTGCTTGAGGAAGTGGCGGCCAAGGAAACCGGCGCCGAGCCTTTCGACAACCCGAAGGCGCTGCTGGAGGCCGTGGCGGCCAAGCGTTACGGCGGTTTGGCTGACAAGCGCTTGGGCTCCGTGCCGGTCAACTTCCTGTCGGATCTGGACATCACCGGCGGCAACTCCGGTTCTCCGGTGCTGGACGCGCAAGGCAAGCTGGTGGGTCTGGCCTTCGACGGCACCATCGAATCGGTGGCCAGCAACTGGGTGTTCGACCCGGTCATCACCCGCATGATTTCGGTCGACCAGCGTTACATGCGCTGGATCATGCAGGAGGTGATGCCGGCCCCGCGTCTGCTGGAGGAGCTGGGCGTCCCCGCCAAGCGCTGAGCGTCGCGGGTCTTCAGAAAACGCCGGCCGATGTGCCGGCGTTTTTCTTGGGGAAGGGCGGCATCAGGCGTCGCGGAAGTCGTAATCGAAGGTGTAGAAGTGCTTGCCATCAATGATGTCGATGCGCATCCGCCCGTGCAGGCCTTGCAAGGCGTCGCTTCCGGAATCGGGGATCACGGTCAGGTCCAGTGACGGCTGTCCGCGATCCATCACCCCGTTGTGCTGCATGCAGAAGCTGCCGGTGCGGCCGTCCAGCGTGCCTGCGATGCGTTCCAGCGCGACATAGGCGCCGGAGCCGGGGGTATCGGTCATCAGGGCCAGCATCTGCACCACGCTGGTGGCGGCAAGCGGGCCATGAAAGTGCTTGTCGAAGCGCATGTGGCCGATCGCTTGCCCGTCGCCGACCTCCAGCTCGCCCTGCGGTGTGCGCTTGACCTCGAATTCGCCTTTGACCTGCATGGCGGCATGCCTGTTGGTTGGGGGGCTGCCAGCTTGGCGGCGGTGGTGGCCTGCATGCAACCTGCTACGATGCTGCATCGCACAATCCGGGGGAAGGTTCGCGCATGAAAGTCCTGCTTGCCCGTCATGGCGAAACGCCATGGAACGCCGAAGGTCGCTATCAGGGGCAGGTGGATATTCCACTGTCCGACATCGGCATCGCCCAGGCCACGGCACTGGGGGGGCGCTTGCAGGGGCTGCAGATCGACCGTGCCATCGCCTCGCCATTGGCGCGCGCCACCCGCACCGCGCAGCTGGCTTTGGGTGAGGAACGTGCGGCGATGCTGGGCTTCGATGCGGGCTTGCTGGAGATCGGCCACGGCGATTGGGAAGGCCTGCTGGCCAGCGAGATTGCCGAGCGCGACCCGGCCCGCCTGCAGGCATGGCGCGATGCGCCTGACACGGTGCTGATGCCGGGCCCCGGTGGCGAGTCCTTGCAAGGCGTACTGGATCGCGCCTGGCCGGCCCTGACTGCTGCCTGCGCAGGCTTGGGCACGGACGATACCCTGCTGGTGGTGGCCCACGATGCCGTCAATCGCGTACTGCTGGCGCGCATCCTTGGCCTGCCGCTGGCGCGGCTGTGGACGTTCCGGCAAGCGCCCTGCACGTTGAACCTGCTGGAAGGTGCCAGCGTGGATGCGTTGGAGGTCGTACGCCTGAACGATTGCGCCCATCACACCGCATTCTTCGGTGAGGCCAAGCACCGCGCGCTGTAACCCGCAGGCCACGCGCCACCTACAATACGCGGCATGAGCCGATCCCTTGTCGACTGGCTGGCTTTCATCGAACGCCAGCACCCGAAATCCATTGCTCTGGGGCTGGAGCGCGTGCGCGACGTTGCAGGGCGCATGGCGCTGGGCAAACCCGCCACGCAGGTCATCACCGTGGGCGGCACCAATGGCAAGGGCTCGACCGTGGCTTTCATCGAAGCCATCGTCCGCGCCCAAGGCCTGCGCGTGGGCGCCTACACCTCGCCGCATCTGCTGCGCTACAACGAGCGGGTAAGGATCGACGTCGCCGATGCGGACGATGCCGCACTGGTGGCCGGCTTTGAAGCCGTCGAGGCCGCCCGCGGCGACACGCCGCTGACCTATTTCGAATACGGCACCCTGTGCGCGCTCTGGTGCTTTCAGCAGCAGGCGCTGGACCTGGTGGTACTGGAAGTGGGTCTGGGCGGGCGGCTGGATGCGGTGAATCTGGTCGATGCCGATGCCGCCATCCTCACCACCGTTGCGCTGGATCACCAGGACTGGCTTGGGGTCGATACCGAAGCCATCGGCCTTGAAAAGGCCGGCATAGCCCGCCCATTCAAGCCATTGGTGCTGGGCGATGACGACCCGCCGGCCAGCGTCCTGCGGCATGCCTATGCCATCGGCGCGCCCACCTGGCGCATCGCCAATGATTTCTTCGTCGAACCCATCGATGCCCAACATTGGCGCTGGCGCGAGCTTGGATGCGAGATGATGCTGCCAACGCCGCAGCTGGCAGCGCCCGTGCAGTTGCGCAATGCCGCCTGCGCCATCGCGGCCTTGCGTGCCCTGGATCTGACGGTGGATGCCGAGGCGATGGCGCAGGGCGTGGCCATGGCACAGGTAGCGGGGCGGCTGCAGCGTTTCCAACGCGATGGGGTGGAGGTGCTGGTGGACGTGGCCCACAACCCGCAAGCGGCGCAGGCGCTGGCCGTTGCCCTGTACGCATCGCCGGCGCGACGGACCTGCGCGGTCTATGCCGCCTTGTCGGACAAGGATGCGGTGGGCGTGGTGCATGCCTTGGCGTCGCAGGTGGCAGGCTGGCGGCTGGCGGGCACGCAGGCCGCAGGCGCGCGTGGCATCGATGCCGCGGCGTTGGCGGGGCGGCTGTTGGGCACGGCGGCGGCCGGGGCGGCCTGTCACGACACGGTTACCGAGGCGCTGGAAGCGGCGTTGTCCGACGTCGGGCCTGATGGGCGCGTGCTGGTGTTCGGGTCGTTTCTCGCTGCGGGGGAAGCCTTGCAGTTTCTGAACGGCAGCGACTGATCAAGCCCGCCAAGCCGGTATAATTCGCCTCCCAATCGCGCCTTGGCCCCCACGGACATCCGATGGACGTTTCGCTGAAACAGCGCCTGGTCGGCGCGGTCGTACTGGTTGCGCTGGGCGTGATTTTCCTGCCCATGCTGGTCAAGGGGCCGGCGCCGGACAGCGGCGTGGCCAGCCTTTCTCTGCGGGTCCCGGCAGCACCTGATGCGGCCACGGTGACGAGTCAGGATCTGCCCTTGGTGCAGCCCGGTGCTGCGCCTGCCGGTGGTGCCGTGGGTATGCCCGCCAGCGTGGTGGAGCCGGCGCCCACCGAACCGGATCTGGCTGCGGCCGCCGGCCCTGCGCCGCTTGCTGCCGTGGCGGCGGGCGGCTTTGCGGTCAGCTTCGGCAGTTATGCCAACGCCGCGGATGCTGACAAGGTGATTGCCGCACTGCGCAATGTGGGTCTCCCCGGTTATCGCGAGCCGGTTGTGCTGGGTACGAAGCAAGCCCAGCGCGTGCGCATCGGGCCGTTCGGCGACCGTGCCACCGCCGAGTCCGCGCGCCTGCGCGCCGGTCAGGTGCCTACGACCGTTGAGGCCAAGGTGTTGACATTGGATGCACCAACTGCCGCAACACCTGCGGCAGGGGCCGCGGCTTCGCCTGCAGCAAGTGCCCCGCCGGTGGCAGTTCCCGCGACGGCTGAGGGCAAACCGAAGCCCGTGGCCGAGCCGCCCAAGGCGACCCAGGAAGTCAAGCCTGCCTCGGCCGTGAAGCCGGCATCGAATGACAACTCCGAACCACCGCCCGTCAAACCGGACAGTGCTGCCGGCACCGGTTACGTGGTGCAGATCGGTGCATTTGCCTCTGCCAGCGATGCGCAGGCCCAGCGCGACGCCTTGCGCAAGGCGGGCTTCAATACCTTCACCGACACCGTGCCTGGCCCCAATGGCAGCCTGACCCGGGTGCGAGTGGGTCCGGTGATCAGCCGCGCCGAAGCCGAGGCGCTGAAAGCAAAACTCAAGGCATCCACCGGGAAGGACGGCATGGTCCGTCCGCATCCCTGAGCCCAGACCCCAGCAGGAACTCCCCCATGTGCGGCATCGTTGGAATTGTTGGCCAGACTGACGTGGCCGGGTTGTTGTATGACGGCTTGACCATGCTGCAGCACCGCGGCCAGGATGCAGCAGGTATTGCCACGGTGCATGGCTCGCGTCTGCGCGTGCACAAAGGCAATGGCTTGGTGCGCGACGTGTTTGATGCCAAGTCGATGGCGCTGCTGGAAGGCCGCATCGGCATCGCCCATTGCCGCTACCCCACGGCGGGCAGCGAAGGCAGCGACGAAGCGCAGCCGTTTTACGTGAACTCGCCCTACGGCATCGCGCTGGCGCACAACGGCAATCTCACCAATACCGAAGCACTGCGCCGCGAGGTGTTCGAACAAGACCGCCGCAACATCAACACAGGGTCGGACTCGGAAGTCTTGCTCAACGTGTTTGCGCATGAGCTGGATACGCAGAATGCACTGACGCCGGAGGCAGTCTTCGGTGCGCTGGAAGGCGTCAACCGCCGCGTGAAGGGCGGCTATGCGGTGGTCTGTGCGGTGCTCGGGTTGGGCATCGTGGCCTTCCGTGATCCGCATGGCATCCGGCCGCTGGTATTGGGCAAGCGCAGCCTTGCACAAGGGGACGAGTACATGGTGGCGTCGGAGTCGGTGGCGCTGGACGTGCTGGGTTTCGAGCGTGTGCGCGACGTCGAGCCGGGCGAAGGGCTGGTCATCACTGCCGACGGCCAGCTGCATACGCGCCAGTGCGCGCCGGCGTCCGAGCACGCCACCTGCATTTTCGAATACGTGTACTTCGCGCGCCCGGACTCGATGATCGAAAACATCTCGGTGCACAAGGCGCGGATGCGCATGGGCGTCACCCTGGGCGAGAAGATCCTGCGCCTGCGCCCCGATCACGACATCGACACGGTGATCCCCATCCCGGACACCAGCCGTGACTCTGCGCTGGAGATTGCCAACGTGCTGGGCGTGAAGTACCGCGAGGGCTTCATCAAGAACCGCTACGTTGGCCGCACATTCATCATGCCGGGGCAGGGCGAACGCGCCAAATCGGTCAAGCGCAAGCTCAACCCGATCCCGCTGGAGTTCCGCAACCGCGTGGTGCTGCTGGTAGACGACTCCATCGTTCGCGGCACCACCAGCCAGCAGATCGTGCAAATGGCGCGGGATGCGGGGGCGAAAAAGGTGTATCTGGCCTCGGCGGCACCGCCGGTGCGGCATCCCAACGTGTACGGCATCGACATGCCCTCGCGCGAGGAGTTGGTGGCGCACGGGCGGACAGAGAAGGAAGTGGAGGCGCTGCTGGGCTGCGACTGGCTGATCTATCAGGATCTGGCCGATCTGGAAGCGGCGGTGGCCGGGCCGAAGTTTCCGGGCCGCAAGTTCGACAGCTCCTGCTTCAATGGGGAATACATCACCGGGATCGAGGCGGATTACTTCGAGAAGCTCAAGCAGCAGCGTTCGGACGAAGCGAAGAACAAGCGCCGCACCGGGTGAGGCAAGTTACCCGGATTTGCGATGAAGAGCCTGTTCGACGCTGCCCGCACCTGCCTTGATGCGGCCACCGCCGACGCCAAGCCGGCGTTGACGCTGGAGCTGGCGGATGCCTTCCGGCGCGGTGCGCTGGCGATCGATGTGGATGCGCCGCCGCCCGAGCCGGTGCGCATGCCGGGTCGTCCCGCCAAGCCCAGGCTGGTGCATCCGCGCGAGCTGCCGCGGCGCGGCTTTGGCAGCGACGAAGGGCGCGCGGCGTTCATCCACGCGGTGGCGCATATCGAGTTCAACGCGATGGACCTGGCCTGGGATGCGGTCTATCGCTTCCGTGGCCTGCCGCCCGCGTTCTATGCCGACTGGGTATCGGTGGCGTTTGACGAGGCGCGGCACTTCAATCTGCTGCGCAAGCGCCTGCAGGAGATGGGCCGCGACTACGGCGACTTCGATGCCCACAACGGGCTGTGGGAGATGGCCGAGAAGACCGCGCACGACGGCCTGGCGCGGATGGCGCTGGTGCCGCGGGTGCTGGAGGCGCGTGGGCTGGACGTGACGCCGGGGATGATCGTCAAGCTGCGCGCGCTGGGTGATCACGCCACGGTGGAGATTCTGGAGACCATTCTGCGCGAGGAAGTGGCGCATGTCGCCGCCGGCAGCCGCTGGTATCGCTGGTATTGCGAACGCGCCGGAGTCGAGCCACGCACACGATTCCGCGAGCTGCTGCGCGAGTACGCCAGCGGCGTGCTGCACAAGCCGTTCAATACCGAGGCGCGATTGGAAGCCGGGTTCGACCTCGAAGAGCTGGAAAGCCTGCTGGCCGAGGCGGATCGGGCTTGAGGTTTTCGCCCTGCGCTGGCGAGATTCTGTCGAAGCGCGGTTGGGTAGGCCCTGCAGCGAAATCAAGGAGGAGGTAGCGGCCGTAAGGCCGATGCCGGGGGACATTCGCGGAAGGGCCTGCCCAACCGCGCGGCGCCGACCAAAGTGACTTTACCCGGCTTGTAGCGAAGCCAATCGCACGCCGTCTGCATCCACCCGCAACAGCGAGCCTTGCTCGTACCAATCCCCCAGCACGATGCGCGTATGGCCATTGCCTTCATCGTGAATCGCCGGTCGGTGGGTATGGCCGTGGATCATCCGCGTCACGCCGAAGCGTTCAAACCAATCCTGCACCGTGGCCGGCGCGACGTCGGTGATCGTTTCCTGCTGGCCCTGCGCCACCAGCTCTCCGTAGCGTGCCTTGCTGGCCACGCGGGCCTGCGCGGCGAACGCCAGCCGCGCAGGCAGCGGCTGTGCCAGAAACTGCGCCTGCCACTGCGGGGCGCGGGTCTGCGTGCGGAACTGTTGATAGGCGACATCGTCCGTGCACAGCAGGTCGCCGTGCAGCAGCAGGGTGGGCGTGCCGTACAGGTCGATGACGGTGGGATCGTCCAGCAGGGTCATCCCGCAGCGCGCGGCGTAGTCCGGCCCCAGCAGGAAGTCGCGGTTGCCGCGGATGAAGTACGCCGGCACGCCGGCATCGGCCAGCGCGCGCAGCCTGTTGGCGACGAAACTGCCGACTTCGGAAGGATCGTCATCCCCAACCCAGGCCTCGAACAGATCGCCGAGGATGTACAGCGCATCCGAGTTGCGCGCCTCGCCAGCAAGAAAACAGCCGAACAATTCGGTGATTGCCGGGCGTTCCGGGTCAAGGTGCAGGTCGGAAACGAACAGGGTGGTCATGCCGCGATTGTAGGGAGTCATTCTCCGCGTGGGGGCATCGCCACTACTTCATTACGCCACGCGCTGGGCGTCATGCCGAAGCGGCGTTTGAAGGCCTTGCTGTAGGCGGGCAGGTCACTGTAGCCGCAGTACAACGCCACATCGCCGATGCCAAGGGCAGCATCGCGCAGCAAGGCGCGGCTGCGCGAAAGCCGCAGGTCGCGCACATGCGTGGCAACCGACAGGCCGCGCGCGGCAAAGACCTCGTACAGCCGCGTGCGTGAGCAGCCCAGCGTACGGGCCACGCTGTCGGCGGTGAGACGGGGATCATCCAGGCGCGTTTCGATGCAGCGGCAGGCGGCCTCGAACAGCCATGCATCGTGATCGGCCATGCCCTTGGCGGCCTGCGTCGGATGGCATTGCTCAAGGTAGGCCATCGCCAGCGCGTTCACCGAGGCCATCGCGCAGGCGGCGGAGGCGGCATCCAGCGCCAGGCCCTGTTGCGTCACCGCCAGCAGGTGGGCTTTCAGGATGTCGCCCAATGGCGTGTCCGGCAGATCGCGCAGCGCGCGCCCTTCACCGGCTGGTTTTGCCCCCAGCACGCGCGCCACCTGCGCACGCGGCAGCAGCAAGTGGATGCTCTCGTGCATCTGCGCATGCGTGCGCATCGGCATCTTGCAGTCCATCAGGTTGAAGCCGCTGCCGGCATCCACCACATCTTCGTACTTGCCGTGCCGCACCTGCGAGTGCCCGCCCAGAAACAGGTTCAGCATGATCTGGTCGCTGCGTTCTTCCGGGAACAGCGACAGCGTGGCGTCCATGTGGATGCGCGCCAGCATGCTGCCGTCAGTGGCGGCGCACAGCAGCGCACGGGATTGGTAGGGCGCGCTCCGCAACGGTTGCATGTCGGTGAATGGGAACAGTGAGCACCACAGGTCGAAGCGTTCCTTGACTGGCGCGGCACGCGTGTCCACCGCGATGAAGCGGCCCGTGGATGCGGTTTCGGTGTTGTGCGCCATGGTTCCCCCTGCAGCGGGCACAGTGTATTCGCAGGGCTGGACGTTTGGACAAGTGTTGTGGATGTTTGGATTACCCGGGTTGGTCGATGCCCGCGCAATCTGGCAGGCAGTCTCCCTTTGGGAATGTCCCATGCGCCGCTTTGCCCTTCCTCGCCCGCCCCGTTTCCTGACGAGCCTGATGTTGCTCCTGCTGCCGGTGGCGGCATGGGCCAGCGATGGCAGCGCCGCGCCCAGCAGCGTGACCGAAGGCGCAAGCCGGGTGGTGGCGGTGTCGGCGGGGCACTATCACGCCTGCGGCCTCATGGCGGAGGGCAGCGTGCGCTGCTGGGGCTTGAACCTCGACGGCCAGTTGAACGGCACGCCGAGCGTTGCCACCACGGGCAGCGTGTCCGGCCCGTTCGTGTCGGTGTCGACGGGCAGCTACCATACCTGCGGCCTCAAGGCGGACGGCAGCGTGCGTTGTTGGGGCGATAACGGCTGGGGCCAGTTGAACGGCACGCCAGACTCTGCAAGCAGCCCGGTTCCGGGGCCATTCGTGTCGGTGTCGGCGGGCAGCTACCATACCTGCGGACTCAAGGCGGACGGCAACGTACTCTGCTGGGGCTTGAACGACCGCGGCCAGTTGAACGGCGCGCCCAAT
>CAUJJG010000166.1 GCA_963205445.1 Pseudomonadota bacterium
GGAGCCGGCGCGCCACAGCTCGCCGATCTGCTTGGCCGTCGAGGCCACGTCACTGGTGTCGGTATTGGTCATCGACTGCACCACCACCGGCGCGCCGCCGCCCACCTTCACGCCACCGATCTCGACGGTGCGGGTGATGCGGCGGGGAAGCGGGCCGAAGCGGTCGGGGGCGTGCGTGGTCATGCGGGTATTTTAGCGGCTGCGATGCACTCCCACGCGCGGCTTGGCCGCAGGGCAGGCCTGCTTCGAGCGCGCCAGGGATGGCGCGCGGCCGCGCATCGGAGCCGGATGCGGAGCCTTAGCGGCGAACCGCAGGGGGCAGGCAAACCCCGGAGGCGAGTAGCCCGCTAAAATGTGCGGATGACCACGCACGCCCCCGACCGCTTCGGCCCGCTACCCCGCCGCATCACCCGCACCGTCGAGATCGGAGGCGTGAAGGTGGGGGGCGGCGCGCCGGTGGTGGTGCAGTCGATGACCAATACCGACACCAGTGACGTGGCCTCGACGGCCAAGCAGATCGGCGAGCTGTGGCGCGCCGGCTCCGAGCTGGTACGGGTGACGGTGAACACCGCCGAGGCCGCCGATGCGATTCCGCGCATCGTCGAACGGTTGGCGATGATGGGCATCAGCGTGCCGATCATCGGCGACTTCCACTACAACGGCCATCAGCTGCTGGCCGGCGCGCCGGCTTGCGCCGAGGCGCTGGGCAAGTACCGCATCAACCCCGGCAACGTCGGTTTTGGCAAGAAGAAGGACACCCAGTTTGCGCAACTGATCGAGTTTGCCTGCCGCTACGACAAGCCGGTGCGGATCGGCGCCAACTGGGGCTCGCTGGACCAGACGCTGGCGGCGCGGCTGATGGACGAGAACGCGCAGCGCGCCGCGCCCTGGGACGCCGGCCGGGTAATGCGTGAGGCCTTGATATTGTCGGCGCTGGAATCGGCGCAGCGTGCGGTCGAGCTGGGCCTGCCGGCGGAGAGAATCATCCTCAGCGCCAAAGTCAGCGGCGTGCAGGAGCTGGTGGCGGTATATCGCGACCTGGCCGCGCGCAGCGACTTCGCCCTGCACTTGGGCCTGACCGAGGCCGGCATCGGCAGCAAGGGCATCGTTGCCTCCAGCGCAGCGCTGGGCGTGCTGCTGCAGGAAGGCGTTGGCGACACCATCCGCATTTCGTTGACCCCCGAGCCGGGGGCTTCACGCACGCAGGAGGTGATCGTCGCCCAAGAATTGCTGCAGACCATGGGCCTGCGTGCGTTCACGCCGATGGTGACGGCCTGCCCGGGCTGTGGCCGCACCACCTCCGAGTTCTTCCAGGAGTTGGCCAAGGTGGTACAGGCGCATGTCCGCAGCAAGATGCCGGAGTGGAAGATCAGCCACCCGGGCGCGGAGAACATGACGCTGGCAGTGATGGGCTGCGTGGTCAACGGGCCCGGTGAATCGCGGCACGCCAACATCGGTATTTCCCTGCCGGGCACTGGCGAAGCGCCGTCGGC
This sequence comes from Pseudomonadota bacterium, assembly GCA_963205445.1. Taxonomy (GTDB): domain Bacteria; phylum Pseudomonadota; class Gammaproteobacteria; order Xanthomonadales; family Xanthomonadaceae; genus Thermomonas. The sequence goes on from CAUJJG010000166.1 coordinate 1,494, forward strand.
GCCGGTGTTCGTGGATGGGGAAAAATCGGTGACGCTGCGCGGGGACAACATCGCCCAAGAGTTTGTGGCCTTGATTGACGAGTATGTCGAGACGCATTACCGCGCCGCCATGCCTGACTGAGCCGCATCCCTCCGCAGCGCGTTAGACTGCCCCTGTCGGAGCGCACCGGGGGGAGCGACATGGACAACAAGCGCCGCAGCTTTCCGTTCTATCTGTACATCACCTTGTTGTCCGTGGCCCTGGTCATCATCGTGGGCCAGGTGCTGCGCGCGTTTGGGGATGCCCTGCCGGGCCTGACCGAATTCGCCCTCTTGGTCGCTGCCGCTGCAGTGGTGGCAGCGCTGGTGTCACGGCGGATCGTGGCGCCGCTGGTGCAGCTGGCACGTGAAGCCGAGGCGGTTCGACGGTTTGATTTCAGTGACCACCCCGTAGTGCGTTCGCAGGTGCGCGAGATCGATGAATTGGGCTCGGCGTTCGACCTGATGCGCGATGCGGTGCGGCGCTTCCTGAAGATCAACCGTCGCATCGCGACCGAAACCGATTTCGCGGCCATGCGGCCTTGGCTGCTGGACAAACTGGTGGACATCGCTTCGGCACGCGGCGGCGTCCTGTATCTGGTGGACGACAGCGGCGAAGCCTTGCGCGCCGCCGCACTGGATCTGGAAGGGGGCAGGGCCAAGGACGCCCCGGAATTGCCCCTGTTGCAGCCTGAGGCAATGCCGCAGCTGCTGGAGCGCGCCAGACAGGCGATGCGCCCCGTCACCGGCCATCTGCAGGCGGAGGAGTTGCGGGCGCTGGGGCTGGACCCGGGCCTGGCGTCGGTGGCAATGCTGGCGCTCCCGCTGCGCGATCGCAGCGAGCAGCTGCTGGGAATGCTGGTGCTCTTCAAGGAGGGTGTGATCGATGCCACGACGGAGGGCTTCATCGAGGCGGTAGCGGCAAGTGCCGCCACCGCGCTGGAAACGCAAGCACTATTGGCGCAGCAGAAAGCCCTGGTGGAAGCCACCATCCACATGGTGGCCAATGCCATCGACGCCAAGAGCCCTTACACGGGCGGGCATTGCTCCCGAGTGCCGGAGTTGACCTTCATGCTGGCGCAGGCTGCCTGCGATGCCACCGACGGACCATTTGCCGACTTCCATCTCAACACTGAACAATGGGAAGCCTTGCGCATTGCCGGATGGCTGCATGACTGCGGCAAGGTGATCACGCCCGAGTACGTGGTGGACAAGGCCACCAAGTTGGAAACCGTCTACAACCGCCTCCACGAGGTGCGCACGCGGTTCGAAGTACTCAAACGGGATGCCGACATCACCTATTGGCGTGGATGCGCCGAAGGCGGGGATGAGCCGACGCTGCGTGCCCAGCGTGACGCCGAGCAGGCGGCCCTGGATGCCGATTTCGCCTTCGTGGCCGAGTGCAACATCGGGGGTGAATATCTGGATGAGGTGCGGCGTCAACGCTTGCACCTGATCGCACAGCGGCGCTGGATGCGCACGCTGGATGATCGGCTTGGGTTGTCGCGTGATGAGCTTGCCCGCCGTGCAGGCTCGGGGCCGGATTTGCCGGTGGAAGAATGCCTGCTGATGGACAAGCCGGAGCACAGGATTCCCCGCACGGACGCCGAGCGCATCCCGGAGGACAACCGCTGGGGCTTCCGCATGGATGTGCCCGAGCTGCTGTACAACCACGGCGAACTGCACAACCTGGGCATCAGCCGCGGCACCTTGACCGCGGAAGAGCGGTACAAGATCAACCAGCACATGGTGCACACGATCAGCATGCTGGGAGAGCTGCCCTTGCCCCGCCACCTGCGCCGGGTGCCGGAGATCGCCGGGGGGCACCATGAAAAGCTGGATGGCACCGGCTACCCGCGACGGCTGGACCGCTCCCAGCTGGCCATCGAAGCGAGGATGATGGCGATTGCCGACATCTTCGAAGCACTCACTGCCGCCGACCGGCCCTACAAGCCGGGCAAGACCTTGTCCGAGGCGCTGTCGATCATGGCGAAGATGTGCAACGAGCAACACATCGACCGCGAGCTGTTCGAACTGTTCCTGCGCTCCGGGATCCTGTTCGACTACGCGCATCGGTTCCTGCGGCCGGAGCAGGTGGATGCGGTCTGCATCGAGTCCTACCTCTGACCCCGTGCCTCAGGGGTGGCGGCACACCCGGTTGCGGCCTTCGTCCTTGGCGCGATACAGCGCGGCATCGGCAGCCGCCATCAGCGCCCCGCGTGAGGCGCAGCCATCCGCCAACGTGGCCACGCCAATGCTGATGGTCAGCCGTTGGTCCTCACCATCCAGAGGGAAACGCGCAGCTTCCACCGAAGCACGCAACCGTTCGGCAGTGGCGATTGCATCCTCAAGGGTGCATTCCGGCAGCAACAGGGCAAACTCTTCGCCGCCGATCCTTGCCGCAATGTCTCCGCTGCGGGCCTGCTGGCGTACCAAGGCACCGATCCGGCGAAGCACCTCATCGCCACTGATGTGGCCATAGCGGTCGTTGATCGGTTTGAACAGATCCACATCGATGATGCAGAGGGTGAGGGGGCGCCCGTGGCGCAACGCTTGCACGATTTCCCGGTCCGCCATCTCGACGAAATGCCGACGATTGTGCAGGTCGGTCAGTGGGTCGTGCACCGCCAGCTGATAGATCTCTTCGTGGTAACGCGCCTCCACGCTGTCTTGGGCGATGAACTTCAGGATGCTCTCACCGACCGTGATCTGGTCGCCGTCGGCCAGCTCGGCGCTGCCTTCCAGCTTGCGACCGTTGATCCGGGTGGGATTGGTCGCCCCCAGGTCTTCGATCCTGCAATGCGTGCCGTCGCGGAGGATCCGGCAGTGCTGGCGCGAGACGCTGTTGTGCAGGATGGTGAAATCGGCCTCGTGCGAACGGCCGATCAGTACCGGCGCATCGTGGATGTCAGCGCGCCGGCCCAACCCTTCGCCATGAATCACGACCACGCAAGCGGCGCGCTGGATCGGGCGCAAGGGGCCTTCGCTGAACAATGTGCGCTGGGTCGTGTCGATGGGTGTGCTGTCCGTGGTCATGGGAACGCGGCAAGGAGGCTGCTTCGAGTGTAGCGCGTGCGCTTGCAGCGAAACGCGACAGCCATGCGGATTCAGAAAACGCGCGACGCCAAGCGTTACCCGCCCGGAAGCAGTTATTCACCGGGGGCCTTGGCTTCGCTGGGCGCATGCGTGGCCGCCTTGCGCGCCAAGACCGCTTCACGATGGGAAATGTAGAACGTCGAGGCCAGAATGATGCCGGCACCCACCCAGGTCGCGGCGCCCACGGCCTCATCGAACAGCAGCCAGCCTGCAAAGGTGACCATGGGCAACTGGGTAAAGCTGATGGGGGTCAAGGCTGACACATCCCCCAACTTCAGCGCCCGCGTCCACAGGACCTGCCCCACGGTGCCCATCAGGCCGGTCAGCACCAGCCAAAGCCAGGTGATGCCCTGGGGCGGCACCCAGACGAACAGGGCCGGCACCAAGGCCATCGGCACCCAGAGCGCATAGGTCCAGAACACGATGGTGTCGGCCTTGTCGACCTGCGAGAGCTGCTTGATCTGGATTGCCACCAGCGCGCTCAGCACTGCGGCGGCCACGGCCACGAGGGTGCCGGCCGAAAAGGCATGCGACCAGGGCTGTACGATCACCAGCACGCCGAGGAACCCCAGCGCCACGGCGGTCCAGCGCCGTGCACGTACGCGTTCCCCCAGCAGGAAAATGGCGGCGATGGTGACGAAGATGGGCGATGAGTACGTCAGCGAGATCGCCTGCGCCAGGGGCAAATGCGCAATCGCCCAGAACCCGCAGACCATGCTCACGATGCCGATGGCGGTGCGCAGGACATAGCGGGGCAGCTGCGTGGTGCGGACGCTTTGCAGGAAAGCCTGCGCCGGCTGCGGTTGGCGTAGCGCCGGGATTGCCAACATCGGCAGCAGTGCCAGGAAGCCGAACAGGTTGCGGAAGAACGCGATTTCCCAGGTGGGCATCGTGGC